>JBDTLT010000134.1:0-14461 GCA_039934635.1 Acidimicrobiales bacterium
TCTCGATCCCCTCCGCGACAACGTCGAGACCGAAGCTGTGCCCGAGGTCGATGATCGACGCCACGATGGCCGTGTCCTTCGCGACGATGCCGACCCCGGCAACGAAACTGCGATCGATCTTGAGAACGTCCAGCGGTGTGCGCCTGAGGTTGCTCATCGACGAATAGCCGGTCCCGAAGTCGTCCATCGAGAGCCGCACACCCAGCTGACGGAGGTCCTGGAGCACGAGATCGGAGGCGTCCGAGTCGTCCATCACCGCGGTCTCGGTGATCTCGAGTGTGAGCGCGCTCGAAGGCAACTCTGCCGCCGCCAAGATCGCGCGAACCCGATCCGCGAACGCATCGTCGGAAAGCTGGCGGGCGGACACATTCACTGCAACCGCGATCCCGTCATCGAACGACTGCGCTCGCCACGACGCGAGCTGCTGGCAAGCGGCCACGAGCACCCACTCGCCGAGCACGTGGATGAGCCCGTTGGCTTCCGCCACGGGAATGAATTCGTCGGGTCCGACCGCCCCGAAGTGTCGGTTGTTCCAACGCAACAGCGCCTCGAACTCGGTGAGTCGACCCGATGCCAACGAGATCACCGGTTGATAGAGGACTGTCATCTCTCCACGGTCGATGGCGTGGCGCAGCTCTTCGGCCATCTCCGCCCGCCGCCGGATATGGGCTGCGAGCGCATCATCGAACAGTGAGATATTGAGTCCAGGCGTCCGTTTCGCGTCACGAAGCGCGATCTCGGCGCGGTCAATGAGGCCGACTGCGGTGATCGGGTCGTCACCGTCGAAGAAGGCGGCGCCGATGCTGGCATTCAACTGAAAATGGTTCGCGCCTACGGCTACGCCAACCGCAAGGCTGAGTGTCAGTTTCGTAGCGGCTGCCAGAACGGCGTCGGGGCCTGACAGACCGGTGCAGAGGATCACGAACTTGTCCCCGCCGAGACGAGCCAGAACGTCGCCGTCGCTGACGGTGCGACCCAAGATCTCTGCAACCGAGCAGAGCACCGAGTCACCGACTGGGGACCCGAAACGGTCGTTGATCTTCTTGAAGTCGTCGAGATCGATCGTGAATACCGCGACACCCGAACCGGGTTCGTCGCCGACCGCCGCGAGGGTCGCGTTCAGGCGGTCGACGAAGAGGATCCTGTTCGGCAAACCGGTCAACGCATCGTGGTGGGCCTGGTATGTGAGCAGCCGGCTCACCTCATTGCCGTCGGCGAGTTCGCTCGCCATGGATGCGACGACGAAGCTCGTGACCAAAGCGATGGCCAAGAAGATCTGCAACGTGATGATGTCCGCAGTGCGTTGTGTTGCCGAGAACGGCCCGTAACCCAGTGATGTCGCCACGTTCGCGCCGAGCGCGACGACGAACCCCGCGGCAGCTACCGACCGCCCACCGAAGCGCATCCCGGCCCAGATCAAGCACACGAGGATCAGGTACGGGAGAAGCGCCGCGCCGTTTTGCCCGACGTTTGCGAACGCCAACCCGGTCGCGACGGTGACGAGCGCCATCAGCGCGGCAACCTCGTAGCGAGTGCGGCTATGGAACTTCGACGGCCGGTAATTCAGCAGCAGGGGCGCGACCACGAGCACGCCGAGGCCGTCACCGAGCACCCACTCGGACCACACGTCGAGCCATCGTTCGTTGTAGCCCACGACGTTGCCGACCGCTCCGATCGCCCCGCCGAGCATCGGCGCGATCACGACCCCGATCGCGAAGAACACCAGCAAGGCCCGGTTGGGAGTCCACCGTCGCGAGGAGGCGAACCGGCGGACCACGATGGCAGCCAGAGCCGGCTCGACACAGTTGCCGGCCGCCCACCAACATCCCGCAACAATCGGCATGAGGCCAACGACAAAGCCAACGATCGTCGGGACGAGCACCCCGCCGAACACCCACCCCCACCTTCTCGGCGGAACGACGATCAACGCAACGAGCGCCGCTCCGGCCGGCGGCCAGAACCCGGCGGCCGTTTCCGATGCATCACCCTTCCATATGACCGAAAGCCCAAGGGCGAGACACACGGATCCGACGACGAGAATGATCATCGGTCCGCTCGTGGCGGCGACGCGCTGCTCGGAAAGCGTGCGACCGGCGATAGCTGCGCTCGGGCCTGTCTTTCCCGCCCTGGTCGACTCCGACAATTCCGCCTCAAATCCTTGAAGGAGGAGGTGGTCAACATCGGTCGACACTCAACCCGTGCCGTCACAGACGGTACGGTCCTGCTATCGGCGCCGAGGACCTCGTCTAAAGGCTCTCGACAAACTTGAGTGTGTCGCCCGCGAGGCACCGACTCGATGGTGGTGCCGGCAACGTTGTCTTCTTCGACCAGTCGCTGTTCACGATGTTCGGACTTCCGGACATGGTCGAGGTGAGCGCAGATTCAGCGCGGGTGAGCGGATGGCCCCGTCGGTGCGTCGGCGCTCGGGTGAGGGAGGACTTCGGGGAGACCGAAGCGCGTGACGAGTCGCGGCCCACCGAACCGGGTCACGGTGGTGACGTGGTCGTGATCGATGGTGAGCACGATGAGTCCGTTGGCGCGTGACTGGGAGGTGACTGGGTCGGGGAGGTAGTAGCCGTAGGCAGGTTGGCCATTGGCGCGCGTGGGGACGAGTTGGAGGTCTGGCCCCCAGAATCCGCGCCATCGGAGGTAGTCGGCGACGGCGAGGGCGCCGTTGCACTCGATGGGTTCCGGTGGCATGGACAGGCGTGCGTCGTCGCTGAGGATGGCGAGCACACGTTCGAGGTCGCCATGTTGGAACGCATCGGCGAAGCGCTGCGCCACGGCGGCTTCCGCTGACGAGCGAGGAAGTGGCACGTCCTCCGGCGAGCGGTGCGGACGGAATCCGTCGCGGGCGCGCACGAGTGCGCTGTTGATCGACACGGCGGTGGTACCCAAGATCTCGGCGGCTTCCGCAGCGGGGAAGCCGAGTACATCGCGCAACACGAGCACGGCGCGTTGTTTCGGCGGGAGCTTCTGCAGCCCGGCGACGAATGCCAACGCAATCGACTCGCGTGTGTCGTAGCGAGCTTCGGGGCCGTCGTCGCGTGCGCCCAGGAGCGTGTCGGGGAACGGCTCCAACCACCACGGGTCGCCGGCCGGGCCGATGCCAGCAGGATCGTCCGGGCGGTTCGCTGGTTGCGGTCGGCGCGAGTTGTCGCGGAGGTGGTTCAGGCAACGGTTCGTGGCGATCCGATAGAGCCACCCCCGGAGCGACTTCCCATCGAAACTGTCGAGGGCACGCCAAGCGGACACCAGCACCTCCTGGAGAACATCCTCGGCGTCGTGGAAGGAGCCGAGCGATCGATAGCAGTGGACGAGGAGCTCCCGGCGGTATGGGGCGACGAGTTCGTCGAAGGCGCCGTCGTCGCCCAGTCGGGCGCGTTCGAGGATCGTGTCGTCCATGCGGGTGCGATTCCTCTCCTCGGTGGCCACGACGGTAACAACACCATCCGCCGAGCGAATTCATCGGTGAGGCGTCGGCCCATCTCGTGTTTCAACCGTGAGAGTCCACCACCACGGGAGCACCACATGACCACCTCCGACCTCATCGGCGTCACCGCCGTCGTCACCGGCGCCAGCCGTGGCTTCGGCCGATCGATCGCCATCCGTCTCGCCCGAGCCGGAGCCGACGTCGTCGGCGTCGCCCGGGACCGCGCCGCGCTGCTGGACCTGCACGAGCATCTCGGGGCATCGTTCACCCCCGTTGCCGGCAACGTCACCGATCCGGACCTGGCGGCACAGCTCATCAGCAGGCACCGGCCGCAGGTGCTGGTGCTCAACGCCGGAGCGACACCGATTGCCGCCCGCGTGCAGGACCAATCGTGGGCGTCGTTCAGCGACAACTGGAACACCGACGTCCGGCAGTCCTTCGAATTCACCCGTGCCGCTCTCGGCCTGCCTCTGGATGCGGGTTCGCTCGTCATCAACATGTCGAGCGGCGCCGCCCTAGCGGGCTCGCCTCTGAGCGGCGGGTACGCCGGCGCCAAGGCGATGGTCAGATTCATCAGTTCGTACGCCGCCGCCGAATCGGGCCGGCTCGGGTTGGGGATCCGGTTCGTATCCGTGCTGCCGAAACTGACGCCGGCAACGGCGCTCGGCGCCGCGTTCGTCGACGGTTACGCCGCCTACTCGGGTACGGATCGGGCGACGTATCTCACTCAGCTCGGTGCGACACTGACCGCAGACCAAGTCGGCCTGGCCGTCACCGAGATTGCGACCGACGCCAGCAAAACTGCAGCGTCGTACATGCTGACGGCCGCCGGCCTGCAGGAGCTGTCATGACCGGCGCGTTCGTCACTGACGATCTGCGCACCACGGTGGGCGACCACCGTGGCCGAGCGCTGGCGGTTCTGTGTGCGGCGGTGTTCGTGATCAACGTCGACACCACGATCGTGAACATCGCCTTGCCGGCCCTCGTCCGCCAAGTGGGTGCGTCCACGAGCGACCTGCAGTGGATCGTCGACGCGTACAACCTCACCTTCGCTGCACTCGTCCTCGCCGCGGGCAGCCTCGGCGATCGCTACGGACGAAAGGGGACCCTCGTGTCCGGGCTCGCCGTCTTCGGTGCTTCGACGGCGATCGGTGGTTTGGTCGACACCGCTCACGAGTTACTGGTCGTGCGCGCCGCGATGGGTGTGGGAGCGGCGTTGATCTTCCCGGCCACGCTGTCGATCATTTCCAACCTCTATGCCGACCGGACCGAGCGGGCAAAGGCGATCGGGACGTGGGGTGCGATGACCGGCCTCGGAGTCGCGTTTGGTCCTGTCACCGGCGGGTTCCTCCTCGAGCACTTCTGGTGGGGGAGCGTGTTCGTGGTGATGGCGCCGGTCGCCGGCCTCACGCTCTTGGCCGCGGTCCGGTTCGTTCCCACCTCACGTGACCCGTCGACGCCCCCACTCGACGTCGCCGGGCTGGTGCTGTCGACGATCGCGATCGGCACGCTCGTGTACACGATCATCGAGGCCCCGGTACGGGGTTGGGGATCCTTGTCGACCGTCGCGGGGTTCGCCGGCGCCGTAGTAGTGGCGGCGGCGTTCATCGGTTGGGAACGTCGACAGGCCGACCCGATGCTCGACCGTTCGTTGTTCGCGAACCTCCGCTTCAGCGCCGCCAGCGGATCGGTGACCGTGTCGTTCTTCGCACTCGCCGGGTTCGTGTTCATGATCACCCAGTACTTCCAGTTCCTCAAGGACTACACGCCGCTCAGCACCGGCCTTCGTATCCTTCCCGTCGCGCTCAGTATCGGAGCCGGATCACTGCTCGGCGTACGACTGTCGGTGAGCATCGGCAACAAGACGATCGTCGCTCTCGGCCTCGCGATTTTCGGCGCGTCGTTCGCCTGGGTCTCCACGGCAAGCACCGCGACGCCCTACCTGGAGATCGCCGGACAGATGGTGCTCGCAGGCATCGGTCTCGGCTTCACCACCGCACCTGCTACCGAAGCCATCATGGGCGTGGTCCCGCCCGACAAGGCCGGCGTCGGCTCGGCGGTCAACGACGCCACCCGCGAGCTCGGCGGCACCCTCGGTGTTGCGATCATCGGCAGTATCTACGTCTCGATCTATCGAGCAGGCCTCGACACCTCGAACCTCGTCATGTCGCCCGATTCACGAGTTGCAGCAAAGGAGTCGATCGGCGCGGCCATCGCGACAGCCAACCGACTCGGGACCGACGGGACCGCGCTCCTCGACACCGCCACCCGATCGTTCTTCGACGGCTTCCAAGTCGGCTGTCTCGTCGCCTCTGCTGTCCTGTTCGTCGGAGCGGTGTTCGCGGCGATCCTGCTCCCTTCGGCGCCGACCACACCGCCATGACCCGCACCAAATCACGGGTACGTCCCCTCGGTCGGCCCGGCGCGCCGACGTCCGCAGCCCGCGTCTCATCTTGTCCGGCGCGTCATGCGTCGACAACGACTCGATCTACACCAGGCGGAGCAAGGCTCCGCCAGATCTGAGGGGTCGATCCCAATGCGTTCCGACGTCCCTTACCCGCACAGTGCGACCCACAGAAGCCACCGCCACACCAATCCCGCATCGCGATCGAGGAGTCATCATGCACGGCAGCCCGACCACCCAATCCCACGGTCCCGCCCATCCCAGCGATCCCCGCCGATGGCACGTCCTCGGCGTGCTCGTTCTCGCCCTCCTCGTGACGTCCATCGACCACACGATCATCAACGTGGCGATGCCCCGACTGGTCAGCGACCTCGGCGCGAGCTCGGCGCAGCTCCAATGGGTCGTCGCGTCCTACACAATTGTGTTCGCCGGTCTGCTGCTCACCGCCGGCAGCCTCGGTGACCGGTTCGGACGCCGCCACGCGCTCCTCGCTGGGTTGGTCACGTTTCTCGTCGGCTCGGTGGTCGCGGCAACAGCAGGTTCGACAACCGCGCTGATCGCCGGCCGCAGCGTCATGGGCGCCGGGGGTGCCCTCATCATGCCGACGACGCTGTCAATACTCGTCAACGTGTTCGGCGACCCCCGCGAACGCGCCAAGGCGATCGCTGCATGGACCGCCGCAAGTGCTGCGGGCATCGCCCTCGGACCGATCATCGGTGGCGCGTTGATGCGCAGCTTCTCGTGGTCGTCGGTGTTCTGGATCAACGTGCCGCTGCTCGTCGCCGCCATCGTCGGAGCACTGCACCTCGTCCCGGACTCGCGCGACCCCCACGCAACGCGGCTCGATCCGGTCGGAGCTGTCCTGTCCGTCGCCGCGATCGGCTCGCTCGTGTACGCCATCATCCAAGCCCCCGAACGCGGCTGGACATCCGGACCGTCGATCGTCAACTTCACGCTCGGCACCGTTCTCGGCGCCGTGTTCGTCGCCTGGGAGTTGCGCAGGGGGGAACCGATGCTCGACGTCAATCTGTTCCGTAGCCGCGGCTTCTCAGCCGGCAGCATCACGCTCACTTTGCTGTTCTTCGCCATGGCCGGCACGGTCTTCCTGCAAGCGCAGTACCTCCAATTCGTCCTCGGCTACACCCCGCTCGTCGCGGGCTTCGCCATCGTCCCCGCCGCCATGGCGATGCTGATCGGCACCGGAGCAGGCGCCCACCTCGCCGCATCCCACGGCGCACGAATCGCCGTCACCACCGGAACGCTCCTCTCCACCGCCGGCATCGCCGTCCAAGCAGCGTTTGCCCACGGTGGCGGCTACCTGCCCACCGGAATCGGGCTCTTCCTGTTCGGCCTCGGCGCTGGAGTCGCCATGCCCGCAGCAACAGAGGTGATCATGGCATCGCTTCCCCCCGCACGTGCCGGGGTCGGCTCTGCTGTCAACGACACCGTCCGCGAGTTCGGCGGCGCTCTCGGAGTTGCGGTCATCGGAAGCATCGCCGCCACCAGCTACGCCTCGTCGATGAACCAAGAGCTTCGCCGCTTCCCCGACCTCCGCGCGGTCGACCGCGCGATCATCACCAACAACGTCGGCGCGGCCATCGACACCAGCCGCCACCTCGGCACGCAAGGTGACCAGATCGCATCCGCTGCTCGGGCCGCGTTCGTGGACTCCATGAACCACTCGCTGTGGATCGCCGCTGCGCTCGCACTCTGCGCGGCCGTCGTAGCTCTCACTCAGCTGCCCGCTCGCGCGACGAACGCATTGGACGATCCTCGAGTCGCGGAGACCGGACACCCACAGCGGGTCCCGGCCACTCAGGCGGCCCACGCAGCAGAGGTTTCGGCGTAACGAATCCCGACTGCACGATCATCACCTCGGCGGCATCTCCGTCGAGGTGACGATCGCGTCCAGCAGAAGTTTCACGAAGGCCGGACCGTACTGGCCGGGCCGTACCATTTGACCCTGCGACCTTCGGGTCATCGTCAAAAGACGACATGTAGAGATCGGCGCCGAGCGCCGCGCCGGGTTCCACATTCACGACCTGCTCGACAATCTCGCCCGGCCGAGCGCAACGACGATCGTGCCTGATCTGCAGGACCTCGAGATCGGGCAGTGGATCCCAATGTCGCCGTCGTCGACACCGACCGACCGGACAGCGATGCGCGTGGATTCGTTCGAGGTCGGGTCGTGGATGTTGTGGACCAAGCCGGACAGCACGTGGTCATGGCGATTGACGCCCACCGCCTCAGGTGGCACTCACCTCGTTGCTCGAATCCATGCCGTCTACGACTGGTCACACCCGCCGATGGCGGTCCTCGGAATCGTCCTGATGGAATTCAGCGACTTCGCGAGGATGCGGCGAATGCTGCGCGGGATCAAGAGCCGAGCAGAGGCGACGGCTCGCAACAACACAACGAGGGCTGCCGACAGCGGTACTACCAGATGCGAGCTTTGCGCGTCGGAAGCGCCGCAGAGCATCGCCGCCCGTGACCGAGTGCGACTGATTCACGTCGCGATCGAGGGCCGGTGAGTGCGATCTCTCACCGCTCGTCGGCGGCTGCGACGACGAGCCCGGCGTTCCAGCCTGGTGCGCGGCCGCCGTCGGGTGGGGCAAGGTTCGCGGTGTCGATGCCGGCCCGGCTGAGGATCCACGAGGTGACCGAGTTCGAGTTCCACATCTCACCGGCATCGAGCTCGTCTCTGCCCCACACCGGCGTGGGCACCATCGGTACGAGGTCGAGCAGCCGTTGTGCGTCGACTGGCGCGAGCTCCAGAGTCGTGGTGGCGGTGGCCTGATCGGCGTCGGGGATCACACCGTCTAGCCAGCGGTGGATCTCGTAGCGGAAGATCCGGAGCTTGCCGAGCCACCTCAAGCCGACGGGGCCTTCCGCGACGACGCCGCGAGGTGCGCCGTGCCCGGGAGGAACGGGTGTCATCTCGATCACGTAGCGACCCTCGGACACCGTCACGACGAGCGCGGAATGGAACAGCACACACGCAGGGCGACGCCGGACGAAGGCGGCCAACGACTCGTAGACGCGGCCGCTGAGGCGAACCACGTGCTGGCCGGCACCGAGTGGTATCCAGAGGATCTCGATGGTGCCCATCAGGTCATCCGACCGGACGTAACACGCGTGGTGTCACGTCGGCGGAGCCGATGCGTGTTGGGGCACCATTGTTGGCGGCCATGCCGATCGCGAACGCGACGACTGTGACCATCGGGGGGATGATGGCCCACCACGTGGCGATCGCGAACGGCAGTGTGGCCGCGACGAGACCGCTCATCACCAGGCGGCGGTGCAGTCTGGCCAGCACTGCAGCGGCGATCAGGGCCACACCGGCGAGGATCCCGGCAGCAATCGTGGTGTTGGGTGCTGCGCTGACCGCCATCAGCAACTCGAGCGAACCGAGGATCCCGAGGAGACCGCGGAGCCAGTTGGTCGCCACCTCCGACCGGAACCGGTGCCAGCCGCTCGCGGCGAACGTGACGCCGGCTGCGGCGATCAGCAGCAACCCGGGAATGACCCAGAGACGACCGACGGTCGTGGCGCACACGGCGGCCACGATGAAGAGCCATACCGTGACCGCCACGATCATCCCGTCGTGAGGCGCGGTAGGAACGCGCAACGTTCGCACGGCGGCGAATGCGCTGGCGCTCAGCGCGACGGTGAGTAAACCGAGCGAGACGGGCTGGTGCTTGTTGCCCGACCAGTCGGGGATGCGGCTCCCGATGGTCGCTTGGGCAAGGCCAGCGATGATCCCGAGACCAGCGCCGATCGAACCGAGCCATCCGAAGATGGCCAGGTACTGCGGGCGTGAGCGGGTCAGCGCGTCACCTCGCTGACGGGGCGGCGGGGGCTGACTCGGCCGACTCGCACCGGGTGACCGATACGGAACGTAGACAACGCATGTCGGCCCGGTTGGTCGAGCAGCGCGTCCATCCCAGCCGCGAACGTCGAGGTGGTCCCGAGTTGAGCGTCGCGGTCGATGCGTTCGGTGATCTGGTTCATGTACTGCAGGCCGAGGCCGGCGACCGTGGCGGCGAGGTGGACGCGTTGCAGGAGCCTTCCCCCGTTCAGTTGCGCCGCGCGATCGTCGGGTTTGGGCACGGTGATGACGCCGTAGGCGGCAGCGGTCGCTGTGTGCACGGTACGGGTCTGATCGAGCCAGAAGCTGTCGCCAGCGGCGCGAGAGGTCGTTGGGAGGATCTTGGCGACGGCGAGCACCAGCGGGCTGAGGCCCTGGGCGTCGAGGGTGAGGCCGTCCATGTGCGTGTCGATGTCGTCGCGGTTGTTGCGGAACCAGGCGAACGATGCCGTCGACTGTTCCTCGTCGTCGACGATCGCCTGGGTCGCGTCGATGATCAGCGAGCCGAGCGTCGTTCGATCCGCCGGTGTGGTGAACCATTGGATGCTGATGCCGTCGAGTCCGGCGGTGAGCGAGTCGAGCGTGGACAGCACGTCGTCTGCTACGGCCGCGTCGGTGTACGGCCCTCGGTTGCTGTGTCGGCGATCGATCGCGTCGTAGAGATTCGACACCTCCCTCGGAGCGTCAGCGAAGGAGACCGTCGCCACGTGCGTCGGGTTCGAGGCGTCGGGGAGCAAGGTCACGGTGGGCAGCAAGCCACGGGCCGATGCGGCGAGGACGAGGTTCTCGAGCGCGCAGCCGAGGCCGATGTGGTGCTCACGGTTGAGCGCGTCGAGCACCCCCGTTCGCCGTGCGGGGTCGGTGAACATGTCGACGGTGTCGGCGGTGACGTGAAACATCCACGGTTGGGTGTTGTGCGGGTTGGCAGCGAGGATCGCCGCGGCGACCGTGCCGAGTGACGTCGGGTCGTCGCGCCAGTTCATCCACGGGTCGTAGGCGGCGCCGTGTCCGGCGTCGAGCACGCCGTTGTCGAACACGCGGTAGCTGCCCACACCGACGCCGGCGACAACGACGGTGGCCGCACCGACACCGATGTGGTGCAGCATCGTGCGCCGCGTCATCGGCCCGGTCCCGTCGACTTGGTCGGTGGTCGAGGTCGGTTCATGCATCACGACGCCGCAACAGGTAGTTGGCGAGCAGCATCAGCCCGGCCGTCCACAGGCACATCACACCGAAGCCCTGCCACGGGGTGAGCAGGTCGTCGGGGCCTTGTCGGGCGTTCACCATCAGCTGACCGGCGCTCGTCGGCAGGTATGCGAACACGTGGTCGCCGATGCTGCCCGGGATCAGCTGCGTCAACGGCGCCAGCACCAACACGAACGCAATGATCCCGGCGATACCACCGGCGGTGTGGCGCACGATGGCCCCGATGGCGATCGAGAACACGCCGAGCACCGCCCCATAGAGACCGGCGCCGAGGATCGCGCCGAGCACGCCGGGGTCACCGATGCCGACGGGGACCCTCGAATGCAGGATCGGTGCCCCGATCGCGAAGGCCCCGAACGCAGCAACCTCGCTGACGACGAACACGACGACCGCGAACACCGCTGCTTTGGCGAGCAGCATCGGGGTTCGGCGCGGTACGGCGAGCAGGCTCGATCGGATGGTGCCGCTGGAGTACTCGTTCGCGATCACCAACACCCCGAGGACGCAAACCGCAAGCTGGCTCAGCTGGAACCCGGCGCCCAGGATCAGCCGGGTCGGGTCGAGTCGATAGGTCATCTGCTGGCCAGGGTCGAGCTGGTCCCACTGACTGACGGTCAGCCCGACGAACAGCGCGGTGAACCCGATCGTCACGACGACGAGGAGCACGAGCGCTGTCACGCTGGAGCGCAGCGAGCGGATCTTCGTCCACTCCGACCGAAGCAGCCCTGCGATGTTCAGTCGTGCACCCACGGTGGGCTGCTCGGCGGTGGTGGGGCGGTCGACGGTGACGGTCATGAGTGTGCTCGGGGTGACGCGGCTGCGACGGCTTCCCGCTCCTCGGTGCCGGCGGTGCGGCCTCCGAACTCGGTGCTGGTGTGGGTCTGTTCCATGAAGGCGTCCTCGAGCGATGCGAGCTGTGGGGTGAGCTCGTGCAGCTCGAGCCCGGCCTTGGAGGCAAGCGATCCGATATGTGCGGCGTCGATGAGGTGGACGATGAGGTCACCGTCGGCTTCTGTGTCGACCTGTCCACCGGCCGCGGCGATCAGATCAGTCAGCGCAGCGGCGTCGGGCGACTTGACGAGCACCGACCGCTTCGAGGATCGTTCGATGAACTCGTCTGTGGTGCATGCGGCGATGAGGCGACCGCGTCCGATCACGATCAGGTCGGTCGCAGTAGCTGCCATCTCGCTCATCAGATGGCTCGAGATCAAGATCGTGCGACCCTCGCCGGCGAGGTGGATGACGAGGTTGCGGATCCACATGATCCCATCCGGATCGAGCCCGTTGACCGGTTCGTCGAGGATCAACACCTGCGGATCACCGAGCAGCGCGCCGGCGAGACCGAGGCGTTGACCCATCCCGAGCGAGAAGCTCCCGGCGCGTTCGTGCGCCACCTCGCGCAACCCGACCAACTCCAGCACCTCGTCGACACGGGTGCGGGAGATGCCCTGCGTCTGGCTGAGATACAACAGATGGTCGTGCGCGGAGCGGCCCCTGTGTGTGGCACCGGCATCGAGCAGGGCGCCGACCACGGTCAACGGCTTCACCAGGTCGACGTAGTGGACACCGCCGATCACGGCGTCACCAGAGGTGGGTCGATCGAGCCCGACGATGAGTCGCATCGTGGTCGACTTCCCGGCCCCATTGGGGCCGAGGAAGCCGGTCACCACACCTGGATGCACGGTGAACGTGAGGTGATCGATGACGAGCTTGCCGTCATAGGTCTTGCACAGGTCGCGAACTTGGATCGCCGGCGGCGTTCCCGGAGACGTGGTCATGTCGGGCTCGGCTCGGTGAGCGCAGTCCTCTGTGGCTTCATCGACGAACTCTCGTGCCTTGTGCGATCTCGTGATCGCGCTACCGGGGTCCGGAGTAACGCCGAAGGTCCCTGCCGTGGTTCGGTCCAGAGCCAACGCCATCCGAAAGTCCGAATGGCTCACTGTGACCGTACCGGTGCCCACCACGGAACCCTCCGCACTCGACGGCGGCGGTCGTGGCATTCCCGAGGCGCCCCGAGGTAGGTCCCTGCGGGTCGACGCGTTCGACGCGTCCGACGATCAAATCGGCGCCGTGGTCATCCTCGGCCGACCAAAGACAAAGCGCGGCGAGCGGAAGATCGCCCTCGATCCGGAGACCGTCCGGGTCCTGCGCGAGGGGGACTACTTCGGCCCACAGTGAAGCGCGCCGCTCGACTCGCGACGGCGCTGGACCTTCGCTTCGACGTGCTGGCTGGCGGCCGCCGCGGGGCGTAGCCCCACCGGGCTCATCGAGGTCACAAGCGCCGCGGCCAGCACGGCGTCCCTCTGTCGATCTAGGATATATCCACTTGACGATATAGCGATAAGTGATACATAGTGGATAGATGCCCGACGCCGGAGGATCTCCCGACCCGCAATCGTTCCTTCCGCTGCCTCAGGCCCAGTTCCATGTGCTTGTGGCCCTTACGGCTGGCGACCGTCATGGGTACGCCATCATGGGAGCGGTTGAGGAGTCCTCGGGCGGCGTGGTTCGCATGGGCCCGGCGACGTTGTACGGCACGCTCAAGAAGCTGGTCGCGCGTGGTCTTGTGGAGGAGTCCGATCGCCGTGCGTTGTCGGATGACGACGAGCGACGCCGCTACTACCGCTTGACGGGGCTCGGTCAGGCCGTCTGCCGGGCCGAGGCCGACCGGCTCTCCGCATTGGTGCGTATCACCCGCTCGAACCTGCGTCCGGGACTCGCGTGACATGGGAGCCGGGTCAGCGGTTCGGGTGTACCGAAGCCTCTTATTGCTCTATCCACGCGACTTCCGAGATCGCTACGCCGATGACCTCGTGCAGACCCTCACTGACCTGTCCGATGAGCTCGGGCCACGCCGGGCGTGGCGCCGAGTGGCACTCGACCTCGTCGTCACAGTTCCGCGCTACCGAATGGAGACACTCATGAAACAAGAACGCGTTTCGACCCTCCTTACGGTGGCGATCACGGTGATGGCGGCTGCCGGGATCACGAGCGTGTTCATCGGGTTGTATCCCGGCGTACTGCTGTTGCCGCTCGCCGCTGTCGTGGCAATCACGCAACGCAGCAAGCTGGCACGCTCGATCGACATCGTGGATGGCACCCGACTCCGGCGCAAGCGCCTGAGGACCGCAGCCGTGCTCGCCGCGTCGCTTCCGGTCATCTACCTCGTCAGTCTGCCCATACTCGGGGACCAGTGGGGTACCGACGCCCAAGTGGCGTTCGGCCTATGGGCCACGGTCCTGATCGCCGCGGTCTGCTACTTCATCACCGGAATCGCCACACCGAAATCGCGTGCCATTTCATAGTGAGGCACGGGTCATCGCTCGCGATCACCGTTCCTCCTACTCGCCGGCTGTTCCAGGAGATTGCACGAGGCGAACGAAGCTCGTCCGCGACCATTAGGTCATCGAGTTCCGTGGTCACATGAACCCGGCCTTATCGAGCATGGCGATCAGCGACGGGCGCCGGCGGTGTGTCTCGCGCAACCCGGCCACCCGGATCTCGAACTCCGCCATCACGTCGGCCGCCACCGCGGCCTTCTTGGCGGCCT
>JBDTLT010000135.1:0-14370 GCA_039934635.1 Acidimicrobiales bacterium
TCACCACCGCCAAGTGGTGGACGCGACCCCCCAACGTTGCCTGTCACGGCACTAGGTCGAGTGACGTCCATGAGGAAGGGTGCCGCCTTTGGGCGGTCGGGTGATGGCGGCCACGTTGCGCAGAACCAGTCCCTGCACGAGGGCTTGGTCCAGCGCTGAAGCAAGAACCGACCTCAACCGCATCACGGTGCTGCGTGCCATGCCGGCGTCCCCGTCGTGACGGTCTCCGCTCAGATCGGTCAAGGTCGAGCGTCGGCGACAGTCAATGCGTACTTGCACAGCAGCCCCGGCGCCGACCGAGATTCAACGTCGGCTGCGGGGTTCATGTGGATTCCGTGTCGGACACGCTCCTTGCACGACCAGGACCCGTTTCGTACAATGCAATGCTTATAAGTATAATGTAGAGTTGTTCACCCATCCAGACATGGAGAGTCATGACCGACGTTGTCGTCGTCGATGCAGTGCGAACCCCATTCGGGCGCCGTGGAGGCGCCTACGCATCCGCACATTCCATTCACGTGCTGGGAGATCTTCTCAAAGGACTGCTCGAACGCAACCCCTCGGTTCACGCTACCGACATCGGTCAAGTCGTGGCCGGGTGTGTCGGTCAAGCCGGCATGCAGGCCTCCAACATCGGCCGCGGCGCCTGGCTCGCTGCCGGCCTACCTGTGAACGTCCCTGCCGTAACCGTCGACAGCCAATGTGGCTCTTCCCAACAGGCCGCGAACGTCGTGTTCGCCCTCATCGCCGCGGGTGTCATCGACAGCGCAATCGCCTGTGGAGTCGAGCTCATGTCGCAGGTGCCGATGGGTGCAACCGTTCCAAAGGATGGGTCACTCGGAAAACCGATAACCCGCCGCTACTGGGAACACCACGAGTTCACGACGCAGTTCGAAGGCGCCGAGCGCATTGCCGAGCAGTGGGGCATCAGCCGCGACGATTGCGACCGATTCGCGAAGCAGTCGCAGGACCGGGCTGCCGTTGCCGTTCGCGAGGGACGCTTCGACAGCCAACTGGTTTCTATCGACCTTCCCGAACCCGGCGAGAACAACAAAGCGACGCTACGGATCACGAAGGACGAGGCGCTCCGGGAGACCACGCTTGAGGGCCTCGCCAAGCTCAAGCCGACCGGTCGACCCGACGGCGTCCACACAGCCGGCTCCTCATCACAGATCGCCGACGGCGCCTCCGCCCTACTCATGATGAGCGCAGACCGCGCCCGCGAACTCAGGCTCGCGCCGCTCGCCCAAGTCGTCGACTCCTGTCTCGTGGGCTCCGATCCTGTGCTCATGCTCACGGGCCCCATCCCCGCAACCAAGACGTTGCTCACCCGGAACGGCCTGACCATCGCTGATATCGACGTCGTCGAGATCAACGAGGCGTTTGCCTCCGTTGTGCTTGCGTGGCAACAAGAACTTGGTGCCGACCTGTCAAATGTGAATCCGAATGGCGGCGCGATCGCGCTTGGCCACCCGCTCGGCGGCACCGGTACCGCTTTGATCACAAAAGCAGTCCATGAACTGCACCGCAACGGCGGCACCTATGGGCTCGTCACGATGTGCTGCGGCGGCGGTCTCGGGACCGGCACGCTGCTGCGGAAGCTCTGATGGTTACCGCGGAATTGAAAGGCGATTTGTGACTTCACTCAGCGGCGTGCGAGTCGTTGAGGTTGCCGCGATCGGGCCGGCGCCGTTCGCCGGAATGCTGCTTGCTGACATGGGCGCCGACGTCGTTCGAGTCGATCGTCGCGATCGACGGCTTGCAATGGGGGCGATCGCAGCCGATCAATCTCACGGACGAGGGAAACGCTCGATCACAGTTGACCTGAAGTCACCAGCCGGCGTAGATATTCTTCTCCGCCTGATTGATCGTGCCGACGTCTTGATAGAGGGATTCCGCCCGGGAGTGGCCGAGCGATTGGGCTTTGGACCAGACGTGTGCTTTGCCCGGAACCGCCGGCTCGTTTTCGGACGCGCCACCGGATGGGGCCAAGACGGGCGGCTTTCGCACCGCCCTGGACATGACATCAACTATCTCGCCATCGCAGGTGCTCTTCACCCGATTGGCCGGGCGGGTTCTGCCCCCGTTCCCCCAGTGAATTTTGTCGCCAACTACGGGGGCGGGGCGATGATACTCGCGGTCGGTATTCTCGCTGCACTGAACCATGCAGCCCGCGTGGGCGAGGGTCAGGTGGTCGATGCGGCGATGGTCGACGGGGCTCGTCTTCTCACCAGTTCGCTACATGAAATGCTCGCCGACGGAGTTTGGACTGATGAACGGGGAATGAACTTTGCCGACGGTGGAGCGCCCTTCTACGACGTCTATGAAACCGCCGACCGACGTTTTATCGCAGTAGGGGCAAACGAACCCGAGTCCTACAACGAGCTACTTCGCGTCCTGGGTGTGTCGGGTGAATCGTTGCCGGACCAACTTGACCGCGAGGGTTGGCAAACCCTGCGCAACAGGTTTGCCGAGGTCATCCGCGGCCGCACTCGAGACGAGTGGACCGCGGACGGGGGGTCGGTAAACGCATGCGTGAGTCCGGTGCTTTCCCTCCGCGAGGCTGCCATTCACCCATACTCGACGGAGCGAAACGGTTTCGTCAGCCTCGATGGTGTTCCACAACCTGCACCGGCGCCCCGCTTCTCGAAGACGCCATCTCGCGCGGGTGTCGTCCCGCAGCAAGGCCGCGACACCAGGGCTGTACTTACCGAACTGGGGCTGACCACCGAAGCCATCGACGGTCTCGTCGACGCCGGAGCCGTCGGTCAGGTCGCGGAATGAATCAGGTCACGGGTAACTCGAAAGCGCCTACAGCGGACGCTCGGCTCGTCTGATGGTGGGGATTGCTCCGAGTTCGCCAAGCGCCCCGTTGCTCGACGGGATCGTCGTGGTCGACTTGACCCAATATCTTGCCGGTCCGACGTGTACGCGCATGCTGATGGAACTCGGTGCGGACGTGATCAAGGTCGAAGCGGCGCCATACGGTGACCCTGCACGTTCATTCTCGCCGAGGGTGAATCGGCGCTCTGGTTTCTTCATCCAGCAGAACCGCGGGAAGCGCTCCATTTGTCTCGACCTGTCCTCCGTCGAGGGAAAAGAAATCATCGCGGAGCTCGCGATGAAGGCAGATGTGCTTGTGGAGAATTTCAGCCCAGGCGTGATGGACCGCAAGGGTCTGGGATACGAGGTTCTCGCCGCAGGAAACCCCCGGCTCGTGATGGCTTCGCTTTCGGGCTTCGGACAAGAAGGACCGCTCGCGTCGAAGCCCGCCTTCGACTTCATCGCGCAGGCATATTCAGGGTTGATGCACATGACGGGGGAGACGGACGGACCGCCCTTAGTCGTGGGCAGCGGCATCGCCGACGTCAACGTCGGAGTGCACGCATTCGGCGCGATCGGGCACGCTTTGTTCCGCCGCGAGCGGACGGGCGTAGGCGCGCATGTTGACGTCGCGATGGTCGATGCGCTGGTTCATATGCATGAGACGGCCATTTACGCACCCTCTCTCGATCCAACGTTCCGCCCTGTGCGTCAGGGTCGCTTCTACCAGCCCGCGCAACCCGCCGGTGTTTATAAGGGCCCGGAAGGGTGGATCGTCATCTTCTGCACGCAAGGTCAGGTCGACGCGCTTTGGCGCGCGATGGAACAACCTGAACTGGGAACCGACCCCCGCTTCGCCACGAACTCTGGCCGGCT
Source organism: Acidimicrobiales bacterium (assembly GCA_039934635.1). GTDB lineage: Bacteria > Actinomycetota > Acidimicrobiia > Acidimicrobiales > WLNW01 > DATLFA01. The sequence continues at coordinate 3,700 of JBDTLT010000135.1, forward strand.
TGCCCACCGTGAGGACTTGGCGACGCTTATCGAACGGTGGATGGAGCAGTTCGAACGAGACGACGAAGTGATCAAGTTGCTCGAGCTCCATCGCGTTCCTTGCAGCCGCGTGAAGGATCCTGCCGAACTGGGAGACGACGATCACCTGCGCCAGCGGGACGCGATCCGGACGGTGTCTGATCCTCTCGTGGGCTCGCTCGTCACCCCCGGCTTTCCGATCCATTTCGGCGCGGGCGCTCCACCGGCTCGGGGGGCCTCTGGCGATGTTCTCGCGCCGAACCTCGGGCAGCACAACCGAGAGGTTGTCAGCGGAATGCTCGGTTGGAACGCTGACAGAATCGACGAACTCGAACGTCGTGGAGTTCTGGTCGCGAAGGACCGCTGAGCTCGGTAATTGCCCAACCCCTGTTACGAACCTAGTGACCCGTCAGTCAGTGGTGGCTGTCCGCCAACTCATTGAGCGTCGCGGCGAAGTTCAAAATTACTTCCTTGATGCGCCAGCCGCCGGCAGTCCGGACGTACTTGCTGAAGGCCCGGAGATACCACTGGTTCATGACGTCCTGTTGCTTGGCTCCCACCCAGATAAGCATCGTACCTGCGGCAGAATCACCGTCGACCTTGATCACAGAGTTCTGCATGCTGTGCATGACGAACTGGAACTCGTCGGTTGCTTGCTCCAGCATGCTGATGACGGCGTCGACGCCGCGGTACATCGTCGTGCCGTTCTCGCGTTGCTCTTCAGTCAATGCCTTCGTCGAGGAAAACTCGACGTCGTCGGCCAGGACCTCGCGCAGGCCCGCCGGTGAGGGCTCTTTGCCGTCCCAGCCCTTGTCGACATAGTCGAGATACGCCGCGTGCAGACACCTGATCTCCTCGATGTCCTCGAGTCGCCTGAGCCTGTCCTCATACACAGCTGCGGCCATGGTGGGCCCCCCTTGATCTCTATGTTTAACAGTTCAGGAACCTACTCTTCAGAGGCCCAAGTGGTCAACGCCTGAGGCGACTCGCCGCGATCATGGTCTAGTGAGGGGCCTGGCATGCCCGCTGGTTCGCCGGTCGCGAGGTCAGTGCGGCGTGTGCGTGGCTCGCCGGCGACGCGGTTTGAGGGTTGACCTGCGCGAAACTGCGTCGGATCGGTCGTCATCACAAACCTTGTATGTTTTGGCTGGATATGTTACCGTTGGTCGGCCGGAACGACCGCTGAGCTTCGTCGAGCGCAAGGCGTCGCGAGGCGCGGTTCCCGTAAGGCACATCCACGATGAGGACGACGACTATGGACAGCACGTCAACCACCGCATCGGCGCCTCATGTTCTGGATGACATTCAGATCATCGACTGCGATGCCCACTTCACCGAGCAACCTGACTTGTGGTCGTCGCGCGTAGCCGCTTCGATGCGCGGCCGGGTTCCGGAACATCGCACGGTGGACGGAATCACGTCGTGGTACTACAAGGATGAGTTGTGGGCGAGTCTCGGCGGCAACGTGATCGGCACAGGGCGGGAGAAGTTCCACGGGGGCACCATCTTCCAGCCTTTCGAGCGGGTCGATGCCTGCGCCTGGTCCGTGGCCGAGCGCCTACGGCTCATGGACGACATGGGGATCTACGCGCAGGTCATCTATCCCAACGGTGTGGGCTTCTCTTCGAATCACATCTTTGCCATTGATGATCTCGCCGATCGCACTCTCATCCTGCAGACGTACAACGACTTCTTCGTCGATATTCAAGTCGAGTCGAAGAATCGTCTGTTCCCGCAGGCCATCCTTCCCATCTGGGACATGGAACTCACGTTGAAGGAGATGACGAGGCTGCTCGACAAGGGCATTCGTGGCTTCACGTTGTCGGACAAGCCCGAGTTGCTCGGGCTGCCCGAGTTGCCCGAGTCCTACTTCGCTCCGATGTGGGACTTGTTCAACGAGTCAGGGGCAGTGGCGAACTTCCACATTGGTTCCGGTCGGCGGAAGGAAGAGAAGGAAGCTGTTATCAAGGACTTCGTGGGCGCTGGGGTACCGCCGGAGATGTCACAAGAGATCGTCGCGAACCCGTCGACCGTGCCGAACTTCGCGTGGCGGTCATTCGGGACGCAACGACGGATGACCATCTTCATGAGCTCGGTGCAGACCAGCAACATGCGCATCATCGCGAACCTGTGTATGAGCAACCTCTTCGATAGGTACCCCAAGCTCCAGATCGTTTCGGCAGAGAGCGGTATCGGCTGGGTTCCGTTTCTGCTTGAGTCGCTGGAGTACGCGTTCTCGGACTATGTGGTTGATGCGTCCGAGCTCGCCCAGGCGCAGCGGCGGCCCACCGAATACTTCCGCGACCACATCTACGTCATGTTCTGGTTCGAGAACAGCGGTCCACAGAAGCTGATCGAGGAGATCGGGGTTAACAACATCCTGGTCGAGACCGATGTGCCCCATCCGACATGCTTGTTTCCCAATGCCAGAGACCAATTCGCGAAATCACTCGCCGGGGTAAGCGACCACGCCCGGCGACGGATCCTGCAGGACAACGGGGCCGAGCTCTACTCGATCCCACTGTCGGTCCCCAGCGCACTCGGATGACCGTGAACGGCGACGTGGCCGGGGGTGGGACGAGTGTGCTTGCGCCCTACCGAGTTCTCGACCTCACAGATGAAGGCGCAAACTACGCCGGCATGCTCCTCGCGCAGCTCGGCGCGGAAGTCATTGCAGTCGAGCCGCCGAGCGGACAAGGCTCGAGACATCGGGGGCCGATGGTGCCGGCCGCCCGTGCAGCGGGGCTTCCCGCGGGCGAGAGATCCCTCGCCCACTGGTCCTTCAACCGAGGGAAGAAGTCCGTGATCCTCGACCTCGAGCATGTCGCTGCGGATCGTCGCGAGTTCATTCGTCTCGCGTCTGGGGCCGACTTCGTGATCGAATCGCAAAAACCCGGACACTGGGAGTCGATAGGACTTGGTTACGATCAGCTGGAAAACCCAGGCCTGATCTACGTATCGATCTCGCCCTTCGGCCAAGACGGCCCAAAGCGGCACTACGCAGCGAGCGATCTCACGGTCCTGGCTGCGAGCAATTATATGGCGCTGACCGGGGACGACGACCGTGCGCCGTTGCGACCCAGCGTTCCGCAATCCTGTCAACACGCCGCGATCGATGCGGTAGGAGCCGCGCTCATTGCGCTGTGGGAGCGGCACCGATCTGGGCTGGGTCAGCGAATCGACGTTGCTGCGCAGGCATCGATGATTCTGGCGACGCAAGGATATGTGCTGGCCGACGCGTTGGGAGCGCCGACGATCAAGCGAGTCACGGGTGGATCGATGTACCCGCCGTTCAATGTTCGCGCGATCTGGCGGTGCCGTGACGGCTACGTCAACCTCATGTTCCTCTTCGGAGGGGTGATGGGTCCATTTGTTTCGAGGCTGATGCAATGGATGGCTGAAGAAGGTGCGTGCGACGCGGACCTGGCCGAACGGGATTGGATCAGCTTTGGCGCGCACGTCGCCGAGGGTCTCGCGACGCTCGATGACTACGAGAATGCAAAGTCGGTCATCGCCGCGTTTTTGCTGACGAAGTCGAAGGCGGAGTTGTTCGAGGCCGCACTCGATCGGCGTCTCCTGATCGCGCCGATCTGCACGGTCGGCGAAGTGGTGGACTCACAGCATTTCGCCGCGCGTGACTCTTGGGAAACGGTGGAAACGCCGGCCGGCAGGTTAACTTTTCCGGGCCCTGTCGCGCGACTGACCCGCAGTCCCCTCGCTGATCTGCCCAGAGCCCCCTTCCTGGGAGAACATACCGAGGAGATACGGGAGGAGCCGCCACGCCGACCTGTTGTTGGGCCGACCTCTGCAAGCGCCGGATCCAGCCCCGCGCTGCAAGGCCTGAAGGTCTTGGATTTCATGTGGGTCGTCGCGGGCCCGGCGGCAACGCGAGTCCTCGCCGACTTCGGCGCGACGGTCGTTCGCGTCGAGTCGGAACGTCGGATGGATATCACGCGTTTCACCGCACCCTTGGTCCGCAGTACGCCTGGCGCTGAGAGCGGCGGCATGTATCTCAACTTCAATGCCGGAAAGCTCGGCCTGGCGTTGGACATGGCCAATCCCGAAGCCCGAGGCGTCGTACTTGATCTCGTGCGCTGGGCCGATGTCGTATGCGAATCCTTCTCCCCTGGTGCGATGGAGCGGTGGGGGCTCGGGTACGAGTATCTGCGCTCGATCAACCCCGGACTCATCATGTTGTCGAGTTCGCTTCTTGGCCAGTCGGGTCCCCACGCCACCCTCGCAGGTTTCGGGGTGATGGGCGCGGCGCTTTCCGGTTTCAACTACATGTGCGGATGGCCCGATCGCGATCCGGTCGGTCCCTTCGGTTCCTACAGCGACTACGTCGCGCCCCGCGTCACCGTCGCAATGATCCTCGCCGCGTTGGAGTATCGCCGCCAGACGGGCGAGGGACAGTACATCGACCTCTCACAGGCCGAGGCCTCCCTGCCCCTCCTTTCGTCGGCAATCCTCCACTACGGCCTCGACGGCAGCTTGCTCACTCTTGTCGGCAATCGGGACACTGGTTCGGCACCTCACGGTGTGTTTCGCTCGGCACCACGCGTTGAGTCGACCGGCACCATCGACAGTGATCGTTGGGTCGCGCTCAGCTGCGAGAGCGATGAGCAATGGGCCAGCATGTGTGAACACATCGGACGCTCCGACCTGAAACTGCTCAATACCGACGAGCGGCTTGCTCGACAAGACGAGTTAGAGGCGGTGGTCGGGTCGTGGACAGTGCGCCACGACGAATCCGAACTCGTACGTCAGCTGCAGACTCTTGGCATACCGTCGCACGAGGTGCAGAACAGCCCAGAGTGCATCTCCGATACTCAGCTCCAAGCGCGCGGCCATTTCGTGACGACCGATCACCCGAGCCTCGGCCCGGTGGTGGTCGAGGGGAGCCGCTTCGACCTCTCGAGGACGAAGGCGGGTCCGTTTCGCCCTGCTCCCATGCTGGGCGAGCACACGTACGAGGTTTTGAGCGAACTACTCGGATATGACGACGATCGAATCGCGGACATTGCGGCGTCCGGTGCTCTGCAATGACGCCTGGTATCTCGAACGGAACTCGGGCCCGCTGCTCTCATGTCGCCATGTCGCGAGTGCGCAAGATACCTGCTTCCGCCTACTGGAGGAGGCGTTGAATGGTTGATCGTGCTCTTGCGTTGGTACTCACTGATTCCGAAAAGCTGGAACTGACCGAGTTTGCGCTGCCCTCCATTGCTTCAGACGATGCGCTGCTCAAAGTCGAGGCGTGTGGTCTCTGCGGCACCGACCATGAACAATTCACCGGGGCTATCGATCTGGGATTCAGCTTCATTCCCGGACACGAAGTGATCGGTACGATCGACCGCATTGGAACGGCGGCGTCGAAAAAGTGGGGTGTGAAGGAGGGCGATCGCGTTGCGGTCGAGGTCTTCCAATCGTGCCAACAATGCGGGCCTTGTTTGAACGGTTCGTATCAGCGATGCGCTCGTCACGGTATACGTGCGATGTATGGACACCGCAATGTGTCGGCCAGTCCGGCGCTATGGGGCGGTTACGCGACCCACATGTATCTCGCACCAGACTCTCTCCTCTTGCCGATTCCGACCGATCTGGATCCGATCGTTGCGACCCTCTTCAACCCAGTTGGCGCGGGCATTCGCTGGGGCGTCGACGTGCCCGGTACCAAGGTGGGCGATGTGTGCGTCGTATTGGGGCCCGGCATCCGTGGCCTCGCCGCCGCCGCTGCGATGAAAGATGCCGGTGCGAGATTTGTGATGGTCGTTGGCGTGCGCCCTCAAGACGACGACCGGTTGGATCTCGCCAAGCACTTCGGTGCCGACCTCGTGGTCGATGCAGCGACGGACGACGTGGTGAGCATGCTGCGAGACGCGGCCCACAGCCTGGCCGACGTGGTGCTCGACGTGACGGCGAAGGCACCGGCCGCATTCCGCAGTGCCCTTCGCTTGGCGCGAACGGGGGGCGCGATCGTGTTGGCCGGTACCAGGGGAGCAGACGTGGATGTCCCGGGCGTGGAACTCGATCGCGTCGTCTACAAGGAGTTGCGGATCCTGGGCGCTCTCGGTGTCGATCGGAGCGCGTATCAACGGGCAATCAACATCCTCGTGTCCGGTCAATACGACTTCGCCGCGCTGCCCCATCGTCTCGGTCACCTCGATACGACGGAGGATCTCCTCCGTACGATGGCCGGCTCGACACCAGGGCCGCTACCAGTACATGCAGTTGTGGTGCCGACCTGGAGCGATTGCGAGTGAACAAGATGCCAGACGAGCGTGTCCCTTTGCTCGATCTCGACGAGGCGAATCGTCGCGCAACCGAGATCCACGCCATGGGGGGCCTCGCTGATCTGTCGATCTTTCGCATCCTGCTGCGAAATCCTCCCGTGGCGAAGGCCGTGGATGGGATGCTGCGAGCCCTCCTGTTTAAGGGCAAGCTCGATCCGAGGTTGCGCGAGTTGGTGATCATGCGGATCGCTTGGCGCTGTCGCTCGGAGTACGAGTGGACTCAGCATTGGACGGTCGCTCGTCGACTCGGAGTTCCAGAAGCCGACATTCTCGGTGTGCGCGAGTGGCACAGTCATGACGGCTATGGCCCAACCGAGCGCGCGGTCCTCGCAGCCGTCGACGACGTGATCGACTCGGGGCGGATCGGGCCCGAGACCTGGGAGGCCTGCAGGGCAGTGTTGGGCAGTGACGAGGTGGCCATCGAGTTGGTCGTGGCGATCGGCAACTGGCACATGATCGCCGGAGTATTGGCCAGCCTCTCGGTCCCGCTCGAGCCGGGCGTCCAGTCGTGGCCGCCGGACGGCGCGGAACCCGCGGTCGGTTGATCATGGCTTCGCGACTGTCCACTGAATTGGTAGGTGTGGAACTTCCGACCCTTCGCTTTCAATGGACGTGGCGCGACGCGGTCCTGTATGCCCTAGGCGTCGGATGCGACCCTGGCGCGGAGCTCGACTACGTGTACGAACGGAGAGGTCCGCAGGTGCTTCCGACGTTTCCCGTGCTTGCCGGTGGGAAGATGATGGACACCCTCCCGTCGGTCGTCGAACTCGACCTGCGTCGTCTCCTGCATGGCACCGAGGCCGTGTCCGTGCTTCGACCGCTGCCTCCAGAGGGTGACGTGGAGATTCGCGGGCGGATCTCGGAGGTCTGGGACAAGGGCAAGGCCGCCGTGATCGAAGTCGAGACGGCCGGGTACGACGATGAAGGGCTGCTGTTCACCGTTCACGGTTCGTTGTATGTCAATGGCGCCGGAGGATTTGGTGGCGAACGCGGTCCGTCGGCTGCTTCGGCCCCTGTCCCCGAACGCGCTCCTGACTACACGGTCTGCCAGCAGATTCCCCACCACCAAGCGGCGCTTTACCGTCTCTCGGGTGACCGAAATCCAATGCACATCGACCCCGATTTTGCCCGCGCAGCAGGGTTCGATGGGCCGTTTCTTCATGGGTTGTGCACGTTTGGCTTCGTGGGTCGGGCTGTGTTGCAGAGCATCTGTGGAGCTGACCTCCGGGCGTTCGCCGGGCTCAGCGGCCGTTTCGTCGGTCAGGTCTGGCCGGGCGATGAGCTCGTGACGACGATCTGGGCCACGGACGACGTCAGCGCGGCTCTGCAAACAACGAGTTCGCGCGGCGCTGTCGTCATCGCCAACGGACAGGTCACACTCCGCGCACCAGAATGACGCGCTGGGCGTCATTCGTTCATGTGCTCGTCAAACCAGTCGAGCATCTGCTGCCACGCGTCGAGCGCGCTTTGCTCGTGGTAGCTGGCTCGCGCGTCGCAGTTGAACCCGTGTCCTGCGTCGGGATAGCGGACGATACGCACCGGTTGGCCCGACTTCGCGGCCGCTTCGCGCAGTTGTTCCACGTCGGACGGCGAAATTCCATGATCAAGGTCCCCGTACAGACCGAGCCAGGGGCACCGGAGCGCGATGGCTTCATCGACGAGTGGCGCGAGACCGAAGCGGCCTTCGAGGACGCCACCGCCGTAGAACGTGACGGCGGCGCCGATATCGCGACGAGCCGCGACCGCCAGCGCGACCGAGCCGCCCATGCAGAAGCCGACAATGCCCACTCGGCTCAAACTGAAGCCCCGCGTGCTGGCAGCCGCCAGGGCGGTGTCGATGTCATCGAGGATTCCATCAGCGGTCAGGGAACTCATCTCACGGCCCGCGCCGGGCATGTCGTCGTAGCCAATCCGCGCGTCGCCGGTGCGGTGATAGAGATGCGGGACGATTGCGAGCCAACCCGCGGCAGCCAATCGACGGGCGACGTCCTCAATGTGATCGGTGACGCCGAACGCCTCCTGTACCACGACTAGTGCACCACGGGCGGGCGAGGTGGGCTCATGGGTTGAAAGTGGAGTGAGTTGACTATTCATGCGGCAATCGTGCGCAGTTCGTTCATGCGTTCCTCCATTGGGTTGCAGAGCTTCGACCGACGCGCACGCGAGGCGTTAGCGCATCATCGCTCCGCCGTTGATCGAAATCGTCTGGCCGTTGATCCACTCGCCGTCTTCGGACATGAGCATCGCCACCATCGCCGCGACGTCGGTCGGGTCTCCCAGGCGCCACGACTTGTTCTTTGCCAGGGTGTCTTCGAACCAACGATCGTCCAGCCGAGCTCGTGATGCTTCGCTCACGATCAGACCGGGAGCGATGGCGTTGCAACGGATCCGCTCCTTGCCCCATCGCGATGCGACGTGACGCGTAATAGCGAGCATCCCTGCCTTCGCGACTGAGTAGCCCACGAAGCCGGGATCGGCCGAGAAAGCTCCGTCGGACGAGGTGTTCACGATCGACCCACCACGCTGCAGAAGGTACGGCAGGGCGTGACGGATGCAGTTGAAGCATCCCGTCAGATCGACATCGAGAGTGCGTTGCCACACCCAGTGCGGAGTCTCTATGAGGTCGCCGTCGAGCTTTAGGAAATCGGGCGCCATCTGTGCGGCATTGTTGTGCAACCCGTCCAGCTGGCCGAACTCCGCGACGGCGAAATCCATCAGTCCCTTCGCTGAGTCGCTGTCGGCAACATCGACTTCGGCTGTCCTGGCCTCGCCGCCCACGGCGGTCACCCGAGCGAGGGCACGGTTGGCGGCAGCAATGTCGACGTCAGCCAGAACGACACGCGCGCCCTCCGCTGCCAACCGTTGCGCCGTCACAGAGCCGATACCACCTCCGGCCCCCGTGATGATGATGACCTTTCCGTCAAGTCGAAGCGTCACAGCAGGTCCTTCGCTCGGGCACGGCGCACAGTAACATCGCTCCGCTGAACATACAAGGTTTACAGTGTTAGATGAGCGGCAAGCGGGATTGCGAAGTAAGTTGCGGCTCGACTCGCCCGCCGCGCGGGCTCCGCCACGAGGGGGCACTATGAAGGTCGACGGCACCATCAGTAGCAATCTCCACTTGGCCGGGGCGCAGGCCGCGGAGTTGGACGCCGCGGGTTATTCGGGTGGCTGGGCAGCCGAGACCAACCACGATCCGTTCCTCCCTTTGGTGCTCGCCGCTGAGCACTCGCAGCGTCTCGAGCTGGGTACGGGCATCGCGGTGGCCTTCGCCCGCAACCCGATGACGCTGGCCAACCTGGCTTGGGACCTGCAGGCATTCTCGGGCGGTCGGTTCGTGCTCGGCCTCGGCAGTCAGGTCAAACCCCACATCACCAAGCGCTTCAGCATGGAGTGGAGCCACCCGGCGCCGCGCATGCGCGAACTGATCCTGGCCATTCGCGCCATCTGGGACACGTGGCAGAACGGCACCCCGCTGGCGTTTCGAGGCACGTTCTACACGCACACCCTGATGACACCATTCTTCTCCCCGAATCGCACCGATCTCGACGGCGCGGATACTCCCAGGATCCTTCTTGCCGGCGTCGGCGACCTGATGACCGAAGTTGCCGGTGAGGTGGCCGACGGCTTCATCAGCCATCCCTTCACCACCGAGCACTACCTGCGAACAGTCACCCTTCCCGCGCTGGCGCGCGGTCGCGCCAAGGTGGGCAAGACCATGGACGGTGTGGAGATCTCCCTTTCACCGTTCGTCGTCACCGGGGCCACCGAAGAGGCGATGACCGCCTCCGCCTCCGCCACCCGTCAGCGGATCGCGTTCTATGGCAGCACGCCCGCCTACCGAGCGGTGCTCGACGCCCACGGCTGGGCCGACCTGCAGACAGATTTGAACCTGCTGTCCAAGCGGGGCGAATGGGCGCAGATGGGCGACCTCATCGACGACGAGATGTTGCACGCCTTCGGGGTGGTCGGTTCGCCCGAACGCATCGTCACCGAACTGGGTCGTCGTTACGAAGGGATCATCCAACGGCTTAGCTTCCCGGCACCGCTCTACGACGACCCTGACCAGTGGGCTCAGGTCATCGCCGAGATGAAGACCCTCTCGACGTTGTCATCCTCGAAAGGATTGACATACTGAGGCATTGCGGGTGAGTATGCGGGGCAGCGCCGGGACGGGTCATTGGGGAGTCGTTGATGGAGTTCGATCTGGTGTTGTCCGGGGGTCGTGTATTTGATGGCTCAGGCGCGCCGGGACGCGACGCGGATGTAGGGATAGCCGGTGGAAAGATCGCGGCGGTCGGCAAGCTCGATGGTGCGTCGGCGCGTGAGCGGGTTGATTGCTCGGGTTTGGTGGTGGCGCCGG
>JBDTLT010000136.1:0-14357 GCA_039934635.1 Acidimicrobiales bacterium
GGCCGGACGATTCACACGTATCACACCGAAGGCGCGGGCGGCGGGCACGCGCCCGACATCATCACCGTCGCCGCGTTCCCCAATGTGTTGCCTTCGTCGACCAACCCGACGCGCCCGCACACGGTCAATACGGTGGCCGAGCATCTCGACATGTTGATGGTGTGCCATCACCTCAACCCATCGGTTCCCGAAGACCTCGCGTTCGCCGAGAGTCGCATCCGGCCGAGCACGATCGCCGCCGAAGACGTGTTGCACGACCTCGGCGCGATTTCGATGATCGGGTCTGATTCACAGGCGATGGGCCGGGTCGGCGAAGTGATCCTGCGCACATGGCAGACCGCGCATGTGATGAAACAACGGCGCGGCGCGTTGCCGGGTGATGGCCCTGCCGACAATGCCCGCGCTCGCCGCTATGTGGCGAAGTACACGATCTGCCCTGCGGTCGCGCACGGCATCGATCACGAAGTCGGGTCTGTCGCGGTGGGCAAACTCGCCGATGTGGTGCTGTGGGATCCGCGCTTCTTCGGCGTGCGGCCACACGTCGTGGTCAAGGGTGGGTTCATCGCGTCGGCTCAGATGGGCGACGCCAACGCGTCGATACCGAGCCCACAACCGGTGTGGCCGCGCCCCATGTTCGGCGCCTCGCCCGTCGCCGCCGCACGCACCAGTGTCACGTTCGTGGCGCCGGCGGCGATCGAAGCCGACCTTGCGAGCCAATTGCGGGTGAACCGCAGGCTCGTCGCCACGCGCGACACGCGTTCGCTGGGCAAGGACGATATGCCGGAGAACAAGGCTCGGCCGCGTATCGAGGTCGATCCCGATTCATTCGCCGTGCGCGTCGACGGTGAACTCATAGAAGAGGCTCCCGTCGCCGAGCTGCCGATGGCCCAGCGCTACTTCTTGTTCTGACGTCATGACTCGCGCTGCGCTATTGCTGTTCGCCGACGGGCGGTTTCCATCGGGAAGCCACGCGCATTCTGCGGGCACAGAGGCTGCCTGCGCCACGGGCGGTGTGGTCGATGGCCCGTCGCTGCACGCCTTCGCTCTCGGCCGGCTACACAGCACCGGACTGGTCGATGCGGCGTTCGCGGCCGCGGCCTGCGGGGGCAGCCACGGGTGGACTGCGCTCGACGCCGCGTACGAAGTGCGCACGATCTCGCCGCGACTGCGAGCGGTGTCGCGCTCGCTCGGCCGGCAGCTGTTGCGCAGCGGCCAACGGGTTTGGCCGAGCGCCGTGCTCGATTCGTTGCGCGCGGCGGCGCCGCCCGAGGGCGCGCATCACCCGTTGGCACTGGGCGCGGTCGCGCGCGCGGCGCAGCTCGACGAGATCGAAGCAGCCACCGCGGCGCTGCATCACCTCGCGTCGACGGTCGCAACATCGGCGCTGCGGCTGCTCGGTCTCGATCCGTTCGACGTCTACTCACGGCTGGCGGCCTTGGCCCCCATCATCGACGAGATCGCCGGGCGGGCAGCCGCCGGTGCGCACGATCCACTCGACACATTGCCCGCAACGAGCGCACCGCTCGTCGAGATCCTCGCGGAGGATCACGCAACCTGGGAGGTACGACTCTTTGCTTCATGAACACGCACACGACGATGCGCACGGTCATTCGCATAGCCATGCGCACGACGATCTGCACGACCACGACCATCCCGCGCCCGGTGACGCGCGCGAGCGCGCACTGCGCGTCGGTGTCGGTGGGCCCGTCGGTAGTGGCAAGACCGCGTTGGTCGCGGCGCTGTGTCGACTGCTTGCGCCCGAACTCTCCATCGTGGTGGTGACCAACGACATCTTCACGCGCGAAGACGCAGAGGCGTTGCGCCGGATGCGTGTACTCGACGACGATCGCATCGTGCCGGTCGAAACCGGCTGTTGCCCTCATACTGCGATCCGTGACGACATCTCCGCCAACCTCGACGCGATAGAGCAACTCGAATCGTTGCACGGTCCGGTCGACGTGACGTTCGTCGAGAGCGGTGGCGACAACCTCACTGCGGTGTTCAGCCGCGCCCTGGTCGATCATCAGATCTTCGTGCTCGATGTCGCGGGCGGTGACAAGGTGCCGCGCAAAGGTGGTCCCGGCGTGACGACCGCGGATCTGTTGGTCATCAACAAGACCGATCTCGCTCCATTGGTGGGCGCCGATCTCGAGGTGATGCGGCGAGACGCGATCGCTCGGCGAGGTGCGTTGCCGATGGAGTTCACGTCGCTCGTCGATGTCGCCGGCGCGGCGGCCGTGGCCGATTGGATTCGCGAGCGCGTCGCGTTTTGGCGCGGACGCGCGCTCGCGATGCCTTGAGAGCGCACGCGTCGGCGCGCGCCGAATACGCGAGTGGCCGGACGCGACTCGTCGAGCTGCGGTCCGAGGCCCCTCTGTTGATGCGATGCACGCCGGACGCGCTGTATCTGGTCGGTGGCGCCGCAGGGCCGCTCGGCGGTGACGATCTCACGCTCGACATTGCGGTCGGTGACGGCGCGTGCCTCGCGGTCCGTAGCGCGGCCGCGACACTTGTCCAACCCGGCCCCGATTCGACGCCCTCGCGCACGACGATGCACTTCACCGTCGGCGACGGCGGCGCGCTCGACTGGCGCCCCGAGCCGCTCGTGTCGGTGCGCGGCAGTGACCATCTCGTCGATACGACGGTGTCGTTGTCCGGTTCGGCTCGACTGGATCTCGTCGACGAGATCGTCTTGGGCCGAGCGGGCGAATCGTCGGGCCGCCTCCGCGTGCGCTGTCGTGTCACGCGCGACGGCGCCCTGCTGCTGGCGCACGATCTCGATCTCGGGCCGGGCGCGCCCGGCTGGGATGGCGCCGCGGTCATGGGCGGCGCGCGCGCACTGATCAGCCTGCTGCGCGTCGGCCCCGACGCTCCGGCGACACCATCCGTGACGACCAACGCCGAAGACGGTTCACGCGCGGCCTGGATGCCTCTCGCCCCCGAAGCCGCGCTCCTGGTAGCGCTCGGCCCCACCCTCCTCGCCACCCGCCGCGCTGCCGCCCGAGCCTTCGGCTCTTGTGGTGTTCGATACGCATAGATACGTATCGAACACCACAAGAACGGGCGTTAGAGGGGTGCGTGCGGGGACCTGAAAGGAATCGGGGCCGTGGGTGTTCTAATGCGGGCGTGCTGGTGGTCGACGAAAGCGGGCGCGACGAACGCCGTCGCCGGTTCGAACGAGAGATTCCCTCGCTCGAACGCACGCTGAGCCGAGCGTTCGCGGCGCGCTTCGGCCTCGACGTCGGTGCCGAGGTGACCGCGGAAGTGGTCGGCTTCGCCTGGGAACACTGGGAACGCATCGTCACGATGGACAACCCCTCGGGCTATCTCTACCGCGTCGGTCAGAGCGCAGCCCGGCGTCACGTGCGATGGCAGCGGCGCCGTGTCGATCTACCCGCCGAGCCGCGCTGGGACGATGCGCCGGTGCTGCAGGCGATGTCTTCGACGCGCTGGCGCGTTTGAAGCCCGATCACCGCGTCGCCGTCCTGCTCGTGCACGGCTACTCGTTCACCTACCGAGAAGTGGCCGCGCTGCTCGGCGTATCCGAAGCCGCGGTCACCAATTACGTCCACCGGGGCCTCACGCGACTCCGCTCGATCCTGGAGAAGAACGGATGAACCTCGACCTCGAGACTCGACTCTCGCGCGCGGCGCAAGTGCTCGACGAACACATCGAGCGGCCCGCGACCGCGCCGGGCTATGTCGCACCGGTACCACGGCCGTCGCGTCGCCGGCCGCTGCTCGTGAGCGTCGGCGTCTTCGGCTGCGTGATGCTCGCGGCGGCCGTGATGCTGGCGCGTGGCAACGACGATCAACAACGAACAATCACGCCCGGCCAGGCGGGGCCCGCCGGGAGCGAGGGCTGGACGACGCTCCCTGATGCCCCGATCTCCAAGCGGGCCCAGGGCCTCGTGGTGTCGACCGGCGACGGCGTGTTCGTGTGGGGTGGCTACGACGACAACAACAAGTCCGATGGCGCGTATCTCGATATGACGACGTCCGTGTGGCGCAAGCTGCCGAGTGCGCCATTGGCCGGCAATCGAGGCGACGCGGTCGGCGTGTGGACCGGTCGCGAGGTCGTCGTGCTCAACGGCATCAATGATGTCCACGCCGCGGCGTTCGACCCGGTGGCGTTCACCTGGCGCGAACTCCCCGCGCCTCCACTGGCCAACGCGGCGAATGCAATGAACCGCGCCTTCTTCCTCGATGGTGCCGTGATCGTGATCGGTGTGGCCAGCGAAAGCGAAGGTAACGCCCCCTCGCAAGTCGCTCGCCTCGACCTGGCGACGACGCAATGGTCGATCGCGGCGAATCCGCCTCTCCAGGTCGGATCGTTCTTCCAAGCCGCCGCCGCGGGCGACGAAATCGTCATCGTCGGGCTCCGGCCGAACATGAAAGACGAGTGCGGCTCGATCATCCTTGCGTATCGCCCGAGCACCAACACCTGGCGCGAGATTGCTGGTGGCCCGGCCGCCGAGCGTCTGTCGCCGGTTGTCGTCTGGACCGGATCCGAACTGTTCGTCGGCGGCGGCCGCCTGTGTTCGCAGTTGATCGACTCGTCGGCCAGCGCGGACCTACTCGACCTCGCCACCGGTCAGTGGCGTCACGCCCCCGATGCGCCGATCGGATTCGAGACCTCGCTCCGGTATGCCGACCTTTGGACGGGAAGATCAGTGGCCACGATCAACCGCGACGGCACGCCGCTGTTGTTCAATCCCGCCACGAACCAGTGGCACGCCGGCATCCCATCGGCGAACGGTGGATTGAGCAGTGAGTCCACGCCCTTGGCGTGGGCCGGCGGATCGATCGTGGTGTGGAGCGGTGATCGCGGCGACAGCAAGGGTTGTTGCAACCCGATCACCGGCGGCGAGGCCTACACCCCGCCCCCCGGCTTCTAAGAGAACCTCAGGTGCCGGTGAAATTGGGTGGGCGTTTCTCGGTGAAGGCCTTCATGCCTTCACGGGCGTCCTGGCTGCGACTCACGGTGCCGGCGTAGCGGCCTTCGATGGGCTGCGCCTCTGACTCGGGCAACCAGCCGGTCTCGACCGCAGATGCCTTGGATGCGGCGACCGACAGTGGGCCGTTGGCACAGATGATCGCCGCGATCTCACGGGCCTTTGCGAGTGCGCCACCCTTGGGTACGACGTGGCCGACGAGACCCCACCGCAACGCTTCTTCCGCGCTGAGTATGCGCCCGGTGATGAGCATCTCCATAGCGATCGTGTAGGGGATCTGGCGCTTGAGGCGCATCGTCGAACCAGCACCGGCGATGAGGCCGCGTCGCGCTTCGGGCACGCCGAAGATGGCCTGTTCCTCCGCGACGCGGATGTCGGTCTGTTGCAACATTTCACAACCGCCGCCGAGACATTCGCCGTTGACCGCGGCGAGCAACGGCTTGCGCAACCAACGTGTCAGCAATAGGCCCTTGCCGATCACCGACGGGTCTTCTTTCATACGCGCCTCGACCATCGGATCACGATGGCCGCCGCCCGCCATCCAACCGTCGGACATGTCGCCCCCGACGCAGTACGAGGTGCCGGCGCCGGTGAGGATCGCGCAACGGATCTCGTCGTCACCGTCGATCATGTCCCATGCGTCGGCCATGCGAACGATCATGTCGATCGTCAGCGCGTTCTTACGCTCTGGTCGATTCATCGTGAGGACGACGACCGGGCCGTCGCGTTCGACGACGAGGGTCGCTTCGGTTGGCATCATTTGCTCCGCTCTGAAGGGCGCTCGAGGCTCAGGGAGCGTAGGTGCCCGCTTCGACCGTGTAGGTGTCGCGCCCGGAACGCAACAGTGTGCCCGGCGAGTCGCCGGTGAGTTGTCCGTCGGTCACGATTTCGGTGCCGTTGACGAACACGCTGGTCACTCCGATGGCGTCGGCGACCAATCGCGCCGCGCCCGCCGGAAGGTCGTTGCGGGTGCGCACCGGCCCGGGTGCGATGCGGTCGGCGTCGAACACCATGAGGTCCGCGTGGTAGCCGGGAGCGACGCGGCCGCGGCCGCGTAGACCGTAGAGGCGAGCCGGCATGTCGGTCAGTTGCCTTACCGCTTGTTCGAGCGACAGCAGTTGACGGTCGCGCACGTTGGGACCGAGGTGCACGGTGCTCGTCACCGCGCCGCACATGATGTCGACGTGCGCGCCGGCGTCGGATCCACCCACGAGCACGCGCGGGTCGCTCCACGTCTCGGCCCGCATGCGCCACGTTTCTTGATCGTTGCCCATAGCGGCAGTGTCGAGCCCGGTGCGCAGGTCGTCGGCGACGACGACGTCGAGAATGGCGTCGAGCGCGCTGATGCCGCGTTCGTGGGCGAGTTGGCCGCCCGTCTTTCCCTCGGCTGACTTGTTCGCATCGCAGTACGTCTGGCTGACGGTGATGTGGTCCCAATCGACGAGATCGCGCAACAGCCCGGCGTCGGGGGACGCCGCGCCGGCAGCCAATCGACGCCGCACTTCGGGATCAGCCAATGCGCGGCGGCGTTCGTCGGGCGGCAACGAGAGCACCGGGTTCCATCCCGGCAACCCGTCGAGGATGAAGCCGTGGACGAACGACAGTCGAGCAGTCACCGCATCGGGGACTGCCAACGCAACCACAGTGGCGCCCTGCGTCGCGGCCGTGGTCGACGCGTGCAAGCGCTGCCAGTGCCCTTCGGGATCGGACGAGATGACGCCAAGTGCATTCCAGTTGATCGGGCGGTTGGCGGCCAGCGAGAGCGCGGTCAACAACTCGACCTCATGCTCACTGAAGCCAGCCAGCACGCCGGTGAGAATCCACTCGAGCGATGTGCCGGGGTGCGCGGCGACCGCGGATGCCAATGCCAGTCGTTCGTGGTCGTCGGCCGCCCGCGAAGGTACCGGGCGGCCGTCACCGTCGTTGTGGTTGACCGTGTCGGATGAGGAGAAGCCGAGCGCGCCGGCATCGAGCGCATCGTGGAGCGCGGCGGCCATTGCGGAGAGCTCGTCGGGCGTGGCGGTACGTTCGACGGCCGCGGCGCCCATCGCGTGGTGGCGCAGTGCGGAGTGCCCGCACAAGAAACCGGCATTGACGGCGATTCGGCCGTCGAGACGGTCGAGATACTCGCGAAACGACGACCAGTTCCACGGGACGCCTGCCTCGAGTGCGGCAAGCGGAATCCCCTCGACACGCGACATCAAACGCATCAGGTAGTCGCCGCCGGCAAAGGGGGCGAGCGTGAACCCGCAGTTGCCACCGAGCACCGTCGTCACGCCGTGGAAGCACGATGGCGTCGCGGCCGGGTCCCAGAAGAGCTGCGCGTCGTAGTGCGTGTGCACGTCGATGATGCCCGGACCGACGACGAGCCCCGACACGTCGATCGAACGTCGAGCGGAGTCGGTGATACGCCCGACATCGACGATCATGCCGTTGTCGATCGCGACATCGGCGCCGCGCCGCGGCCGTCCCGAGCCATCGATGACCGTGCCGCCGCGCAATACGAGATCCAACATGGCAAAGCTCCCTATGGTGCGACTGAATCAGCGGTGAGAAAGCCAGACGGGCGATGGATGCCGCGGAACAAGTTCTCGTGCATGCCGTAGCCGACCTCGCCGGTCGCGAGCTCGAAGCGACACAAGGTCTCGTTCAAGATCGCGAATCGACGCCGCACCTCGGGGTCGCTCAGGTCGTGGACGATGCCCTCGACCTTGAGCGGGCCTTGGTACATGCCGTGACCCCACTTGCCGTCGACGTTGACGTAGCCCGAACCCGCGGCGAGGTAGAGCGTGCGCAGTGGGGTGTTGGTAACCACGATGGGCTTGCCGTCGGGATCGGTCGTGCGCACCGTTGCGGAGCGCATCTCGCGCGTGCCGCTGATGTATTCGATGTCGATCTGGGGGCGTCCGAGCTCTTCGATGGGCCGATCGTGTTCGATGTTCCACACACGGGCCGCTTCTTCGACGATGCGATGACCGTTCGCGTCTTCGTCTACTTGAACCTTGAGCATGTGATCGTCGAATTGCATCGGTAGCCAATCGTGGCGGAATCCGTAGCCGTCTTGGCTTTGCCGTGAGCGAATGCCGGGTGCCTCGGGTTCGCCAACCGGGCGCACGCCCCACGAGCGGTCACGCGCTCCCTTCCACTTGTCGGGAGTGACGTCGAACGTGCGACCGGCGACGGTCAGCTGACCTTGCCATGCACCGACTTGCGCGTAGCGGGTCACGTCTTGGATCACGCGGCCGTACTGACGCACGAAGGTCCGCGGCTCTTCGAGCGCGGCAACGGTGCCGGTGAAGACGAGATCGGCTTCGATGCCCCATTCGTTGTTGTCACAGCGAATCCGCAGCTTCTTCAATCCCTCGATGACCTCGACCGACAGGGGACCGACGCTGGTGTCGAGCCGATCGTGGCCGAGCTCGCGCGACGAGCGCACGGTGTACTGCTCGGTGCCGATCGAGACGGTGATAAAGGCGTCGGTCACGCCGAGGTTGGGATATTGGCCCAACCCGGTGATGACGAATAACTCGTCACTGCTCGCATGCATGTTGAAGTAGTAGCGGTCGTAGAAGTTGCGGTCGGATGTGACGACATGGTCGAACGTGTCGGAAGTCTGGTGCGCAAGGAATTCGTCGAGTCTGCTGATCGGCATCTTCGGTCACCCCATCAGTATCTTGTCGGCCACGCCGTAACGATGGACCGAAGCGTCGAGGATGCCGAGCGTCGGGATCTTCTCGAGGAAGTCGACCATGTACGGCATCTGGAAATGATTGTCGAGCGCGGCCTCTGACTGCCACTCTTCGAAGATGAACAACGTCGACGGGTCGTCGAGGTCGGCATAGTAGCGATAGGCCACGTTGCCCGACTCGGTTGCGGTTTGCTCGACGACGGGTTTGATGATGTCGAGCGCGTGCTGCAGCTTTGCCGGGTCGATCTTCATGCGACCCGCGATAACGATCACTGTTGGCTCTTTTCTGTCGATTGGTCAGCGACCAGTGAAGGTCACGGGCAGGGTGTCGGGTCCGCGCAACACCGAACCGACGAATCGAGTTGGCGCATCGGGCGCGAGCTGTAGGTCATCGAGTCGCTCGAGTACAACGTCGAGCGCGGTGGCCAGCTCCGCGCGCGCGAGGTGCGCGCCAACACAAAAGTGCATGCCGAAGCCGAAGGTCATCGTGCCCTTGTTCTCGCGATCGATGTCGAATCGATCAGGGTCGGTGAACACGGCAGGGTCACGGTTGGCCGCGGCGATGCCGAACAGCACCGGACTGCCGGCAGGTATGAGCGAGCCGAACTGATCGGTGTCGACAGGAGCGAAGCGCGGCATCACCGACACCGGCGGCTGCCAGCGCAACGCCTCTTCGATCGCCAATCGCCGGCTGCTGGGGTCGCGGCGCACTCGCTCCATCGCCTCAGGATGAGTCATCAGCGCGTAGAGCAGACTGCCGAGACCGAGGTAGGTGGTGTCGGCGCCGGCGGGGAACAGCACTCGGATGAACGAGAAGATCTCTTCGTCGCTGAGTCGTTCACCGTCGACCACAGCCGTTGCCAATGTCGAGATGAGATCGTCACCGGGGTTGTCGCGCCGGCTCGCAACGATCGGCGTGAGGTACTCGGTGAACTCACGGGAAGCCGCGAGCGCGTTGTCCGGATCCCACGGATACGTGAGCAGCGCGAGTGCCCAGCGCTGGATGTCACCTTCGTTGCGCGGAGGAATACCCAACAGTCGTGTGATCACCGTGAACGGGTACTGCTTGGTGAACTCGGTGACGAGGTCCGCGTGGCCACGATCGACGAACTGGTCGATGAGATGATGCGCCGCGGGTGCGAGGATCGGGTCGACGTAGTCGGGCATCAGCCGCGCCCGAAACGCGGGAAAGACGAGTGCGCGATTGCGCGTGTGCTCGCGACCGGTCATGCACTGCAGCGTGCGGCCCATCACTGGCTCGCTGTGGAGTCGATACGCGGCCTCGGCCGGCAAGGTGGCTTCGTCGAGGAACGCCCGCTCGACGTCTCGGTAGTTCGTCAAGAGGTATGCGGTACCGCCGTGGAACGGCACGTACGCGACAGGGTGATCTCGACGCAGCCGGGCCAACTCTTGGTGGAAGTCGGGCACGTCGAGGGCGAAATCGTGATCGCTGCACAGTTGCGCACGCGTTGTCGCAGTATCCATGATCGTGCCCCCATTGTGTTGCTCGTCGACCCCGTGAGCGGCACGAGCATACTTCAGGCCCCGCGGGCCATTCCTCTCACCTGATTCTCACTTTGGTTTCATGCCTGCCTTATATGCCTGAGCGCATGATGCCCTCGAGAACCCACCCACCAATGAAAGGTGCACCGTATGAGGAAGGTCGTAACGACCGGCATCACCGCGTTGAGCATCGCCAGCGCATCGTTCGCGCTAACGGTGCTGAATCCGTTCAGCGCTTCCGCACAAACCGATACTCCTTCGACCACAGCGCCGGCGCAGACAGCGCCGACCACGCCGAGCACACCGGCAACCCCCGCGCCGGCGACGCCCGCTCCACGGGACCACCAGGGCAACTGCCCGAACATGGGCGATGACCCAGGCACGCAGACCACGCCGGGCGCGTCGGGCCCATCAGGCACCTCGTCGAGCGCCACAAACGCCGCGTTCCGCGTGCGGGCCGCGAGGTACTGAGTAGATCCCCGCATGGTGGCGTCGGACCGCCCCCCCACGGTTCGCGCCACCATGCCAAGGCTTGCTCCGCCACCGATCGCATCACGATGAAATCGAATCGACTCCTGCTCGCGATCGCAGCGGCTGTTCTCTTCGCAGCTGGATGTGGCGCAAGCAACGTGCCTGTTCAATCATCGGACGCACTTGTCGATATCGGTGCGGGTCTGAACGGTCCTGCCGGGTTGCGGGCGACGGTCTACACGAAAGGCCTGGCGTCGGTATCCGCGTTGGCGTTCGACTCGCGCAACCGTTTGTGGATCACGACCGCTGACTTCGAAGACGAAGATCGCGATGCGTTGTACGTCGCGACCGAAGCCGGTGCGACACCGACAAAGGTCGTTGGCGCGCTGCACACACCGATGGGCCTGCTCTGGTATCGAGACTCGCTGTATGTCGCGTCGGCAAGCGGCGTCGACGTCTACACCGGCTTCGATGGCACGCAGTTCACGACGCACGAACGCATCATCGAGTTGCCGCCCAATGTCGGAAAGCCGGGCAATATCGTGCTCGCTCCCGACGGGCGCATGCTCATGGGTGTCTCGGCGCCGTGCGACAGCTGTGTCCCCGCGTCCGAGTATTCCGCGGCGATCCTGTCGTTCAAGCCCGACGGAAGCGACATCGCAGTGTTTGCGAGCGGCATTCGTGCGCCGGTCGGTCTCATGTACTACCCGCAGACGAATGACCTGTTCGTGACCATTAACCAGCGCGATGATCTCGATCCGCAGACACCGGGCGACTGGCTCTCGGTCGTGCGCCAAGATGACGCGTGGGGTTTCCCTGCGTGTTACGGGCAAGGTGGCACCGCCTGCACGGGCGTGCCCCAGCCCATCGCGGTGCTCGACGCACACGCGGCGGTGAGCGGTGTGGCGATCGTGACGGGGCAGCTGGGTTCGACGATCGGTACTTCGGCTGTCGTCGCCGAATGGGCCAACGGAAAGGTGCTGCGAGTCGCGCTGTCGCGTGACGGCGCCAGCTACACGGGCACCGTGCATCCGTTTCTCACCGGCATGAAAAATCCGGTGCCGGCGATCATCAGTGCACGCGGCGAAGTGCTCGTCGGCGACTGGTCGACGGGCACCGTCTACCGCATTGCCAAAGCGTGAGAATCAAACAGACTTGTACAAGCCATTTGCGTAGCGCGGGCCGTAGTACTGCTCGAGATCGGCCAGGGTTTCGTTGGGCCGCTCGAGCCGGTGCGAGATCTCGGCGCGTGTCGGCAAGGCCGAAGGATGCCACGACGCCGGCTGCCAGAGATCTGAGCGCATGAACGCTTTGGAGCAGTGGTAGAAGATCTGCTCGATCTGCACGACCACTGCGAGAACAGGGCGATGGCCCTTCACCGTGAGCTGGTCGAAGAAGGGTGCGTCGCGTACGAGCGTGGCCTTGCCGTTGATGCGCAACGTGTCGGTGCGACCGGGCACGAGGTAGATCAGACCGATGTGTGGGTTCGACAAGATGTTGCGGAACCCGTCAGCGCGTCGATTGCCGGGGCGTTCGGGAATCGCAATCGTGGTGTCGTCGACCACGAATGTGAACCCCGGCGGGTCACCCTTGGGCGATACGTCGCACGTGCCGTCGGCATCCGACGTTGCGACGAGACAGAACGGCGAATGTGCGAGCCACTGCCGGTCATAGTCATCGAGCGATGGACGGTCCTTGGAGGCGACGCCCGGCCCCGGATGGCCGAGTAGTTCGCGCAACTCGCGCTCGGTAGTGACCTCGCGGCATCCTTCCAGACCAACCAATGTCGACCTCCTGAACTCGGCGATGCCGCAACATCGTGGCTCAGTTCGTACGACTCGGCCCGTCTATTTGTGGAGAGCTGTCGGGCGCGGCGGACCGAATATCCGCTGCTTGCGCGTCTTGTCGAGCGACAGCGCAGCAGTGCCTAGTGTCAGACACACGAGGGCGAGTACGAGCGGGAGAACGACGCGGGGGCCGGTGAAGGCGAGGTTCGTTGGTGGCACACCCGATTGTCCCGTGGGCGTTCCCGGTTGCCCGGACGTGGGGGAGCCCGGCTGGTCCGTGGAAGTCCCGGGCTGTCCCGGCTGCGCAGTGGTTCCGTCCGATGGAGCCGTGGTCACGGGTGGTGTTTGGCGCCCGGCATCGATGGGAAGCGCGCATGTCGGCACGGTGAATGTGTTGGTATCCAAAGTCACCGCAGCGTTGCGGGCGAGCGCCCGACCGTGCACGACGGCAGAGGTCGTCACCGTGACCGACGACAGCGCCAAAATGTTGCCGGCGAAAACCGAACTGGTCCCGAGTGTGGCCGAGCTGCCGACCTGCCAGAAGACGTTGCATTCTTGGGCACCGTTGATCAGCGAGATCGAGCTGCCCGACCCGGTTGTCAGCGACGAGTCGGTCTGGAAGATGAAGACCGAATTCGCGTTGCCGCCACCGTCGAGAACGAGCGGTCCTGTGAGGCTCAGCGCCGACTTGCCCGGCCCGGCGTAGACGCCTCCGACGAGCACGAGATTGGCGAGATCGGCAGTCGTGGTGGCGTTGATCGGCCGACCCGCCGCGTTGACATAGGCGGCGGTGAGGTCAGCCTGCGCTTGTTGCGCCGCAGGAGTGGTCGTTTCCGTCGTACCGGGCGCGTTGACCAATCCCGGTGGAAATCCGGTGATCGACGTACCGGGCGAGAGCCCGAGGCTGGCGTTCAGGACGGTGGCTCCGGTGTTGGTCACCGTCGATCCACCGAGCACCGAGTAGTTGACCGCCGTACCGAGCGGCACCGTGGCTACATCGGCGGCGTACGCAGTGCTTCCGAAGGAGAGCACCGCCCCTGCCATCGTCACTGCGAGCAGGACTGCAAACAGTCGGTGCATCAAGGACGCGGGTTTCTTCATCAGATCTCGTTTCGTATGGGGCATCGCTCCCAGCAGCACCGCCGCCGTAGAGGGTTGCCCCCGATACGAAACGATCTTCTGAACCGGGTTGTAGGGGAGCGCCTGCCTACTCGTCAGGACACGTCCGGCAACCCCGGCAATAGGGTGCGATGTCGGCACCCGTTGGTGTCTTATCGACAACCGAAGTGGGATCTTGAGTCTGCCAGGGTAGGTGGTGGGGGCTCACCCACCCGACTACGCGCAATGTCACCGTTGCGACGGCGTCAACGCTTCTTTTTTCGGGCCACTGCCTTGGCCCAACGGCGGACTCCCTCGCGGGCATCCGCAAGGCCTCGGCGTGCGGTGTTCTTCGCCTGCCGCGCCGCCGAACGGCAGCGGGTCCACTGCGAGCGCGCCATCGAAGCTGCCGCTCGCGCGCTCATTCGCACGCGAGTTCCGACCCGGCCGCTTACGGCGCGAACTTTCTTGCTCAACACGGCGGCCATTCGGCGCGCCTGCCGACCGATGGAGGCGACCGGTCGTGAGATCAAGCGAACGATGCGGACGGTCGCAGCTGCGAGCGACTTGCTGACGACCGAGACGACGATCAGGGCGCGCCGAACGATCGGCGTCAGAATGGCACCCAACAGACGCACCACGCGGCGCGCGCCGGCGCGCGTCGCGCGCGCAATAAGCACGATAGGTCGCCACATCTCGCGGCTGAAAGCGCGTGCGACGCGCTGAGCGCTGGAAGCGATCCGCGCGACGGCTTTGCGCAGAGCCCCGGCAATCACGCACGCTTTCGCGTTCAACGTTCGGGTGGCGGCGCGCAGGGGTCGGAGGATTGCGCGCGCGGCGGTGCGAAGCGCGACGA
>JBDTLT010000137.1:0-14316 GCA_039934635.1 Acidimicrobiales bacterium
CGTCAGTCGACGATCGAGTCGGGTGGGTTGCCGGTGCGATCGGTACCGAGCTCGAATACGACCTCATCGATACGCCCGCCGAAACGAAACGGTGCGTCGAACAGATCGCTCACCGGTGACAATGCGGTCCATCCGATGCTCAACCCCGCCGGGGAGATGTGCACGCCGAGCGTGCGTGTGAGCTCGACGGGATCTCCATCGATGCCGTCGACCGAGCAGATGCCGACGCCGCGCAGGTCGCCCGTCTTTGTGAAGTGATAACGCAGCATCGTGGGGCCTGAGGGCACGATGTCGCGCGATCGCGCGACGTAGTGCGTGCCCGCAGTGTTGTAGTCGTGGACGAGGTAGCCGTCCTTGATGAAGAGCCCGTAGCCGCAAAAGCGATCGCCCGAGCTGAGAATGGTGCCGTCGGCTTGACCGGTCAGGACGTCGAGGCCGCGGCAATCGATGGTGGCGGTGATGGTGTACGTCACGTTCTTGACGTCGGGCGCGCCGTACGACGGGATGCGGATGCCGGAGTAGTAGACGAACCGGTCGCGACTGGTGATCGGCCGCGGCTTGGGTACGAGAAATCGCTCCATGATGCGATCGTCGAGTGGCAGCGCGTTGTAACGGCGCGCTTCTTCCCACCACAGTGCGTCGAGCTCCGCGACCTTCGTGGGGTTCGCCGACGCGAGATCGGTACGTTCGGCGAAGTCGACATCGGCGTGGTACAGCTCCCACACGTCGTCGTCGAATGAACTGCCCGGTCGATGCCATGTCACGGCTTTCCAACCGTCGTGCCAGATCGCCCGGTGGCCGAGCATCTCGTAGTACTGCGTCTGTTTGGTGGTCGGGCCCGGCGCGGCGAACGAGGGCACCATGCTCGTGCCTTCGATCGACAGTTGCTCGAGGCCGTCGAGATCGGTCGGTGCGTCGATGCCGATCAACTCGAGCACGGTCGGGACGATGTCGCTCACGTGGTGGTACTGCGTGCGAATCTCGCCGGCAACCGGCGCGTGGCGGGCCGGCCACGAGATGATGAACGGATCGCGGATGCCGCCGGCGTGCGTGTTCTGCTTGTAGCGCTTGAGTGGCGTGTTGGACGCCATCGCCCAACCCGTGGCGTACATCGGGCTCGTCGTGGGGCCACCGATTTCGTCGAGGCGGTCAAGGAGCTCCTCGGCCGACGGCGGAGCGATGCCATTCGCGTATTGCATGTAGTTGAGCGAACCGTGTTGGCCACCCTCGCCCGATGCGCCGTTGTCGGAGATGAGCACTACCACCGTGTCTTCGGCCGCGCCGATGCGATCGATCTCGTCGAGAACCCGCCCGATCTGCGCGTCGGCATGGCTGAGGAAGCCGGCGTACGCCTCCATCAAGCGCGCCGCCACTTGCTGCTCGGCGGCCGACATGTCGACCCACGCTCGCACGTCGGCGTTTCGCGGCGCGAGCTCGCAATCGTCGGGCACGATGCCGAGCAGCTTCTGGCGCAACAGGCGCTCGTCGCGTAGCGCATCCCAGCCCTTGTCGTAACGCCCGCGGTAGTGCTCGATGAACGCACGCGGCGCATGCAGCGGATAGTGCGCCGCGCCAAGGCACAGGTACATGAAGAACGGCTTCTCGGGATACACCGATCGGTGATCGCGCAGCATCGCAATAGATTGTGCGGCGAGATCTTCGGCGAGGTGGTAGCCGTCGTGTCGGGGCGGATCGATCGGGTGGTTGTCCTTGACCAGATCGGGAGTCCACTGATCGGTCGCGCCGTCGAGAAACCCGTAAAAACGGTCGAATCCTCGCTGTAGCGGCCAATGGTCGTACGGTCCCACAGGCGTCATCTCGTCGGTGGGCGCGAGGTGCCACTTGCCTACGGCGTACGCGTTGTAGCCGTTGGGGCGCAGCATCTCGGCGAGCGTGCCCGCGCGCTTGGTGATGCGACCGCGAAA
The DNA here is from genome assembly GCA_039934635.1 of Acidimicrobiales bacterium. Lineage (GTDB taxonomy): Bacteria > Actinomycetota > Acidimicrobiia > Acidimicrobiales > WLNW01 > DATLFA01. The sequence goes on from JBDTLT010000137.1 coordinate 1,926, forward strand.
GCCAGGGAACCCTGTATCCCAGTTCGATACGACACCCATGCCGACCGAATGGTGGTTGCGCCCTGTCAACAGGCACGCACGGGTCGGTGAGCACAACGCAGTGGTGTGAAAGTTGTTATAGCGCAGCCCGCGTGCGGCCAGACGATCCATGTTCGGTGTGTGGATCTCGCCGCCGTAGCAACCGAGGTCACTGAATCCGACATCGTCGAGCACGATGAACACGACGTTGGGCGCCCCGGCGGGCGCGGTAGCGGCGGCCGGCCAATGAGGAATCGACTCGTCGACATAGCGCCCGACAACTCCGCGGAACTCTTCTTCGATCATGACCCCGACCGTAGTAGCGAGCGGGAGGCGAGGCTCACTTTGCGAGCAGCGTGCTGACGGTCACCGGTTTGATGCCCTGGCGGTCGAACCCGTCGAGAATCGCGCTGATCGCGTCCGCGGTACCGCTATGGCCGAAATGCATACTCACGATCGAGCCGGGCTTGGTGCCGTCGAGCACCCGCGTGCGGACTGCCGTGCCACCGGGGTCTTGATAGTCGAACGGCTCGACGTCCCAACCGAGCACGTAGTCGTAGCCGGCCGTACCGGCGGCCTGGAGAATGGCGTCCGATGGCTTGGCCAGCCCGTCGTCGGTGCCCGATGGCCGGAAGAAGCGACCGCCGTTGCCCGTGAGCTTCGTCAACAGATCGCGACAGCGGGTGATCTCGGTGGCCATCGCTGCCGGCGACAGCGTGGTGAACGTCGGATGCGTGTACGTGTGGTTGGCCAGCTCGTGGCCGGCATCGAGCAGCTTGCGCGCCCAGGTCGGATTGGCGTCGAGCCACGAGCCGACGATGAAGCAGGTGATCTGGGCGCGCCCGGCGAGGCCGTCGAGCAGCCGTTGTGCGATGCGCAGGTCGCCGTCGGTGTGAAATGTCAGCGCCACTTCGTTGCGGGTAGACGCGGCGCGCGTGACGAAGACCGATGGCGCGCCCGGTGTGCGGACGGTTGTGGCGGCCGCAGGAGCGGTCGTCGTGGCGGTGGAAGCGTTGGCTCCGGCAGAGGACTGTGGGCTCGTCGCATCGGACGAAGCAGGGGACACTTGCGGTGAGCCGCCACCCGAACACGCACTTGCGAACGCTGCGGCCGTCGCGGCCAGGAACGTGCGTCGGTCGATCATGCCAAGCCGAATTGCCTATCACCTGCATCGCCGAGGCCCGGAACGATGAACTTGCTGTCGTTGAGCCGAAGGTCGATCGACGCCGTGTACACCGTCGCATCGAAACCCTCGGCCTCGAAGGCAGCCACGCCTTGAGGTGACGCGAGGACGCAGACGACGGTCATGTGGCCCGCTTCTGCGTTACGCAACAATTGGCACGTGTAGATGAGCGAACCGCCCGTTGCCAACATCGGGTCGAGGACGAGGACCCGTCGCCCCGCAAGATGCTCGGGCACCGTGTTGACGTACGCATGCGGCAGGAAGGTCTCTTCATCGCGGCGTACACCTACGAAACCGACCCGGGCATTCGGGATCATCGTGAGGGTGGCGTCGAGCATGCCCAACCCCGCACGCATCACGGGTACGACGATCGGCGGATCCGCGACGGCGATGCCTTTGGTCGGTGCCAGGGGGCTATCGATCTCGATCACGACGACCGGCTGCTCGCGCAGCGCCTCGTAGACCAGAAAGGAGGTCAGCTCGGCCAGGTTGCGGCGAAATTCGGCTCGTTTGGTCGTCTTGTCGCGCAAGCGAGTGAGGCGTTCGGCAACGAGGGGGTGATCAACGACGACGGCCATCTGGTCAAGCATGCCCGATCTCCACGAGCGCCGCTACCCACATTGATGGCGATGATCCGCCGCTAATGTACGGGGCGTGGCACTCGTCGAACGGCACCCGGTTGACCCGGCGGCGTGGAATGACTTGCGCATCTCCGCGGTCGACGCGGTCGGTCTCGAAGCACGCGCCGCGGCGCTCGCGGGCCGTTCGATCAAAAAGCAGTCCAAGCTCGTCGCGCTCGACCTCGCGATCCGGTGCATGGATCTCACCACCCTCGAAGGTGTCGACACGCCGGGCAAGGTTCTTGCGCTGTGTGCAAAAGCGGTACGGCCCGATCCTGTGGATCCCTCGGTGCCGCCCGTCGCCGCGGTGTGCGTCTATCCCGCGCTCGTGCCCGTCGCGGCGCGCGCGCTGCGCGACTCCACGGTGGTAGTCGCGAGTGTGGCGGGTTCGTTCCCGGCCGGGCTCGGTCCGCTCGAGGTGCGACTGCGCGAGATCGAGTGGGCGGTCGAGCAGGGGGCCGACGAGATCGACATCGTGTTGAATCGCAGCGCGTTCTTCGCCGGCGATTACACGCGAGCGTTCGACGAGATCGTGGCGTCCAAACGCGCCTGTGGGCCGGCCCATCTCAAGGTCATTCTCGAGACCGGCGAGTTGGGCAGTTACGACGCGGTGATGCGGGCATCGGTGCTCGCCATGGCGGCCGGCGCCGACTTCATCAAGACCTCCACGGGCAAGATCGGTACCGCCGCGACGCTGCCCGTCGCCCTCTGTATGGCCGAAGCGATCCGCGATTATCACGAGCAGACCGGCCGCATGGTCGGCCTCAAGGTCGCCGGCGGTGTCCGCACCGCCAAGCAGTCGTGGCAATACCTCGTCATCATCAACGAGACACTGGGCTCGAGATGGATGACACCGACGTGGTTCCGCATCGGGGCATCGTCGTTGCTAAACGACGTGCTGATGCAGATCCGCATGCAGCGCGAAGGCCGCTACCAACGACCCGACGACTTCACGATCGACTAGTGACGCCATGAACGAGAATCCCCCCGACGTAGCAGTGGTCGCGGCGCCGTCCGCTGTCAAGCATCTCGACGTGGCGCCGGTCGCACTCGACTACGTGACTGCGCTCGAATCGACCGCCGTCGTCGACATCGCCGATCGGTACGAACTGTTCATCGACGGCCGCTTCGTAGAGCCGCGCTCGGGCAAGCATTTCGCCACGATCAATCCGGCCACCGAGGCCAAGCTGGCGATGGTCGCCGAGGCCGGCGACGCCGACATCGAACTCGCGGTGCGAGCCGCCCGCCGCGCCTACGACGAAGTATGGCGCGACATGTCGGGCAAGCAGCGGGCGAAGTATCTCTACCGCATCGCGCGCGTGCTGCAAGAGCGAGCGCGTGAGTTCGCGGTGCTCGAATCACTCAACGGCGGCAAGCCGATCAAAGAGTCGCGCGACATCGACGTGCCACTGGCCGCGGCGCATTTCTTCTACCACGCGGGTTGGGCCGACAAGCTCGGCTACGCCTTCCCCGGACGCTCTCTGCGCCCGCTCGGCGTGGCGGCACAAGTGATCCCGTGGAACTTCCCGCTCTTGATGGCGGCATGGAAGATCGCACCCGCGCTCGCGACCGGCAACACCGTCGTGCTCAAGCCGGCCGAGACGACGCCGTTGACCGCGTTGCTGCTCGCCGAGGTGATCCAACAGGCCGACCTGCCGCCCGGCGTGGTCAACATCATCACCGGCGCGGGCGCCACGGGTGCCGCGCTCGTCGGGCACAAAGGCGTCGACAAGGTCGCGTTCACGGGCTCGACCGCGGTCGGCAAATCGATCCAACGCGCGATCGCGGGCACGGGCAAGAAGTTGACGCTCGAGCTCGGGGGCAAAGCCGCCAACATCATCTTCGAAGATGCCGCCATCGACCAAGCGGTCGAAGGCATCGTCAACGGCATCTACTTCAACCAGGGCCATGTCTGTTGTGCGGGTTCGCGTCTGCTGGTGCACGAGCCCGTCGCCGAGTTGGTGATCGACAAACTGTTGTGCCGTATCGAAACGTTGCGCGTCGGTAATCCGCTCGACAAGAACACCGACATCGGCGCCATCAATTCGCGGGCGCAACTCGACAAGATCGAGTCGCTCGTGCAGTCGGGGCGCGACGAAGGCGCCACGATGTACCAATCGTCGTGTCCGCTGCCCGACCGCGGATTCTTCTTTCCCCCCACGGTGTTCACCGGCGTGTCGCAATCGCACCGCATTGCCCGCGAAGAGATCTTCGGGCCGGTGTTGTCGGTGCTCACGTTCCGCACCGCCGAAGAGGCCGTGCAAAAAGCCAACAACACTCCTTATGGTCTTTCTGCGGGCATCTGGACCGAGAAGGGCAGCCGCATCTTGTGGATGGCCGAGCGCATGCGCGCCGGCGTGGTGTGGGCCAACACCTTCAACCGCTTCGATCCGACCAGTCCCTTCGGGGGCTACAAAGAAAGCGGCTTCGGCCGTGAGGGCGGGCGCCACGGTCTCGCGAGCTATGCCGAGCTCGTCGAGGGAGGACGGCGATGAGCCCGGCCAAGAAGACCGCGACCAAAGCAGCAACAAAGGCCGCGGCCACGCGCTCGACCAAGCCGTCGGCACCCGTCGACCTCGATGTGCGCAAGACCTACAAGCTCTACATCGGTGGCGCGTTCCCGCGGTCTGAGTCGGGCCGGTCATACCCGGTGGTGACCACCGATCGCCGGTTTGTCGCCAACGCCGTGCTGGCGTCGCGCAAGGACGTGCGCGACGCAGTACAGACGGCGCGCAATGCGCAGGGGTCGTGGGCAAAGCGCAGTGCCTACAACCGGGGGCAGATCCTGTACCGAGTCGCGGAGATCATGCAGGGCCGGCGCCAGCAGTTCGTCGACGAGCTGTCGGTCGGCGGTTCGCGCGATGCGCAGGGCGAGACCGACGCCGCCATCGACCGGTGGGTCTGGTACGCCGGATGGGCCGACAAGTACGCGCAGATACTCGGCTCGGCCAATCCGGTCGACGGTCCGTACTTCAACTTCACCACCCCCGAGCCGGCGGGAGTCGTGGCGCTCGTCGCCCCCAACGATGCGCCGTTGCTGGCACTCGTTTCGCGGCTGGCGCCGGCGATCGTCGCCGGCAACACGACCGTTGCGCTCGCGAGCGAACGGTGGCCGCTCGTGTCGATCACACTCGCCGAAGCATTGGCCACGAGCGACGTGCCCGGCGGTGTCGTCAACATCCTCACCGGCAAGGCCGCCGAGCTCGTGCCGTGGATGGCCGGCCATGCCGACGTCAATGTGGTCGATCTGAGCGGTGTCAACGGTGAGCTACGCGCGGATGCCGAGCGACGCGCGTCCGACGCGGTTACTCGTGTGGTCGCGGCCTCTGCTGCCGAACGCCGTTGGTTCGACGACCGCGCCGAAAGTCCTTACATCATCGCCGGATTCTGCGAGTACAAAACCGTCTGGCACCCCAAGGGTGCATGAGCCGAGAGGCGTCTGTGACAACCCCAGATCGCGTGTATCCCCGCGCCGAGGCCGCCGCCGTGTTGCCCGATCACTTGTACCGGCGGTGGGCGCGCTACGGGCTCACGACTGACGCGACACACTTCGCCGGGCTGCTCGGTTTGGTGGTCGAGGACGTGCGAGTCGACTACTGCCGCATGCGCCTGCCATGGCGGACCGAGATCAGCCAACCCTTCGGTGTCGGCCACGGTGGCGCGGTGTCGAGCCTGCTCGACTCGTCGGTGGTGCCGGCGATCGGCTCGGGCTACGAGACCGCGGTCGCCTTCGCAACCGTTGACATGACAGTGCAGTTCCTCGGCGCGTTGAAGGATGAAGATGCGATTGCCGAGGGCTGGATCACACAGCGCGGCAAGTCGATGATCTTCTGCGAAGCCGAAGCAATCGGCGCGCGGTCGGGCCGCCGCGTCGCTCGTGCAGTGCTCACCTACAAGGTCGCAGGATGACGTCGTCGACGTTGAGCGAGGTCGAATCCAAAGCGTTGCTGGCTCGCTACGGGGTGCCGTTGGCCCGTGAGCAGGTGGTTGTGACAGTGGCCGACGCGGTCGCGACGGCGGAGACGATCGGCTATCCGGTGGTGGCCAAGCTCAACGGTGACGCCATCGCGCACAAGACCGAGCGGGGTTTGGTGAAGTTGAACCTGTCGTCGGCCGACGCGGTGCAGCAGGCGGCGACCGCGCTGCTGGCGGCCGCTCGTCCCGAGGACGGCGTGGTGTCGCTGTTGATCGCCCAACAGGTGCGGGGCAATCGTGAGCTGATCGCAGGAGTGTTGCGCGACGCGCAGTTCGGCCCAGTGGTGATGCTCGGTATCGGGGGCATCGTCGCCGAAGCGATTGCCGACGTGGCGTTTCGCCTAGTGCCTTTGAGCGCGCTCGATGCAGGTGAACTCATCGACGATCTCGCGACACAAAGGCTGTTCGGGCCATTCCGAGGCGAACCGGCCGTCGATCGCGCCGCGTTGATCGAAGTGTTGCTCGGTCTGTCGCGCCTCGCCGCCGACAACGCGGACGTGCTGTCGGTCGACGTCAACCCACTCATCGTGGTCGACGGTGTTCCGACCGCGGTCGACGCGCTCGTCGAGATCGCGACACCGGCGTGAGCCGCTTCACCGCCGAGCAATTCAGCGCGCTGTTCGAGCCTCGGGGCGTTGTCGTGGCGGGAGCGTCGAGCCATCCGGGCAAGTTCGGGTTCGTGGCGTTGCACAATCTGCTCGCCGGTGGTTACAAGGGTCGGGTGTTCGCCACGAACTTGCAGGGCGAGTCGGTCCTCGGCATCGACACGTTGCGTTCGATCGACGAGATGCCCGACGGCGCCGCAGATCTGGTGTTCGTGTGCACGCCACCGGCCGCCAACTTCGAGCTGCTGCGCGCGTGCGCGGCAAAGGGCGTGCGTGCCGCGTTCGTCACGACTGCCGGCTACGGCGAAGCGGGCGCCGAGGGTGCGCGAGCCGAGCGTGAGCTCGTCGCGCTGGCGAACGAGCTCGGCATATTGCTCGCCGGACCAAACGGTCAAGGCGTGGTGTCGACGCCCGCGGCTTTGTGCGCGCAGATCGTGGCGCCTTATCCGCCCGCGGGCCGCATCGGTGTCGTGAGCCAGTCGGGCAACTTCGTCTCGAGCTTCCTCAATTGGTCGTGCGCGACCGGCGTCGGCATCTCGCGTGCGGTGTCGGCGGGCAACGCGGCGGCGGTGACGGTGGCCGACTACCTCGACTTCTATGCGACCGACGACGCCACCGGGGTAGGGCTGGCCTACGTCGAGGGCATCGCAGACGGCCGGGCGTTCTACGAACGGGCCCAGGCGATCTCACGGCAGATGCCGTTGGTGCTCGTCAAAGGAGGCGCCACCGAAGGCGGGGCGCGGGCCGCGGCGAGCCACACCGGGGCACTGGCGGCCGACGACAAGGTGTTCGACGGTGCCTGCAAACAAGCCGGAGTCGTGCGGGCGGCCACCATCGAAGAGGCCTTCGAGGCCGCGGCGACATTTGCGACGCAGCCATTGCCCGCCGGGCCCAACGTGGTGGTGCTGACGACGGCCGGCGGATGGGGAGTCGTCACCGCTGACGCGATCACACGCGACCGCGACCTCGTGTTGCTGCCGTTGCCGGCGGATCTCATGGCCGAGATCGACACCAAGCTGCCGCCTCGCTGGAGTCACAACAATCCTGTCGACATCGCGGGCGGCGAAACCCGTGAAACGGTGCCCGAGATGATGCAACTCGTCGCGCAACATCCGCTGGTGCACTCAATCGTGTACCTCGGTCTCGGCATCCAATCGAACCAAGCAAAGCTGATGCGCGCCGGTGCCTTCTATCCCGACCACGGCCTCGAGCGCATCGTCGCGTTCCATGAACGACAAGACGCCCGCTACGCCCAAGCCGCCGCCGAGGTCTCTGCTGCCACCGGCAAGCCGATCCTCACCGCCACCGAGCTCAGCGTGGCCGACCCGACCAACGCCGGCCCCGCGGCAGTACGCGAAAGCGGCAAGCTCTGCTACGCCACCGCCAACCGAGCCGTCACCGCGCTCGGCCACCTCTACCGCTACTCGCGCTACCGGCAACGACGCGCGTGAGCGCTCATCGCGTGAGTATCGCCCCTTGGACAGTCACGCGTTCGGTGTTGGTCGCCTGCACGAAGCCGAATTCGTCGGCGATCGAATTGGTATTGGTGCAGCCGCCGTCGGCGTAGCTCTGATAGTTGACCGACACTGCGAACGGAAGGATCGATTCGGTCGAAGTATTCGTCGAGAGCTCGCTCCACCGTACGTGCACACTGGCATCGTCGCAGTGTGCGAATACCTCGGACCACACCATCGGATCGACCAGTCGGTCGCCGCGACAATAGAGATCACGGATGGGCACGGTCTGGCCGGTATTGGGGTCGTCGAGCTCGGCCCGCCACACCGCGCCGTCACCGATGCGGCGAATGCGCCACGTCCAGCGTTGTCCGGTCGTCCAGGGGTACGCGCACACGTTGGGGTTGCCGTCGATGCTGGGGAATGTGGTTGGACCACCGTCGAGTTCGCCGCCGACGTTGGCGTAACCGCCCCAACACACCGCCCGCTTGTCGGGATACTGCGGGTGCCACTGAAAGCCGAAGTGGGCGCCGCCGTATGCGCCGCTGCTGTCGGCAAAGCCCGCCTGCAGCGCCCAGAAGTACAGGCGATCCTGCGCGGGTTCGTCGAGCAGCTCGAACGTCACCGACACCGCGTGCAGGGGTTCGTGTGCCGGCATCTGCCAGAACAAGTGGAACGACGACGCGCCGTTACCCGACGGCGGGCGGCCCTCGTCGCGGATGGTGCCCGACGCCGCCGACGTCAGGCCGAGCCACTCGCGCCAACCCACTCGGTCAGATGCCCATCATCGTTGCGTACTTCGCCTTGATGTCGTTGATGATCCGCAACCGCTCGTCGAATGGGATGAACGCACTCTTCATCGCGTTGATCGTGAGCCATTGCATATCGATGAGACCCCAGCCGAACGCGTCCACGAGTGCTTGCATCTCGGAGGTCATCGAACAGTCGCTCATCAAGCGATTGTCGGTATTGACCGTCACGCGAAAGCGCAAGTCGCTGAGCTGCTTGATCGGATGGTCGGCGATCGAAGCGCAAACACCGGTGTGCACGTTGGAGCTGGGGCACATCTCGAGCGGGATGCGCGTGTCGCGCACGTAGGCCGCCAGCCGCCCGAGGGTGACCTCTCCGTCCTCGGCGAACCACATGTCGTCGACGATGCGCACACCATGGCCGAGCCGCTCGGCGCCGCAGTATTGGATTGCTTCCCAGATCGACGGTGGGCCGAACGCTTCGCCGGCATGGATGGTGACGTGAAAGTTCTCACGCTGCACGAACTGGAACGCATCGAGATGCTGGGTGGGCGGATAGCCCTTTTCGGCACCGGCGATGTCGAAGCCGACGACGCCGTTGTCGCGATGGCGCACGGCGAGTTCCGCGATCTCGAGTGACCGAGCAGCGGTACGCATGGCGGTGCACAAGATGCCGATGCGGATCGGGTTCGTCGCCGAGCCGCGGGCGAACCCGGCGGCGACCGCATCGACGATCTCGTCGAGGGTAAGGCCGCCTTCTGTGTGCAGCTCAGGAGCGAAACGCACTTCGGCATAGACGACGCCGTCCGCGGCGAGATCTTCGGCGCATTCGGCGGCTACCCGCTCGAGGGCGTCTTTGGTCTGCATCACGCCGACGGTGTGCGCGAAGGTCTCGAGATACAAGGTCAGGTCGTGGCGATTGGCGCCTCGCTTGAACCACTCGCGAAGGTCGTCTTCGTCGGTCGTCGGTAGCCTCGAGTATCCCTCCTCGCGTGCAATCTCGATGACGGATCGGGGCCTGAGCCCACCATCGAGATGATCGTGGAGCAGCACCTTGGGTGCCTGACGAATCTGTTCGGGTGACGCCATCAGCGCAGCGTATCGGCTGCTCGGACCGGGCTGGTCCGGGGTTGCTCAGCGCAGGCCGCGCAGCGGGAGGTCCGGATCGCGCTGCAGCCAGTTGTCGTCGGGATAGCGCGCCGTCCCGTCGATGACGTGCAACGTGTACGCGTGGCGCGACTTGTTGCTGTGGTTCGGTCCGCTGCGATGGGGGAGCGAGCCGTGCAGCACGATCATGGTGCCGGCCTTTGCTTCGAGTGGCACCTCACCTTCGCGCGGGTACGGCGTGGCGTCGTAGATGTCCATCTTGGTGCCACCGTGGCCGTCGCGGCGAAAGCGCGATCGGATCGCAAGTCGATGACTGCCCGGGACGGCCCACAAGCATCCGTTTTCGATCGTGGCGTCTTCGAGTGCGAACCAGAAGCCGACGACCGACTGCGGCTCGGTCCACAAGAAGGTGTGGTCGATGTGGGGGTGTACCTCGCCGCCGATGTGCGGTTGCTTGAAGATGTACATCGATTGCAGCGCAAGCGGATCGACGAAGCCGAGATCGTGCGCCACCGCGGCCAGGTCTTCGGTGTGCGAAAACCGTGCGAACTCTGGGTCGAGGTCGTGCATGGCATGGCCCAGCTTGTTGAGCGAGAGTTCTTTGGGTTGCCGCAACCGACCCTCGTCATCGAACGCATCTTCCTCGAAGAAGTAGCGCACTTTGTCGCCGGAACTCAAGAAGTAGTCGTCGCGTGCGTGCCCTTGATCAGTGGTGGAGAAAACCGTGCGTTGTTCGTCGGGATCGAATTCCGCGACGAGCTTGTCGGCCTGCGCCCGCAATCGGTCGCAAGAGTCTTTGCTGACGAAGTCGGGCAAGACCAGGAAACCGTCGCGCTCGAAGGACGCTCGTTGGTCGGCGGACAGGTCGGCGCTCATGGCATCAGTCTGGCCCGATGCGCGCCGCGATCAACGGGCGCGTCGGCGGCGCGGTGTCGCCGATCTCAACCGCGCCCTCGAGCGCCGACAGTGCGTCCGCGATGCGGGCATCATCATCCGCGCACAACTCGAGCACGGGCTGTCCTTTGCGCAACAGATCGCCGGGCTTGGCGTGGCAGATCGCACCGGCGGTAGCGCTCACCGCATCCTCCTTGCGGGCACGACCGGCGCCGAGGCGCCACACGGCGTTGCCGACCGCGCGGCAGTCGAGGCGGCGGAGATAGCCGTCTCGGTCGGCGGTGACGACGTGGCGCTCCTTGGCGACCGGTAGCGCGGCGTCGGGGTCACCACCCTGTGCGCGAATCATGCGGCGCCAATAGTCCATGGCCCGACCGCTGCGCAGGACTTCGGCGGGATCCGCGTCGACGCCGACGAGCGCCAGCATCTCGCGCGCGAGCGCGAGGGTCACCTCGACGAGATCGGGCGGCCCGCCGCCGGCAAGCGTCTCGACGGACTCAGAGACTTCTACCGCATTGCCGGCGGTGCGACCGAGTGGCCACTCCATGTCGGTCAGCAACGCAACCGTGCGGACACCGTTGTCGTTGCCGATGCCGACCATCGTGCGAGCGAGTTCGCGCGTGAGATCGTCATCGGCGAGAAACGATCCGGACCCGATCTTGACGTCGAGCACGAGTGCGCCCGTGCCTTCTGCAATCTTCTTCGACATGATCGACGACGAGATGAGCGGGATGGATTCGACCGTGCCGGTGATGTCGCGCAACGCGTAGAGCTTGCGGTCCGCCGGGCACAGGTTGTCGCCGGGTGCGCAGATCACCGCGCCGACATCGCGCAGGATGGCGATGACCTCGTCGTTGTCGAGTCGCGCGCGCCAACCCGGGATCGACTCGAGCTTGTCGAGTGTGCCACCGGTGTGCCCGAGGCCGCGTCCCGACAACTGTGGCATGGCGACGCCACATGCCGCGATCACTGGAGCGAGCACCAACGAAACCTTGTCGCCGACACCACCGGTCGAGTGCTTGTCGGCGGTCGGCCGAGTGAGCGAAGAGAGGTCGAGCCGCTCGCCCGAATTGATCATCGCGGCCGTCCATGTGGCGAGCTCGCGGGGCGACATTCCGCGAAACACGATGGCCATCAAGAGTGCGGACGCCTGCTCGTCGGGCACCGAGCCGTCGGTGTAGTGCTCGATGAACCACTGGATCTGTTCGTCGGACAGTTCGTGGCCGTCGCGCTTGGCGCGGATGACGTCGAGCGCGTTCACGGCAGGTCGTCCGGGCCGAACGCCTCGGGCAACATCGCGGACATCGCGACCGGCCCGTTGTCACGAAGCAAGAGCAATGTGGCTCCGCCGGCTTCGAAGAGCAATTGACGACACCGTCCGCACGGTGCCAACAACACACCGTTGCCGTCGACACAGACAACCGCCCGCAGGCGTCCACCGCCGCTCATGTGCAAGGCCGACACGAGGCTGCACTCGGCGCACAAGGTGAGCCCGTAGGACGCATTTTCGACGTTGCATCCCGACACGATGCGACCACTGTCGGTGATGCCCGCCGCGCCGACACGCAACTTGGAATACGGCGCGTACGAGTGCGTGGTTGCGAGGGTCGCCGCTTCGCGAAGCTTGGCCCAGTCGATCTCATCCATCGGACCATCGTATTGTTCGTTGCATGACTGCGCCGCGGCCCGAGCGGAAACCGAAGGTTTGTGTGGTCGGATCGTCGAATGTCGATCTGGTCACGTACGCGCGACGGTTGCCCGTGCTGGGCGAGACCCTGCCCGGCGA
>JBDTLT010000138.1:0-14306 GCA_039934635.1 Acidimicrobiales bacterium
GACCTTCGGGTTATGAGCCCGACGAGCTACCAGACTGCTCCACCCCGCGGCGTGGAGATGCAACGATAGCGCCGTCGCGCCAAAGCGCCAACCGGCGACCCGGCGAACACCCGAATGACCGGCGAATCACTCGCGGATGAGCACCGCGAACTCCCACGGTTGGTTGCCGAGCACGCGAGATACGTGACCCGTACCGCTGGTGTCTTCGGCGAGGCGCACGCTGCCGGGGCCGAATCGCTGCCGCCGTTCGCCTTCGATCTCGACTTCCATCTCGCCGCTCAACGTGACGATGAACATCGGCGAGTCGGCGTTGTGCCAGTCCTGCACCGCCCCCGGTGGTCGGGTGGCGAAGAGACAGCGCGTGGTTCCGGTGCTCACCGCGCCGAGATCGAGCGGTTCGATCTGTGTCCGGCCGTCGTCATCCACGAACACGCGATAGTGCATGGTTCTCCAATTCATCCGTCAGGCGAAGATCGGGTTGGTCAACAGCCGTCCACCATCGCAGACGATCATCTGGCCCGTCGAGTAGCCGGTGAGCTCGGAGGCGAAGCAGAGGATCGCGCCGGCCACGTCCTCCGCCTTTGTGACGCGTCCCATCGGCACCACCTTCTTGGCGAGGGCGAGCTGCTCTTCGGGCGAACCGCCCCACACCATGCCGGGTCGCGTGACGAATGCCGGCACGACCACGTTGGCCCGGATGCCGTGCTCGGCCAGCTCGACGGCGAGCGTCCAGGTGAAGTTGATGATCGCCGCCTTCGCCGCGCCGTAGGCCGCCATCGTCGGTGCGGCGCGCAGTCCCGCGGGCGACGCGATGTTGATGATCGATCCGGCAATGCCGCGATCGATCATCGCCCGCGCGTAGGCGCGAGAGCAGCGGACCGTGCTGTACAGATTCAGCTCGAGGACGTCATGCCACACGCTGTCGGGCGTGTCGAGAATGAGCGCGTCGGTACTGCCGCCGCCGACGATGTTGACCCCGATGTCGAGGCGGCCCCACGTGTCGAGCGCGGTCTGCACCATGGCGTCGATGTCGGGCTCGCGTCGAGTGTCCGCGGCTATGGCAACGGCCTCGCCGCCGAACGATCGTGCCGCCTCAGCGGAAGCGGCCGCGTTGTCGCCGTCGACGTCGGCCACGACGACGCGCGCACCTGCTTGCGCCAGCATGCGTACGGTCGCGGAACCGATGTTGCCGCCACCGCCGGTCACGATCGCCACCTTCTCGTCGACACCCAATAAAGAGTCGGACATCAGCCACCTCGCGGCGACAACGTACCGTTTGGTGATCCGGCCCCGCTACGGTCGCGCCCGTGGCCCAGTCGAAGTCACCCGCAGTCGAGATACCGGTCGGTGAGCGGGTCGTGCGCGTCACCAACCCCGATCGGGTCTACTTCCCGGCCACCGGGGCGACCAAGCGCGACCTCGTCGACTACTACCTCGCGGTGGGGCCGGGCATCGTCAACGCCATTCGCGAGCGCCCGTGCATGTTGCATCGGTTCCCCACCGGGCTGAGCGGCGACAAGGTGCACCAGAAGCGCGTGCCGGCGGGCGCACCGCCGTGGCTCGGAACGGTGCGACTGCACTTTCCCCGCTACGGGCTGCACGCGGACGAGCTATGCGTCACCGAACTGGCCGAGGTGATCTGGGCGGTGCAGATGTCGACCGTCGAGTTCCACCCGTGGAACTCTCGGCGCGCCGACACGGAGAAGCCCGACGAGTGGCGCATCGACCTCGACCCCATGCCGGACTGTCCGTTCGACCGCGTGCGGCGCATCGCGCACGTCGCGCACGAGTTGCTCGACGAGATCGGCGCGGTCGGCTGGCCCAAGACGACCGGCGGCAAGGGCATGCATGTGTACGTGAGAATCGCGCCCGAGCACGGCTTCACCGATGTCCGGCGAGCCGCATTGGCGTTCGCGCGCGAGGTCGAACGCCGCGCTCCCGCTGACGTGACCACGACGTGGTGGCGCAAAGATCGTGACCCGGCGAAGCTCTTCGTCGACTACAACCAGAACGCGCGCGATCACACGATTGCCGCGGCGTATTCGGTGCGCGGCGTGCCCGACGCGCGGGTGTCGACACCGATTTGCTGGGACGAAGTCGATGACGTCGATCCTGCTGGCTTCACGATCGGCACCGTGCCCGAGCGCTTCGCGCGACTCGGCGATCTCCATGCGGGCATCGACCAGGCAGTGTTCCGTATCGACCAGTTGCTCGAGTGGGCCGACCGCGACGAACGCGCCGGCGAGATCGACCACGGCGAACCAGAAGAATAGAGGAGCCCCCGAATGATCCGTCACTGCGTCATGTTTCGCTGGAAGGACGGCACGTCCCCGGCCACGATCGGCGAAGTCGAGGCTGCGTTGGCGAAGCTGCCCGCCGCGATCCCGGCGATCGCCGCGTACACCTTCGGCCGAGACGTCGCCGTCAACTCTGGCAACTACGAGTTCGCGGTCGTGGCCGACTTCGCCACGCTCGACGACTACCTCGTCTACCGCGATCACCCCGACCACAAGCAGGTCATCGTGGACCTGATCGTGCCGAACATCGCTGACCGCTCGGCGGTGCAATTCGAAACGGCGCGCTAGCGCGCTCGAGCGGGCGCGCCGATCAGCCCGGCTTTTTGGACGTATCGCCCTCGCGCAGCGGACGGTCTTCGTCCCATTGCAATGTGAGCGTTCGCGCGCTCATGCGCCAGCCGTCGCCGGTGCGCACATAGACATCTTGATAGCGGATCGCCATCACGTAGACGCGATCGATGCCGTCGCTGTCGTAGACATGGCTCGCCATGCAGTACGTCTCACCAGTGGCGTTGTCGTCGTCGACGAACTCGACATAGTGGTTGGCGATCATGTGCATCGTCGCCTTGTACCGGCCGAGCTTGGGCGCGAGCGCTGCGATCGCGTCGCTTCCGTTGACCGGGCCACGATTGGTGTTCAGTACACCGTCCTTGGTGAATGCGCCGCCGAACAGTTCGGGCGACCGGTTGTCGGCGCCTTTCGCGTACTGCTCGACCAGCGCGCGCAACGCGAGCCGATCGGACACCTCTTGTAGCTGGTTCATGCCATTCCCCTCTCGACTTTGTCGACTGCTGTCACTGGCACACGTCTGATGCAACGAGCGCCTCGACCTCTTCGTCGCTCAGATCCAACCACCGCCGCAACACCTTGGCGGTATCGGCGCCGAGGCACGGCGCGCTCATCGCGGTGCGCTGCGTGAGCCCCATGCGTATCGGATTGCCCACGTGATGCTCGACGCCGACCTCGGGATGCTGCAACGTCACGATGGCGCAACGCTCGTTCATGTGCGCGTCGGCATGATGATCG
The DNA here is from genome assembly GCA_039934635.1 of Acidimicrobiales bacterium. Taxonomy (GTDB): domain Bacteria; phylum Actinomycetota; class Acidimicrobiia; order Acidimicrobiales; family WLNW01; genus DATLFA01. Next base: position 3,324 of record JBDTLT010000138.1, read on the forward strand.
AGTGGGCCCATCACGGGCATCGCCGACACGCCAACGGCTTGCAGCATCGCCGCAGTCTCTGCCGCCGGGCGTTGCGCGGTCCACTCCGACAACCGCTCGTCGACCTCTGCGCGCGCCGCGAGCCGACCCGGCAACGTCGACCACGATTCGTTCGTCGGCCAACCGATGGCTTGCGCGAGTGCATGCCACCTTGCGTCATCCGGTACTGCGATCGCGATCCACTCGTCGTCGCCGGCACTCGGATACACACCGTGCGGCACCGCGACATCGCTGCGATTGCCGCTCGCGCCCGGCTCGACACCGGTGAGCGCGGCGGCGAGGTAGAACTCGCCGATCAAATAGGCCGCAGCTTCGGTCTGCGCCATGTCGAGATGCTGTCCTTCGCCCGTGCGCCGGCGGTGCTCCCACGCGGCCAGTACGGCGACCGCCAACAACTTGCCCGCGATGTGATCGGGGTGGTTGAGCGACGTGCCACACGGATACGGCGTGTCGGGATCGCTCCACAAGTGATGCAGCCCGGCGAAACCCGCGTTGAGCGGACCGAAGGCCGGCATCTCGCCATAAGGGCCGCCGCGCCCGTAACCCTGCGACGACACGTAGAGCACCGTCGGATTCACGGCACGTACGTCGTCGTAACCGAGGCCGAGGCGATCGAGTACCCCACCGCGATAGTTCTCGGCCACGATGTCGGCCGTGGCGCACAGCTGTAGCGCGAGCTCGCGGCCGCGCTCGGTCGAGAGATCGATGGCAACGCTCTCGCGGCCGCGGCTCTCCGCGTTGAATGTGAAGTTCGTGTTGACACCGGTACTCGCGAGTCGCAAGACGTCGGGGTGGGTGGTCGATTCGACCTTGACCACGTCGGCGCCGAGCTCGGACAACACGCCACATGTCTCGGGCACGACCGCCGCCATGCCGAACTCGACGACGCGCACACCGTCGAGCAACAGACCACCGTCACCGTCGACTGCGGCGATCACGGGGAACGCCGGCGTCAACCGCGGAGCGAAAGCGGCCGCGTCGCCATCGTGGGGCGTCGGCGCGGCGCGGCGCACCGACGTCGGGGTCGCCGACAGCTTGCACAGCGCACTTGCGAACGGTGCGTCGCCGAGGCCGGCAAATCCTGTGGCACTGAAGAACTTTCGTGACTTCGTCTGCGCGTGCGCCACGAACTCTGATGGCGTGTGCAGTACGCCCATCGTCGTGCCGAGCGTGCGCGCCAATGCGAACAGCTCTTCGCGCGTGCGATCGGTGAGGCACGACTCTGCCACCAAGCGCACGACGTCGACGTTGGCGAGGCGGAACCCCGGGTTGGCCCATTCGGGCTCGGTGAGCAACTCGGGACGACCACACAGCTCGACGAAGCCCTGCCACTGTCGCGGCGTGCCGATGACCGTGCGCACCCAACCGTCCTTGGCCGGCAACACCCAGTACGCACCATCGGCACTGCGCGTACCCCTGGCGTTGAGGCGAGGATTGATGTGCAGGTAGTCGCCGATAGCCACCGACCACGGCGTCGTGCCCGCGAGCGCTGCCTCTTGCGTGCTGATCTCGACGCTCTGACCCCGACCACTTCGCGCCCGGTCGACAATGGCGGCGAGCGCGCCGATCGCGCCGTACACCGACGCGCAGTCGTGCGCGAGATACCCGGGCATCCAACACGGCGGGCGGTCGGGAAAACCGGTGGCCCACATCGTGCCCGACGCGGCGAGCGCGGTGAGCGGCTCGAGGTGCCATTCGCGACGCGGTCCGCTCAGACCGAAGTCGGTGAGCGAGACCTGCACCAGATGGGGATGGCGAATCGCCACGCTGCCGGGCCCGAGGTCATGCCGGCGTTGTTGCGCGGGACCGAGGTTTTCGATGAGGACATCGGCGTCGTCGAGAAGCGCGTCGAATCGAGCGCGGTCGTCGTCGGCGTGCAAGTCGATGACGATGCCGCGCTTGTTGGCGTTGCGGTAGCGATATGCGGTCGACTCGTATTCGGCGCGCGGTAGCGTCGGCCGCAGCACCTTGACGACATCGGCACCGAGGTCCGCGAGGATGCGTCCACACAGCGCGCCGCGCAGGTCGGTCACCTCGACGACGCGCAAATGTGCCAGCGGCCCGCGGTTGGCCATGCGTCAGCCCTCGGGGATGGCGAAGTAGCTCGCCGTGTTGCGGCTGACTGCCGTCTCGACGCGCTCGTGCATGCGCCAACCGTCGGCGGTGCGCACATAGCGCACGTGATACACGCCCATCGTCGAGCTCAACTCCGAGTAGCCGTCGCGCGGATCGTGCGAGCGGAACTCGAAGTGCACCCACGCCTCGGCTTCGTCGTCGCGCAGGTCGATGGCCGGCGTGTGCATGAGATGGAGCCCCTTGACGGCCCGGTGAATGTCGCGACAGAACTGTGCGAGCGCGGCGGTCCCTACGAACCGGCGGTCCGGCCGACCCCCGATGCCGGTCATCTCGAAGAAACCGTCTGCGGTGAACAGTGCCGCCCAGCCGTCGGCATCGGCGGTATCCCAAGTATGCGCGTAATGGCCCTCGAGATTGCAGATGGCGCTGTAGTCGTCCATGCCCACTGGCCTACCAGATACACGTAGGGTGCTGCTCGTGGAACTGCACAACCGCGTCGCTCTGGTCACCGGCGCGGGCCAAGGGGTCGGCCGCGGCATCGCACTCGCTCTGGGTGCCGCGGGAGCGCGCGTGGCCTTGGTCGGTCGGACCCACTCGAAGCTCGAAGCAGTCGCCGGTGAACTGCGTGCCGGTGGTGGCCAAGCGATCGTCGTCGTCGCCGACGCAACCAATCGCTTGCAAATTCGTGCCGCGCTGTCGACGGTCAGCAGCCATTGGGGCGGCCTCGATGTCCTCGTCAACTCCGCGTACGAACCGCGCGTCGGCCTGTTCGACGATCTCACTGCGGACGATGCACGCGAAGACTGGGCGAGTGGTTTCACCGGGCCGCTTCGTTGCATGCAGGAGAGCTTCGAATTGCTGCGCGCCCGCAAGGGCTGCGTGATCAACATCGGTGCCGCGACCGGTCTCAAGCCCGACACGACGACGTTCAGCTTTTATGCCTCGACGAAGGAAGCGCTGCGCAGCCTCACGCGCACTGCCGCGATGGAGTGGGGTCCACTCGGCGTACGCGTCAACATGGTCATCCCGTTGGCAAAGAGCCCGGCATTTGATCTGTGGGGCGAAGAGAACCCCGAGGAATATCGCCTCAACCTCGCCTCGATCCCGTTGAAGTATCTGGGCGACCCACAACACGACGTAGGCCCCGGTGTTGTTTTCCTGGCCAGTAGCGACGCGCACTACCTCACCGGCACCACCCTCATGCTCGACGGTGGACGCGGGTACTTGCGATGACTGCACTGGAAGGCAAGGTCGCGATCATCACGGGTGCCGGACAAGGCGTCGGCCGCGGCATTGCACTCGCGATGGCCGGCGCGGGCGCGTCGATCGTGGTCGTCGACCAATACGTCGATCGGGCGGTCAAGACCGCGTCCGACGTCCGCGCGCGGGGCGTGTCGGCCCTCGCCACCGTCGCCGATGTCGCACTACCCGATGATGCACGGAGAACCGTCGAGGAATGCATCGCCAACTTCGGGAAGCTCGACATCGTCGTCAACAACGCGCACGAAGTCGTGCCCGGCACCGTGCTCGGCGCGACCGATGACGACGTCGAGACGTTGTGGTCGACCGGGCTGCTCGGTGTGTTCAACTTCATGAAGGCCGCGCGGCCCCATCTCACACGGGGTTCGAGTGTGATCAACATCGTCTCGTCGGTGATGCTCAAGGCCGACACGTCGGGCTTCGCGCTCTACGCAGCAACCAAGAGCGCCATCCGCAGCCTGACTCGCACGGTCGCGGTGGAGTGGGGCGGCGATGGCATACGCGTCAACGCGCTGAGCCCACAGACGACGTCGCCCGCATGGCAACGTTGGGCGGCCGCCAATCGGGAGGCCGCCGACACGATCGAAGCCGAGATCCCGCTCGGTTATCTCGGCGACGCGGAGCGCGACGTCGGTCCGGTGGCCGTCTTCTTGGCGAGCGATGCCGCCCGCTACATCACCGGCAGCGTGGTGCTCGCCGACGGCGGCCGCGGCCACTTGCGCTGAACGCTTTTGGGTACGGGCGTTCGGACCCGCTACGTTGACACCCACCACTACGGTCGGGGGCAAAGCAATGCAGCAAGTCGTATTCGACGTTCCGTACACCGAAGCCCGCAATCGAGGCACAACCGCGATCCGGATCATCCTCGCGATCCCCCACTTGATCCTCTACAGCTTGTGGAATCGCGTCGCGCAGCTGGCTGCGGTCATCCAATGGTTCATCTGCGTGTTCACCGGCAAGCGCAACAAAGCGATCTGGGATTTCACGCTCGCCGAAGAGGCCTACGGCAGCCGGGTCGGTTCCTACGCGGGTCTGTTGCACGACGTGTGGCCGCCGTTCTTCACCGAACAAGGCACGGTGCCGTCGCGCTATAGCCTCGAATACGACGAATCGGTGAACCGGCTGACCACCGCCCTGCGCATCATCTGGGCGATTCCTGCGCTCATCATTCTGATGGTGATCGGTATTGGCGCGTTCGTGGTGTGGATCGTCTCGTGGTTCGCGATCCTGATCACGGGCAAGCATTCCCGAGGGATGTTCGACTTCTTGCTGAAGTTCCAGCGGTACTCGCTGCAGACCTCGGCCTACACGATGCTGATGACCGACACGTACCCCAAGTACTGACCGTCGTGGCCGACGACTGGCATCACGTCGGTTCGCGCGCGGACGTGCTCGAGCGGGTCCCGTTCGCGACCCGCGTCGGAGGTTATCGAGTCGCCCTCTTCCACTACGGCGGCGCCTTCCGGGCGCTGGCGGATGCGTGCAATCACAAGGGCGGGCCACTGTCCGAGGGTCGATGCAACGGTGAATACGTCACGTGTCCGTGGCATGGTTGGGAGTACAGCGTCGTCACCGGCCAGGGCCCCGACGGCTTCGACGAAGAACAGGTCGCCGTCTTCGCCGTCGAGGAACGGGGCGATGACGTGTACGTGAGCGCCACGCCGGTGGTGCCCCGCCGCCTGTTGAAGCACAAGCCCTCGCATCTCCTGGACGACCACGCAAGGCCGCCCGGCGCGCCGGTTCGGGTGCTCGGTATTTCGACCACCGCAATGGATGCCGGAAACCCGCGCTTTTCGACGTCGGACCACCTGCTCGAGCACGCGCTCGCAGAGGTCGCGAATGCAAATGGCGCGGACACACAGATCATCCGACTTCGTGAGCTCGACTTCTTGCCCTGCGAGGGCAACTACTCGAAACACGCACGCGCGTGCACTTGGCCATGCGCGATCACCGAGCGGCTCGGCGATCGTGACGGTCTGACCCCGGTCTACGAGGCATTGGTGCACTGGGCCGACGTGGTGCTGGTGTCGACGCCCATTCGTTGGGGCGCGCAGGCGGCGTTGTACTTCAAGATGGCCGAACGCCTCAACTGCATCCAGAACCAGATCACAACGAACAATCGAGTCCTCATCAACAACAAGGTCGCGGCGTTCATCATCACCGGCGGACAAGACAACGTGCAGGCCGTTGCCGGCAGCATGCTCACGTTCTGGAGCGAACTCGGCTTTGTGTTCCCGCAGTTCCCGTTCATCGCACACACGCGCGGCTGGGACGCGGAGGACATGCAGAACAACGTGCGTCTCGTGCGCAAAAGTGACGATCTCGCCAACGCCGCGTCAGAACTCGCGGAACGCGCCGTCGGCTTCTGGTCCATCCTCGACCAGCACCGGGCGGCGACCGAGATGCACGTACCGCGCGCCGGCCGCAAAGCGAGCGGCCTGCCCTTCATGGCGGCCGAGTGAGCCGACCTCCCGGGATCAGGGCGCGAGTGACTGCGCCGTCAAGGCGGGGTTGAAGTACTCGCGCACCCGGCAGATCTTGCCGTCGCGGAACCAATACACGCCGACGTATTTGTTGGCGTAGACCTTGCCGGTCGGGGCGACGGTGCCCGTGCTCGTGTATTCGAGGATGAGCATCGTCGGGTCGACGAGTTCGTGGACATCGGTGATGTCGATCGCGAACTGGAAGATCTTGAAGGCGCCGGTGAGGTACCGGAGAATCTTTGGCTTGCCAACGAGCGTCACCGGCGGATCGGCGTAGGGCATCTCGAGCACCAGGTCGTCGGTGTAGTGCTCCAGCATCTTTTCGGCACTGAATTCGGCGATGCCGGCGAAGGCCCGCTCGATCGTGGCGAGATTGGCGTTCGCTGTCGGTGACAATGCGGAGGTAGAGAGTTCGCTCATGGGCCGAGGCTATGCCCCTACTGTGCGCGGTGTGAAGTACGGACGGCGGGTGCGCAAGGGATTGGTGGCGTGGGCGGTTGCCGCGGCCGGTGTTCGCCTTTTCATCGCCCAGCCCGAGCACTGCGCCGCCGTGACCGACGCATCGCTGCGCCACGCCATCGACGAGTCGATCGCGTGGGCGACCCGCACGCAGGGCGACGACGGCCGTTGGATCTACCGCTACGACACCGTGACCAATGGTGACGTCGCCGCCTACGAGCTCGTGCGCCACGCTGGTCTCATCCTCACGCTCAACCAAGCGGCCGCGGCGGGATTCGACCGCGCGCTGGTGCCGGCCGGGCGCGCCGACACCTACGCCCGCCGGTTCCTCGTGCACCGCGACGATTGGACCGCGCTCGGCAACATCGACAACCCCGCCGCACCCATCGATGTCGGCGCCTCTGCCCTCTGGCTCGCCGCACTGAGCTACGAACGCACGCCCGATCTCGACACGATGCGCGGCCTTGCGCGATTCCTCGCCGTCAACGTCTACGCCAACGGCTCGGTCGCCGAGAAATGGGACCCCGCCACCGGTCAGCCCCGCCCCGACGAGTTCTCACCGTTCTTCACCGGCGAGACGATGTGGGCGCTGGCCCGCATGCACCGATTGGCGCCGACCGAAGGATGGGACCGAATCGTCGACCGGATCCTGCACTACGTGGCGACCGAGCGCGACGAGGCGGAGGGCTGGTTCCCCCCGCTGCCCGACCACTGGGTCTCGTACGCGCTGGGCGAGATCACGACGTGGCGCGCCCTCGATCGCGACGAAGCCGCCTACGCCGCTCGCGTCGGCGAACTCGAGTCGCTACAGATCCGCTACGAGTCGCAACGGACGAACTCGTGGTTCTCTCAACTGACGCGCGGCAACCAGGCGCTCGGTGCCGGTGTCGGCGCGATGACCGAAGCACTCGGTGCGCTGTGGCGCGCCAGCGGTCGCGACCCGCGCCTGCGCGACCTCCACCCGGTGCTCGCCGAACGAGCGCAATGCGCGGCCGCCCAACTCGTTGCCCGTCAGGTCGACGAGCGCGACGCGCAACGCTACGTACGCCCCGATGCCGTGCAGGGCACCTGGTTGCACGACGGCAAGACACAAATCGACGACCAGCAACACGCCACCTCGGGCTTGCTCGCAGTACTGGAGATCATCAATGGGTGAACTCGCCCAGTTCGCACCGAACAGCAATCCACCGCTCACCGCATCGTTGTGGCTCTCCATCGCGTTGTTCGTCACCGTCGTCAACTCGCCGCTGCGGCGCGACGCCGTGCGCAAGGCGGGCGCGTCGTCGATGGTCACGTGGATCGGCGTGATCGCGCTGGCGTGGTTCAGCGGACCATTGCTCGATCGGCTCGACGTGTCGGCGCCGAACTGGAGAATCGCCACCGCCTTCGTACTCGTCGCCGCCGCAGTCATCGATCTGACCGGCAAGCGGATCGAGCCGTTGCTCTTTCGCCCCGAGATCGGTGCGCTCGCGATACAAACAGGGCGAGATCACGGCGTGTGGCCGACGGCCCTCGCCGCCGCGATCGGTCTGGCCACCCTGGTCGTATGGCGCCACCCGAGCAAAGCTCTCGGTCGGGCCGTGGCACTGACGCAGATCGGCTTGGCGGTGCTGCTGCTACTCGACGGCGTGTTCGCGCTGTAACGCGCGCTACCAGCTTGCGGTCGCGGTCGGACATTGCGCTCGTGCGTTACTTCTCGCGGGCGCGAGGCTCATAGAGCGTCAGTGCCCTCGATAGATCAGGCCGCGATAGCCGCCGACGAAGCCCGCCGCGAGCAGCGCCGGATGATGCGGCGATTCGCGCGCCGGGACCGCGTCGATGCGGGTGATCTCGAGCGAGCGGAGACGGCCGTCTTTGACGAGTGTCGTCAGCGCCTCGGCCCACCGGTGGTTGTCGGGATCGTCGACCCACGTGAGGATGCTGCGCCCCCCGCGCTCGAGGTAGGCCACGAGGCGGCCCTCATCGAGCACCACGAACGCGCCCGCGGAACGCGCCGGACGCCCGCTCGACTCGGGCCACGGCAGCGAAGCGCCGAACGGGTTGGCCGGATCGGTCGCGGCGAGGACCAGTGGCTGATCGTCTGCGTCGCGCAGTGACCGCAGTCGATCGACCGCTCCCGGCAACGCGAACTGCGCCGCGCCGAGGCCGGACACGAAGTAGCCGCGCCGCATCTGCCCGCGTTCTTCGAGCAGCTTGAGCATCGGATACAACCCGGCGAAGCCACCCTCGGCTCCCTCGCCCAGCGCGGCCTCGCGTGTGAGCACGCCGTAGCGCTCGGCCATCTGCAGCGCGCGCGCATGCGCCGCGATGGTCGCGTCAGGACGCGGATCGACCAATGACTCGACGAGCGACCATCGGCCGGCGCCGGCCGGAGGACCGATACGGGCCAGACGACCGGGCCTCGGACGCCCCCTCGGTGCCGTGCGAGTGGACCGGCCCGACACGAACGCGCGCAACGCGGCGAACGAATCGTTGGTGACGAGCCCGGCCCACACCAGATCCCACAAGGCTGCGAGCACCACGGTGTCGTCGTAGGGCTGACCCGCGTCGGATGCGGCGCGTACGAGCTCGGCCCAGAACGACGCACCGCGAGCGCGCAAGTGCGCGAGCAGTGCCTGATGCAGCGCACTGTCGACCGCCGCATCGTCGGCCGCGGCCGGCGCCAGTGCGGCCACTTGATCGCGGAAGTACACGCGCACGCGACCGTCGGAGCCGCCGATGGAACCGCTGCCGATCCACACGACTTCGCCCGCCGTGCACAGCGCATCGAGATCGGCCGCCCGGTAACCCAGCAGCCGTACCCGCAACACGTCGGCCTCGAACACCGACGCGGGGATCGCGGCGCCCTGCAAGATGCCGATGACCTCGACCATGCCGTCGAGACCACGCCGCGGTACGCCCACCCCTTGCCAAGGCGGCAAGAACCGCACCAATGCCTCTGGCTCGACCGGCTCGATCTCGCGTCGCAGCGCGGCCAGCGATCGCCGTCGCAATTGGCGCAACACGTCGCTGTCACACCACTCCCGCTCGGTGCCTTCGGGCCGGAACTCGCCGCGTACGATGCGGCCCCCGGCGGCCAACCGCTCGAGCACCGAACGCGCTCGGTCGGTCGACACCCCGAACCGGCGAGCGACATCGGCGGTAACGAACGGCCCGTGCGTGCGAGCAAATCGAGTGAACAGATCACCGAGTGGATCTTCGACCGGATCGGTGAACACACCCGGCAGACCCCGCGGCAACGCGGCGCCGAGCGCGTCGCGGACGCGCGATGCGTCTTCGGCGGCCACGAGACGCCCCTCACCGGCGATGGCAACCTCGATCACGCGGCGTTCGGCGAGCAGTGTGGTGATCAACGGCGTCGCATCGATCTCACAGCGGGCGTCGAGCTCGAACCGGTTCAACGGGCCGAGCGACCGCAGGACATCGTGCAGTTCGTCCGCGTCGCGGACGCGACGGCCGTCCGCGAGGCGTTGCAACTCGAGCTCGAGATCGGCCAACACCGCGGGGTCGAGAAGCTCGCGCAGCTCGTCGGCACCGAGCAGATCGCGCAACAGATCGCGATCGAGTGCCAATGCGGCAGCACGGCGTTCGGCGAGGGGCGCGTCGCCTTCGTACATATAGACGGCGATCCACCCGAACAACAGCGATTGCGCGAACGGCGACGCGCGCGGTGTATCGACTGCAACCATCCGTACGCGGCGGGCTTGCAGATCGCCGAGCAACTGTTTGAGCGCGGGCAGATCGAACACGTCGTTGACACACTCACGCGTGGCTTCGAGCAATATCGGGAACTGCGGGTAGTTGGCCGCCACCGCCAACAAGTCGGCCGACCGCTGCCGCTGCTGCCACAACGGCGTGCGCTTGTCGGGCCGGCGCCGAGGCAACAGCAACGCACGCGCCGCGCACTCGCGGAACCGCGACGCGAACATGGCCGAGTTGGGCAGCCGCTCGAGTAGCACGTCTTCGATCTCGTCGGGATCGAACTGAAGGTCGGCCAACGGAAGCTCATCGATCGCGGCCGGCAACCGGATGACGATGCCATCGTCGCTCCACAACAACTCGACGTCGACATCCCATCGCTCGCCCAGGCGTGCCTGCAGAGCCAAGCCCCAAGGCGCATGCACGCGGGCACCGAAGGGCGACAAGATGCAGACGCGCCAGTCGCCGATCTCGTCGCGAAAGCGCTCGACGACGATGGTGCGATCGTCGGGCAACGAGCCGGTAGCCTCGGCCTGGTCGTCGAGATACTGCACGAGGTTGCGCGAGGCCCACTCGTCGAGACCGAATTCGTCACGCAAACGGGCCACCGCATCTGGGCCACGGATCGTGCGCACGAACTCGCCCACGGCGCGGCCGAGCTCGAGCGGTCGACCCGGCCCCTCACCCCGCCAGAACGGCATGCGACCAGGCTGCCCCGGCGCTGGATGTACGACCACGCGATCGAACGTGATTTCGTCGATCTGCCAAGTCGTCGCGCCGAGCAGAAAAGTCTCGCCGGGGCGCGTCTCATAGACCATCTCTTCGTCGAGCTCGCCGACGCGTGTGCCGTCGGGCAACACCACTGGGAACAAGCCGCGATCGGGGATGGTGCCGCCACTGGTGACGGCGAGTCGCTGCGCGCCGGAGCGGGCGCGGAGAGTGTCGTTGACGCGATCCCACACGACGC
>JBDTLT010000139.1:0-14201 GCA_039934635.1 Acidimicrobiales bacterium
ATCCTTCAGTGCCTGGTCGACCGCAGCGCTCTTGAAGCCGACGCGGTTGCTGGCCACACCGGTCTGCAGCGCCTGCGCCAATGACCACAGGGCACTGTCGTCGGGGCCGATCGCCGTGCCCCACCGGGCCAGGTCGAAGTCCTTCGACCCAGTGACGATGGCCTGCTCCCCGGTCGAATCCTTCGACGTGTCGACCACCGGGTTCATGCCGGCGGCCTTCAGCATGCCTTCGAGCGCAATGGCTGCGTTCGCGTCAACGGCCGAGTTGGTGAAGAGCACGCGTACCGACCCGTTCCATCCTTCGGCCTTCGCTTGGGTCACGAGCGACTTGGCCTTTTCGAGATCGAACGTCGGGCCGGCGACTCCGGGATCCCACGGGAAGCTCTTCTGGAACAGCTCCGTGCCGGTGAGCCCCTTGTCTTGGTACACACGGGTGTTCCATGTCTTGGGATCGAACGCTGCCACGATTGCTTGACGAATTTTGAGGTTGGTCGTCACGGGTGTCGTCGGCGTTTGCCCGTCGGGTTTGCCGACGCACACCGGTGCCGGTGCGCCGCCGACACAGTTCACGGTCGCGCCGGCGTTGATGAGCATCGTCTCACCGGCTTGGTCGATGCCGGGGATGCCCGTCGCCTTGTCGGCCTTGGCCTGCGCGACTGCGCTCGCCACTCGCAAGTAGGCGCCCTGGATGGTGCCCGTCTTGAAGGCGTCGTAGGTCTTGTCGCCACCGAGGTCGCCGAGCGCGATGAACTTGATGCCGTCGAGGTAGACAGGCCCGTTGAAGTAGCCGGGATTCTTGACCACCTCAATGGACTCGCCGACCCTGAACTCTTTGATCATGTACGGCCCGGCGCCCACTGGCTTCAAGTTGAAGTCACAGAGGTTGGGGTTTTTGGTGGCGTCGCACTTCTTCAGCGCGGTCGGCGACGGGATCATGCCGGGCTCGGAGGCCAGCGTGTACGGGAACGACGTCCATGGTTCGGTCAGGGTGACCTTGAGCGTGAGGTTGTCGGTCGCGACGATGTCCTTCACCAGGGCCATGTAGGCGGCCGATGACTGCGTGTTGCGCGGGCAGGCGACCCAGTCGGCGCAATTCGCCAGCGGGATGCTGTTGCCGACTCGGTGGCGGTTCAACCCGAAGCGAACTGCTTCGGCGTTGAAGTCGGTGCCGTCGCTGAACTTGATGCCAGAGCGGATCTTGAGGGTCCATTCGGTCGAGTCCGCATTTGCGGTGAATGACTCGAGCATGTCCGGTGTGTAGATCTTCTTCGCCGTGTCGTAGCGCGCGAGTGCACCGAAGATCGTCGCCATCTGGATCGCTCCGGATGTACCGCTGCCCAACGCCACGATTGGATCGAGACCCGGAATGTTGGAGTAGGCGCCGAACGTCAACGTGCCGCCGCTCACCGGCTGCAACGTGGTGGTCGTCGTAGCCGCAATCGCGGCAGTCGTGCTCGGACCGGTGTTCGTGGCGCTGTCGCTCTTGCTGTCGCCGCAGGCCGCCGCGACGAAGGCCAGCGCGGCTACCACAGCCACCGCGCGGAGCCGTCGCGACGAAGCCGTTCGCCGGCGTTGCCCGTTGTGGACTTGGTCAACCAACTTCATGAATCCCCCCGGTTGGTACACGGCCCCTGTCGGCCGCGTCTCCGTGTATGACGGATGACCACACTATATATGACGAAGGCCACACCTACCGGCCGCCTGTGGCACCTCGTCGTGAAGGCCGTCGAACAAGGGCCGATCGTGGCCTCGCCCGCGCCGTTTCGGGCGCGGCGCGGGCCATTACGAGAGCAGCAGCGCGGCGACCGGAAAGACCGTCATGGCGATGCCGGCCACGGAAGTCGCGACGATCGACGGCCACCGTGATCGAAAGTCGCCCAGCACACCTTGCGAGCGACACAGGATGACGATCAACAAGATCAACGGCGGAGCAGTGAGACCGTTGAAGATCGCGGCGACATACAGCGCCCGAATCGGGTTGACGCCGAATGCGAGCAATGCCAGACCGATGGCCATCGATCCGACGATCACGCCGTAGAAACCCGGCGCATCCCTCATCTTGCGGCTCAGGCCCTCGTCCCAATGGAACGCCTCGGCAACCGCGTACGCGGTCGATCCGGCGAGTACCGGCACCGCGAGCAGACCGAGTCCGAGGATCCCGACCGCGAAGAGCACCTTGGCGAAGCTGCCGGCGAGGGGTTCGAGCGCTTGTGCCGCTTGTTCGGCGCTGGAGATGTTGACCGAGCCCGACGCGCCCAGCGTGACGGCCGCAGTGCACATGATGGCGAACATCGTGCCGACGCCGGACAACATGCCCGTCCAGACATCGACGCGCATCGCGATCATGTGGGCACGGTCGATGGACACGGTCGGGCGATCGCCGCGCTCTTCCACTTCCTCGGATGCCTGCCAGAAGAACAGGTACGGTGAAATCGTCGTACCCGCGATCGCAGTGAGAGCGATCATGTTGGTCGCGTCGAACGGAAACCGCGGAACGAAGGTCCGTGTGAGCACCATCATCCAATCGACGTGGACCACGCCGAGCACGAGGACGTATGCCAACAATGACAGCGCGAACCAACGCAGCACCCGCGAATAGCGGTGGTAGGGCACGGCGACTTCGGCGAACGCCATCCCGACGGCCAACATGACGACGCCGAGCGCGGTGGGTAGCGGCACGAGTAGTCGCAGCGCGGCGCCCATCGATGCGAGGTCGGCCGCGATGTTCAACGTGTTGGCCAGCGTTACGAGGACGACGGAAACGACGAGGACCCAGCGAGGGAAGCGCTCGCGGATGAGCGTGCCGAGCCCTTTGCCCGTCACCAAGCCGAGACGCGCCGTCGATTCCTGAACGCCAACCGCGAGGGGGAGTAGGAACGGAGCCATCCAGAGCAGCGAGACACCTTGCGCCGCGCCGACTTGCGAATAGGTGCCGATCCCCGAAGGGTCGTCGTCGGCGGCGCCGGTGACGATGCCTGGTCCCAGGCGTTTGAAATAACCGTGGCCTCTGAGCAATGCCCGCCGGGGATGATGTTCCCTCATGCGCTACGGCCAGGTTTTGGGGATGGACGCACTATTGCGACGTCTCACCGATCACGTCGTCGACGCCGGTGCCTCCGGCAAGACCCGTCGGCTCGTCTTCGGCTTGATGACGGGCGTGGTCGATACACGTGACGATGTTGTTTTGCGTGTCGACGTAGGTGCCGGCGGAGTTGCCTTTGTAGAGCTGGTAGAGCCCCTCCCAACCTTCGAAGAAGCCGGCGTACCACAGACCGTCAGAGAGATCGGCGCCCCGAATGATGGTCCACGTGATGTCGTCGACGGTGGTCGTCCATTGCAAGATCTTTGTCATCACGGCTCGCACCGTGTCGTAGTCCGGTATGTCCGATGGCGCCACCGACATGCCGAACTGAGCGAGGTTCTCCGAGCAGAAGTCCTGAAATGTGCGCGCCATGGTGATCCCCCGAGTCTGGCCGTGCCCGCGCCGAGCCTATGCGATACGTCATTCGGCTGAATGAAGAATCGTCAACGTTGATCATCAAGCAAGGTCGCTGCCGTGGCGACGATCTCGAGATGGAGACGTCATGGCGGCGGATGTGATCGCACTTTGGGTGAGCGGCTGGGTTGTCGGGTCCATGGTCGGATGGGTCGCCAGCCGTTGGATTCTCCATTCGGGCGCGATCGGCGAATTGCCAACTGTACGATCTCTCGATGTCACGTTGGGAACGAGCGCTGGTTACCGGTGCATCCTCGGGGATCGGTGCAGAGTTTGCTCGGGCGCTGGCCGCCGAAGGTACAAATCTCGTTCTCGTGGCGCGCCGTCTCGAGTTGCTCGAAACGCTCGCGGCTGAACTGCGGGCCAAGGGTGTCGAGGTCGAGGTCCTTCGAGCCGACCTCGCCGATCGCGCGCAGGTCGAGATCGTGGCCGAGCGCATCGCTCGCACCGACGCACCGATCGATTTGTTGATCAACAATGCCGGCATCGCGGTGGCCGGTGCGTTTCATGAGCAGCCGCTCGCCCGTCACGAAGAACTCGTCGCCGTGTGCGCGCTGGCACCGATGGTCCTCACCCACGCGGCGATTCGCGCGATGTCGGCGCGCTCCACGCGGGGCAACATCATCAACGTGTCGTCGGTTTGCGGCTCCGGGCCCATCACCGGCTTGGCGAGCTATAGCGCGAGCAAAGGGTTCCTCAACCACCTGTCGCAGGCGGCCGACGCGGACATCCGGGGGCGCAATGTGGTCGTCACGGCAGTGATGCCCGGCCCGACTCGCACCGAGATCAACGACTTGCCGGGAGCGCCCGTCGACAACAACGGTGCAGAGGTGATGGATGCCCGGGACGTGGCGGTGCAGTCGCTCGACGCGGCGGCCAAGGGCCGGCGCCACTTCGTGCCCGGCTTCGTCAACCAGGTGCGCACCGCGTTGACCCCGCGGTTCAGCCGCGGCGCGTTGGGCACGGGCCGCAATGCGATGTTGACCGTCGGGCGCAAGCCGTCGCACGTCGCCCAACGGATCATCGCTCGCCTGCGGTAAGGTCCGCGCTCGTGGTGCAGCGCATCAATGCGGGGGTTCTCGACGTCGCGTACGAGGATTCGGGCCCGTCCAATGGCCGACCCGTCGTGCTGTTGCACGGCTTCCCCTACGACGCCCACGCCTACGACGAAGTGGCGCCCTTGTTGGCCGCCGCCGGCCGGCGAGTGATCGTGCCGTATCTGCGCGGTTATGGACCTACGACCTTTCTTTCGCCCGACGTCGCGCGTTCCGGACAGCAGGCTGCGCTCGCTCATGATCTGCAGGCGCTCGTCGATGCCCTCGCCCTCGATCGCGTGGTGCTCGGCGGTTTCGATTGGGGCGGTCGAGCGGCTTGCATCATGGCCGCGCTGTGGCCCGACCGGGTGCGAGGGCTGGTGACGTGCGGCGGTTACAACGTGTTGGATGTCGCGGGCTCGGCGCGCCCGGCGCCACCCGTGGTCGAACATGCGCTGTGGTATCAGTACTACTTCCACGGCGAGCGGGGCCGAGCGGGTCTCGAGCAATATCGACACGAGTTCTGCAAGCTCCTCTGGGGGCTGTGGTCACCGCAGTGGCGCTTCGACGAGGCGACCTACGCGCAGACCGCGGCGTCGTTCGACAATCCCGACTTCGTCGAGGTCGTCATCCATTCGTATCGTCACCGATTCGGCCTCGTGCCCGGCGATCCCGCGGTCGAAGAGACCGAGCAGCGTCTCGCGGCGCGACCGCAGATCGGCGTGCCGACGATCGCGTTGCACGGTGGCGACAACGGTGTTGCGCCGGTCTCGACGCCCGAACGAAACCGGCATCTGTTCACCGGAGAGTTCGAACGTTTCGTGCTCCCCGGTGTGGGCCACAATGTGCCGCAGGAAGCGCCGCGCGAATTTGCCGAAGCGATCCTCACCTTGCGCTGATCGTCCCGAGCGGCCGGTCGAGCGGGACAACGAAAGCGATCAACCTGCGCCAAAGGTCGAGC
Source organism: Acidimicrobiales bacterium (assembly GCA_039934635.1). GTDB lineage: Bacteria > Actinomycetota > Acidimicrobiia > Acidimicrobiales > WLNW01 > DATLFA01. The sequence goes on from JBDTLT010000139.1 coordinate 5,492, forward strand.
GAACCAGTGCCGACGCGTCGTTCAACGCCGTCAGAAAGTCGTCGGCGGCCGTGCGGGCCTTTGCCAGCACCGCGAGCTTCGCGATCTTGTCGAGAACCTCCCCGCGTTGGTCGGCGCCGACCCACGGTGCGCGATCGAGCAGATGCACGGTGTCGGCCTGGACCTTGGCAAGAGGAGCGGTCACGCTCGTGTCGAAGTCGTCGCCACCTCCGGCGAGCGCATCGCGATATTCGATGTCGAGTGCGACGAGTCGGGTCGCGAGGCGGTCGGCGTCGGTGTGCACCGCTTGCACGCGATCGTCGAGTGACGTCGTGCGAGTCGTGCCGATCGCGAAGCCGATCACCAGGCCGACGACGAGCGTGGCGACGGCCACCACCGCGGTGTGCCTGCGTCGTTTCGCAAGCGACACGTAGACCGCCATCAGCGATTCCTCCCCACGATGAGTCGAGCCGTCTCGGCTGCCCCGACGAGATCGGTGGCGATCGCCTGGTCGGCTGACGGTAACTCCACGAAGCTGGCCCCATGCAAGACCCAGACCGACGGACGCAACGTCACCGGGCCGCGGTAGCGGGTCATGCGCTCGACTGCACTACCGAGATCGGTCACCGCGACGACATCGCCGTTGATGTCGGCGATCGATTCGCCGAAGCGGTCGAGCACCTCGACGCGCCCGGCGCGCGTCGCCAGCCAGTAGGTGCCCACGGCCTCGACGTGCCAGCCCTCACCGAGGACGTCGTTGATCTCCGCCGTGCTCGCCAGCGCCCGACCGGGCAGCGCTCCCGACTGCAGGCCCACCGCCCCGGTGGCCACCGCTCGTACGAGACCGCGCTCGGGCTCTTCTTCGACGCGGACGTCGAGGCCCAGCGGCGACGCGCCGGCCGCGAGCGCTTCTTCGGTGACCTGTTCGACGAGCACGCGGATGGCGTCGGCGTCGAGGAGCGTCATCGTGCGTTCGCGCTCGGCGCGCACGAGCGAGAGTGCGTCGCCGATCGACGAGATGATCTCCGCGCTGGACGGCACCACGCACTCGAGACCGAGCAACGCCGCCACGTGGCGGCCGAGGCCGCCGGCCCCGCCGCCGACGACGACGAGTTGTGGTTCGTGCAATTCGCTCGACTTGATGATGGTGAGCACCAACTCGCACACGACTTCGGCGGCCGCGTCGAGCATGCGTCGTGCGACTTCGACGGGAGGCAAGTGCAGCAAGGCCCCGGCGGCGGCGAACGCGACACGCGCGGATGCGGGGTCGGCAAAGCAGTAGTCGTCGTCGTGCGCGAGACCGAGAAGATTGGCAGCGCACGTCAACGTGATCGCGGCGTGTGACCCGTCCGCGAGACGCAACGCGACGTATTCGTGCGGGTCGCCCGCGCACGGGCTGATCACTTCGGCAACCGCGCCCGCGAGGTGTTCGGGTGGCTCGAAACACGAATAGGGCAAACCTGCGATGTGCGCGCTGCGGGGGCCGACGCCGTACAACCTTTTGCGACGCGCTCGCAGCATCGAGCCGCCGGCGACACCAACGACGCGTACGTCCACCGACCGCAATGCAGTCGCATGCGACGCCACTTGCACGTAGGACAGCGCCGGTCGTCCGAGACGGATGCCGGCCACGTTGGTCGATGTGCCACCGACTTCGACCACGACGCCATTGGTCACGCCGCTGTAGCGCAATGCACCGGCGACCGATGCCGCCGGACCACTGTAGAGCGTACGCACGGGCGACTTTTGAAAGCCCTCGAGGTCGGTCGCGCCCGCGTCAGAGCGCATCACCATCACCGGGGCGACGATGCCGGCCGCGCGCACGCCGTCGGCGACATACTGCGCGGTGCGTACCGCGATCGGAAGGATCGACGCGTTGAGCGCGGCGGTGACGGCGCGCAGTTCGAGACCGTAGAGGCCGGTGAGTTCGGACGAGGTGCAGATGGCCAAGCCCGCCTCGCGCGCAAGAACGGCGACGGCGTCCTCGTTGCGTTGGTCATCGGGCGCGAATGCTTCGGCAACGCACGCCGACTCGATACCTTCTTCGCGCCAGCGAGCAAAGGTCGTTGCGATCGCGTCGGACGGCAGCCCGTCGGTCACGTCGAAGAACACACTCGCGACATCGAGGCGCCGTCCGGGCGCGACGTCGACGTTGCCGAGGCGGGTGCGGCGTTCGGCTTGCTTGAGATCGGGCCGGCGGCCGAGGCCGATCACGCCGACGCGACCGACGTCGCCTTCGAGCAGCGCATTGACGGCCTGCGTCGTCGAGTGCGTGACGAGCTCGACGCGTTCGGCGCCGACCTGCGCCGCGACATCGGCGACCGCGTGCACGACGCCCGCGGCAACGCCCGCAGGATCTTGGTGAGTCGTGGGCAAGACCGAAGTGGCGGTGACTTCGCCCGACGCCAGCGACAGCGCAACCGCCTTGGTGAACGTGCCGCCGACGTCGACGCCGATACGCACTCGGTCGTGACCGGTCATGCCGCTCGAGTCACCGTCGTGAGCGTCGGTCGGCGCGCCATCGCGCGGCGTGGCCGCACCACGAATGTGTACAACCCACCCGCGAGGTAGACGAGGGTCAGAGCGATCTGGGCAACGACCGATGCCAGCGTTGGCCAGTATCCCGTCGCCTCGGCGAGGAAGATCGATGCGCGCGGCCAGCCGTCGAGGCGGTGGTAGGGGATGACGTCCGCGGCCTGCAGCGTATGCACCGCGTTGCCGAGGAACGCCACCGATGTCGCCATCACCATTGCGACCGCGACGTTCATGAACGTGCGCACCGGCAGGCGCCGCCCGGCGTAGAACACGAGCCACGCCACGATCGCGAGGGCAACGACGGCCAGCGCCACACCCAAGAGGATGTAGCCGCCCAAGCCACCGCCGAAGCTCAGGATCGATTGGTAGAAGAGCGCGGTCTCGAAGCCTTCTCGATACACCGCGGTGAAACCGACCGCGACCAACGACGCAGTCGATCCGATCGAGATGGCTGACCACAGCCGGGCGCGAACGAATTCCATCCAACGTTTCTGTTCGAGTCGTTGGATCAACCAGAAGCTGACGTAGAACAACACGGCGACCGCGACCAGTGCCGTGATTGCTTCGAGCACCTCGCGGTTGATGGGCAATACCGAGAACAACACCGGCATCAACAGCACGGTCAGCACGGTCGCGACGACGGCGAGGCCGACGCCCACGAGAATCGGGCGCAGGTAGCGCGTGCTCTTGGCCGCCTCGAGATAGCCGAGCATGACCGACAGCAGCAGCACGACCTCGAAGCCTTCGCGGAACAAGATGAGGAACGATTGCGTCATCACCATCATCGGCGCGCCGACGCCCGCGTCGGTCAGCTTGCGTTCTGCCTCGTCCATCAAGCCGCGCAGGTCGACGATGCGATCGCGGATGTCGTCGACGGGTTCGCCGCTGCTGATCATCTGGCGGATTTCGGCGAACGTCGTCTCCGCGTCGACCGTGAGCGACGCGTCGGCAACGCGCAACGGGATCTCGACGTGCTCGAAATGCGAGAGGTAGCCGGTCTTGGCCTCTTCGAAGGCTTGCTCGGCTTGGCCCGACTTGATCAACTCGAGCGTGCGGTCGATCGACCGGCGGGTCTGCTCGAGTTCACGGATACCGTCCGCGCGCGACACACCCCCCGACCCACCCGATGACGAGCAGGCCGAAGCCAACACGACCAGCAGCAACAGTCCGGCCGCCAGCAGGACGCGGCGCATCACACTCACCCGGGATGCTTGGCCAGATACGTCTGGGCGGTCGTGGCGAACTTGGTCGCAGCCGTCGTGATGTCGGCGCTGTTGCTCGCTTTGACCGCCTTTTGCATTGCCGCCAGCGCGTCTTCGAAGGTGAGATAGAGCTCGACCTCGTTCTGCTTGATCGTCCCTTCGTAAGAGGCCCAGCTCGCCTCGACGGCGTCGAGGGCCTTGGTCTTGTCGGTGGTCTTGCCCGACGCGATATCGGCCAGCAACTGCTGCGTCGCCGCCAGACCTTGCGTGACCGCCGCATCAGGAACAACCGCGTGACCGGTCTCCTCGGTTTCGTCCGCCTCTTTGTCGTCGCCACCGCAGGCGACGCCACCAAAGAGCAAGATCGCCGTTAACGCGAGAGCAATGGGACCCTTTGAACGCATCAGTTTCTCCGTGGATAGGCGGCTCATGACAGTAGGTCCTCTCCGAGCCAACCGTCGCCGCGAGCGACCCCCGGAAGGGCGAAATAGAAGCCGCCCCCGATTGGCTTGATGTATTCCTCGAGGGCTTCGCCATTGAGCCGCTCTTGCACGGCGATGAAGCCCTTGGCGAGGTCTCGCTGAAAGCATACGAAGAGCAGGCCTTGGTCGAGTTGGCCGTTTGGCGTGAACCCGAGGCTGTAGTTGAAGCCGCGGCGCAAGAGGAGACTCGACTCGGTGTCGGTCGTGCGCGGATTGGCGAGCCGGATGTGTGCGCTCATGGGAGTGACACGAGCGTCGGGGTCGACGCTGTAGCGCGGGACGTCGGTTTCGAGGCTGCCGTCGAGGGGTGCGCCGCTCGCTTTGGAACGACCGATGATGAGCTCTTGCGTACGCAGCGCGGTGCGATCCCAGAACTCCACACGATTGCGGATCACGCGCACTGCCATGTAGCTGCCGCCGGCCGTCCACTTGGGTTCGTCGTCACCCGGCTGGACCCACACGTGTTGGTTCATCAGCGCGATGTCCGTGGTGTCGAGGTTGGCGGTGCCGTCCTTGAAGCCGAGCAGATTGCGAACCGACGTACGGCCGTGCGGCAATTCGTTGGGACGCACGAAGCCCGACAGCATCCAGCGCAGTGTGAGGTATTTGCGGCTCGTGCGCATGAGACGACGCAGCGCGTGTGTGCACGTGTCGTCGTGGTCGGCGCAGATCTGGATGAGCAGATCGCCGTGGCTGGTGTCGGGGTGCGGCTCGTCGTTGGGGAACGCGGGCATCCGCACGAGCCGCGTCGGCTTTTGCGCGGTGAGGCCGAACCGATCGTCGAAGAGCGACTCACCGACCGCCAGCGTGATGGTCAGCGCGTCGGGATCGATTTGCGGGCTCAAGATGAGATTGTCGTCGGGCGGAAGTAGCGCGTCACGCACTTCGCCCGATCGGCCGGCCATCACGTCGCGTGTCGTCGCGGTCAGCGACTTGAACATCTCGATGAGGCTCTCGCGGTCGCGTGCCGTCACGTTGAATGCGGCGACTAGCCCGTGTTGTTGATGCGGTGTGACGATGCCGCTCTGGTGGTCACCTTGGAACGGAACGAAACCCTTTGTCGAAGTGACCGTCTCGGTGTCGCCATTGCCCGAGCGATTGATAGCAGCCGCGGCCCCCACGCCGGTAACGCCGACGCCGGCGACGCCCGCAGCCGCGAGCAGTCGACGGCGCGACAGCGTTGTACGGGTTGGATCGCTCACGTCACTCGACGACTTCCAGGCCGAACGAGCCCGTGACCTGAGCCAAGTCTTCGGACAGCGACGCCATCGAAGTCTTGAACTTGTCTCGGTCGCCGTTGGTGACCTTGTCGTACGACGCGTAACCCGCGCCCTCTTTGTATTTCGCAAGCAAGTCGTCGACGGTCGTGAAGTCTTTGGTGATGCTGTCGTCGAGCTTCTTGTTCACGCCGCTCAACAATACTTCGACCAGGTCGAATACCTTACGTGCGCCTTCGACGTTGGCGGCGAATGTGGCGAGGTCGGTCTTCGAGTAGCGCTCTTCTTCGCCGGTGATCTTGGTGTTGGCCGCTTCTTCGATCAACGCGGCAGCACCGTTGGTCATCACCTGCGGTTGGATTTCGAGGCCGTTCACCAGCGCGATGAGTGCGGCGATGTCCTTGTCGAGCCCATTGGCGAGCGAAACGAGATCGACTTTGGCCCCGCCGATCGTGCCGTTGGCCCACAAGCCGTATTCGATGGCATGGAAGCCGGTGAACTCCGGGTCGGCTTCTTTCTGTTCGAAGTCGTCGGCGCGCGAGTCGATCACGCCATCAGAGTCGGGGAACAGTTCGGCCACCGGCTCGATGCGTTCCCAGGGGATGCGTACTTGCGCGTACAGCGTCTTGGCCTTTTCCGTGTCGCCGGCCCGCACCGCATCGGTGAAGGCTTTGGTTCCGGTCTCGAGCGCTTTGGTCTGCTCACGGACATATGCGGTGTACGCCGTCACTGCGGCGTCGAGCGCGGCCTTGTCGACCTTCAGCACGGCGACGTCGCCCTGACCGGTGATCGTGAGGGCCGCGCGGGTATCCGACGGCGCGCCGCAGATGATCTCGTAGGAGCCCGCTTTGAGGTTGACCTGGAAGTTGCCGGCGGCCTTCGACTCGAGGAACTTCTCGACGAGGATCTCGGGCGTCTTCGACAGGATCTCGAACTCCGCTTTGCTGTCGCGGTCGTTCTTGACCGCGAATGTCACGGTGCCGCCCGTGGCCGAGACCACCGTCGGATCACAGCCGGCGTCGGTCAGGGTCACCGTCACCGGCTCGGTTGCCGCGCTGCCGCCGCCGCCATCGTCGGAACATCCCGCCACCAGGACGGCGACAGGCAGGGCGGCCAGGAGGATCTTCGTGCAGCGCATTTCTGTAAGGTTAACCTAACAAGGATGGGTGGTAAAGTCGGCAGTCCTCATCGTGGTTGACCGACAGGTGACATTCGTCAACCCTGACTGCCGTCGGGTCGGTGGACGGCGAAGTCGAAGGCGGTGCCGGTGAGCGTTCTGTGCGGGTCGGCCGCAACGGACTGGCGCGGACCCGAGCGAAGCGAAGAGGACCACTGACAACCACAGAAAGTGACTGACGCAACACGCAAAGTCAAAGTCGTACAGAGTGGCGTCCACGTGCTTGCATGGTGACCATGCTCCGCCGCGTGATGTTGTTGTCGATCGAGAACCCCAATCCGGCCCATCTCGAACGCATGCGCAGTGCGCTCGCCGCCGCCACGGACAACGTCGACGGCGTTGTCTCGAGCGTGGTGCACGACGCGCTGCCGATCAACAAGTCACCGTGCACGTTCGTGTGGGAAACCGTGTTTGCCGATCAAGCCGCGCTCGACGTGTATCGCGATCATCCGTATCACACCGACGTGCTCATCCCGCTCTTCACCGCCATCCAGTTCAACGCGATGACCGCCTTCATCGACTCGGGCGCATAGGCAGCACGCCGTGCCGACACAACTACTGAACGGTGCCGCGCTCTACTACGAGGTGACGGGCAGCGGCCCTTGGATCGTCTTTGCGCACGGCGGTGAAGGCACGCGGCTGCACTGGTGGGCACAGGTCGCGGCGCTGCAAGATCGATTCCGCTGTGTCACCTATGACGCTCGTGGTTTCGGTCAGAGCACGTTCGGCGAATTGCCGCCGACCGACAACATTCATCGCGACGATCTGCTGGCCCTGATGGATCATCTCGGCATCGAGCGCGCGCACCTCATCGGCCAGTCGATGGGCGGACTCGCAGTCTCCGGTGTCGCGATCGCCGAGCCCGAGCGCGTCGATCGCCTCGTCATGTCCGACACTCCGTTCAACTTCGCCACGACCGCGCTCGCGGAGTGGTCGGTATCGATGATGGACAAGATCACCAACAACGGATTCGACGTACTCGACCATCTGTTCGCGCCCGGCTTCGATCAGCGGTGCCCCGACCGGTCGTACCTCTATCGTGCGCTCAGCCGGCTCAACCCGGTGCGCGATGGCCCGCGCGGGCTCGAAGCGTACGAAGCGTGGCGCGATCAGCCGGTGGGGGACTATCGCAACTTCGCCGTACCCACGCTGTTCATCGTGGGGACCGAGGACGGGCTCACGTTGCCATGGCTGATGCGCGCCACCGCCGCGGCGGTCGGTGGTTCGACATTGGTCGAAATCGAGGGCGCCGGGCATTCTCCCTACGCGGAGCAGACTGCCGTGTACAACGAGGTACTCGCTCGTTTCCTATCGCCTTCTGCGTAGTTGTCGAACCACGGAGCCGGCGTGATCGTCGCACAGATCCTCTAAGATCCGCGTTCACATTCATTACAGGAGGAAACGTGGTTCTGGCGGTCGGCGATCGGATTCCGGATATCGAGTTGAAGACGATGGGCCCCGAGGGCTCACCGGTTTCAGTACGCACCAGCGAAGTGTTGGGCAAGGGCAAGGTTGTGCTGTTCGCAGTGCCCGGCGCATTCACGCCCGGTTGCTCACGGGTGCACCTCCCCGGCTTCGTCACGCAGGCTGACGAGTTGAAGGCGAAGGGCGTCGACACCATCGCGTGTATCGCGGTCAACGATGCATGGGTGATGGACGCGTGGGGCAAGGCGCATGACGTCGGCGACAAGATCGTCATGCTGGCCGACGGCAGCGGCGACTTCACGCGTGCGATAGACCTCGTGATGGACGGCACCGGCTTCGGGCTCGGCTTGCGGTCGCAGCGCTACGCCGTGGTCATCGAAGACGGCGTGGTCACGCAACTCAACGTCGAAGCGTCGGGTGGCATCAGCGTGAGTTCGTGCGAATCGGTGTTGGCAGGCCTCTAACCGATGTCCAAGAAACGCGATGTACGCCGCTTCGGCACCGCCGCCGAGGTCGGTTACGGCTTCGCGCAGGCGGTGCGCGTCGGCAAGACGATCTACATCTCGGGCCAGACGGCGTCGGCGGTCGACGGCGCCACCGAACCCGGTGGCGACATGACCGCGCAGATGCGCACTTCGTACTCCCGCATCGTCAAGTTGCTCGAGATGTATGGCGCCACGATGGCCAACGTCG
>JBDTLT010000140.1:0-14073 GCA_039934635.1 Acidimicrobiales bacterium
CAAGGTGATCATCCTCGCCGACGCCGACGTCGACGGCAGCCACATCCGCACGTTGCTGCTCACGTTCTTCTTCCGCCAGATGCGACCACTGGTCGAGGCGGGTTACGTGTACATCGCGCAACCGCCGTTGTATTCGACCGACATCGGCAAAGAAAAGGTCTACCTCAAAGACGACATCGCGAAGGCCGCGTTCCTCAACGGCCGTCCCAACCACAAGGCCGACTTTCAGCGACTCAAAGGCCTCGGCGAGATGGGTTGGCAAGAGCTGCGCGATACCACCATCGATACATCGCTGCGCACGCTGCTCCAAGTGACGATCGAACAAGCGGCCATCGCCGATGAGATCACCAGCATTTTGATGGGTGACGACGTCGAGAGCCGCAAGAACTTCATCGTCACCAACGCGCGCGAAGTACGCAACCTCGACTTCTGATCTGCCCCCAACGACGAACGATGACGACCACACGATGAGTGACCTACCTCCCGAAGAGCCCCCGGGCGACAATTCCAACCCAACTGCCGACACCACCGGCGACGGCGGTGATGGTGGCGCACGCGTCGGCGTGCAGATGATCGAGATCCAAGAAGAGATGGAAAGTTCCTTCTTGGACTACGCGATGTCGGTCATCATCAGTCGCGCGTTGCCTGACGTGCGCGATGGTCTCAAGCCCGTACATCGCCGCATTCTCTGGAGCATGTTCGACGCCGGCTATCGGCCCGACCGCAGCCGCGTCAAGTGCGCGCGCGTCACGGGCGACGTCATGGGTAACTACCACCCGCACGGTGACTCCGCGATCTACGACGCGTTGGTGCGCATGGCGCAGCCGTTCTCGTTGCGCCATCCGCTGATCGACTTCCAGGGCAACTACGGCTCGCCCGACTTCCCGCCGGCCGCCCAGCGCTACACAGAGTGCCGCCTCGGCAACTTGGCCATGCGCCTGCTCGACGGTATCGACGAGGACACGGTTGATTTTGCCGCCAACTACGACGGCTCCAAACGCGAGCCGGTTGTTCTCCCCGCGCGCTTTCCCAACTTGTTGGTCAACGGCTCGCAGGGCATCGCGGTAGGCATGGCCACCAACATTCCTCCGCACAACCTGGGCGAGGTCGTCGACGCCGTCGTGCACCTGCTCGCGAATCCCGACGCCACCGTCGACGAGCTCACGCAGTTCGTCAAAGGGCCCGACTTCCCGACGCGCGGCATCATCTTGGGTCGCTCGGGGCTCAACAGTGCCTATCACACCGGCCGCGGTTCGATACGCGTGCGGGCGCGCGCCGAGATCGAAGAGATCCGCCCAGGCCGCCAAGGCATCGTGGTCACCGAGTTGCCCTATCAGATCTCGCCGGGCATGGTCGCCGGGCGCATCCACGAGTTGGTCAAGGCGCGCGAGATCGAAGGCATTGCCGACGTCAACGACGAGTCGGCGGGCGAAAGCACTCGGTTGGTGATCGAACTCAAGCGCGATGGCAATGCCAATGTGATCTTGAACAACTTGTTCAAACACACCGCGTTGCAGAGCACGTTCTCGGTCAACATGGTGGCACTGGTCGACGGTGTCCCTCGCACGCTCAACCTGCGCGACATGTTGGTCGCATACATCGACCATCAAAGCGTGGTCGTGCGCCGCCGCAGCCAATACCGACTCGACGAGGCACAAAAGCGCGAGCACATCGTCGAAGGCCTTTTGCGGGCCATCGACATGATCGATGCGATCATCGCCGCGATCCGCGCATCTGAAGATCGCGAATCGGCCCGCAACGCACTCATGGGTACGGGCTTCGAGTTCAGCGAACGACAGGCCAATCACATCCTCGACATGCAACTCGTGCGGCTGACGCGGCTCGGTCGCGGCAACCTCGAAACCGAACTGGCCGAGCTGCGCCAACAGATCGCCGAGCTACAGGCGATCCTGGGTGACGAGGTGCGGTTGCGCGCCGTCATCAAAGACGAGTTGACGGTGGTCCGCAACGACTACGCCACGCCGCGGCTCACCGAGTTGGCGCACGATCCGGGCGAGATCGATATCGAAGATCTCATCGAAGATGAAGACCTCGTCTTCACGATGAGCTCGGCCGGTTACGTCAAGACCGTCAAGGCCGAAGAGTTCCGCACGCAGAGCCGCGGCGGACGCGGCGTCACCGGTGCCGCGCTCAAGGACGAGGATTACATCACCAAGGTGATCCACACGTCCGCGCACGCGTACCTGCTCTTCTTTTCCAACCTCGGCCGCGTCTATCGACTCAAGGCCCACGAGATACCGATGACGAGTCGCACGGCGCGCGGCACTGCGATCGTCAACTTGTTGCCGTTGCAGGGCCACGAGCGCGTGCAAGCCATCATCGACACGCGTGACTACGAGACGAGCCGCTACCTCTTCTTCGCCACGAAGAAGGGGCGAGTCAAGAAAACCCGCTTCAACGAGTACGACTCGTCGCTGCGCGCCGGCCTCATCGCCATCAAGCTCAACGATGGCGACGAGCTCGTCACCGTCGTGCCGACCAACGGCACCAACGATGTGTTCATGTCGTCGCGGTCGGGGCAGACGATCCGATTCGCCGAAGACGAGGTGCGACCCATGGGGCGCACGGCGGCCGGTGTCGCGGGCATGCGATTCCGCAGCGACGACGATCTCGTGTCGTGTGACGTGGCCCGCGACGGTGCGATGCACTTGCACATCACGGCCGCGGGCTTCGGCAAGCGCACGCCGCTCGATCGTTTCCCCCGCCAAGGTCGCGGCGGCCTCGGCGTGCGCGGCATCCGCATCACCGAACAACGCGGATCGGTGGCGGCCGCGTTCCTCGTGGGCGACGACGACGACCTGTTCGTCATCGCTTCGGGCGGCATCATCATCCGCATGGCCGCCGCCGAGATCTCGGTGCAGGGTCGTGATGCCACCGGTGTGCGCATCATGAACCTCGGCGCCGGTCACTATGTCGCGGCTGCGGCGCCGGTCTTTGCCGGTGACGACGAAGTCGCCGAGTAAACGCACGGCGTCGCTGACGCCCCTCTTTCAGAGGTAGATCACGATGGCGTACGGCGTAGGGCGAAACGAGCGCGCTAGCGCGGGCATGGTCACCGTGCTCTGTTTGCTGGCGGTGGGGTTGGTGACGGCGATCGTGTCGTTGACCGCGCAGGCCGCGGTCGGCGCGGCCCGCGCGCAGGCGGCGGCCGATGCGGCGGCGCTCGGCGCCGTTCTCGCGGGTGAGGACGAGGCCCTTGCGCTCGCCCGCGCCAACGGGGCCCGCCTCGTCGGCTACGAGACCCGGGGTTCCTGCGTCGAGGTGCGGGTCGCCATCGGGCGATCACAGGCCCGCGCCCGGGCGGCGGTGCTCGATACCACGGGGGGCTACGCCTGCTGAGGGACTAGGACCCGTAGACTCGATTCCCGTGCCCACTGATGACCCGGTACCGCGGACCAAACCGCGCCAACCGACGGCGGACGCCGAGGCAGGGCGATCAGCCGCAAGCCGGCCGACATCGACCGGCACCGCCGCTCCGAGCGGTGAGGCCGCCGCCAACGGTGCCAGCCCGCCGCCCGTGCGTCCCCGTCCACTCGCGGATGATGCTGCCGATGCCCGCATCGACGAGTTCCTGGCGTCGGGTCCCGCACTGACCGAGCCCGGGCGGCTCTTCGAGCGGAGCAAACCAGAGCGCAACACCGGTTCGAACAAGTCCGCAAAGCGGCGCAAGGGTACCGAGGCGGCCGTGGAACGCCCGACGGGGGTGCAGAACGCGTTGGTCGGCCCGTTGGGCGCGGAAACGATGACGGCGTCCGAGGCGGCCCTCATCGCCCCTCGCGGCCGGCGAGCACGTCGGGCCAGCCGCCGCCAGCGGGCCCGCCGAGTGCACCGCCTCGTGCGTCACGTCGAGCCGTGGTCGGTGCTCAAGCTGGCCCTGGTCTTCTATTTCTGCCTGTGGGTCGTGATGCTCGTGTCGGGGGCCATCTTGTGGCGGGTGGCGGTGAGCTCGGGTGTGATCGACAACATCGAGGGGTTCATCGAGAGCCTGCTGGTGCTCGACAACTTCAAGTTCAACGGCGACGAGCTGTTCCGGGCCTTTGCGGTCGGCGGCTTGTTGACGGTGTTGATCATGACCGGCTTCACGGTGCTGGCCACGGTGTTGTTCAACTTGATCAGCGATCTCATCGGCGGCGTACGGGTAACGGTGATCCAAGAAGAAACGGCGCGGCCCGGATATGAGTGGCTCCCGGAACGGGGCGCCGGCCCCGAATGGACCTCCGAACGAGGTCCGGGATAGCCACCGGTTCACCGGTATGCGGTTAACCGGGTAGCCACCGGTGAGCTGCGAGCGGTACGGTTGCGCGCCGCTGCGGGGCTATAGCTCAGTCGGTTAGAGCGCACCCCTGATAAGGGTGAGGTCGCAAGTTCGATTCTTGCTAGCCCCACAGTTTCCGATCCAACCCAACCCGAGGCCCTGATGCCGCGACCTGTTCTCACGATCGTGCGCCGCGCGCTCACGGCGCTGGGCCTCGCGGGGCTCGTCGCCGCCGCGCTGCGCATACGAGGCACGGGCGGCGTACCCCCGCAATCGGGCGGTTGGCGCGAGCTGACCAAAGCCGACATCGAGTCGTGAAGGCCGCGGTCGTCGGCTGCGGGGCGGTCGGCGCCCGCGTGGCCCGACAGCTGCTGGCCCTGTCGACGGTCGACCAGGTCGTTCTGACCGACAGCGCAGTCGAGCGGGCCGAAACCGTGGCCCGTGCACTGGGCGACAGCGCGACTGTCGTCGCGGGCGACGCGCACGAGGTGCCCCTGGTCGATGTCCTCGTGCTCGCGACGCCAGCTCACGCCCAATTGCAGTGGGCCCGCAATGCCGTGCGTAGAGGTGTCAGCGTGGTGAGCCTGACCGACGCCATCGAGGACGTGCAGTTGCTGTTGGGGCTGTCCGACGAGGCGCGCGCCGCCGGTGTGTCGATCGTGGTCGGCGCCGGTTTTTGCCCCGGATTGTCGTGCGTTCTCGCTCGTTTCGCGGCGGAGCGCTTCGATTTCGTCGACGAGATTCATGTAGCGAAGTTCGGCACCGGTGGGCCCGCGTGCGCGCGCCAGCATCACCGCGCGCTCTCCGGGGCAGCGCTCGATTGGCGCGAGCAGGCTTGGGTGCGGCGCCGTGGTGGTTCCGGTCGCGAGCTGTTGTGGTTCCCCGAACCGGTGGCGGCGCGCGATTGTTATCGCGCCGCGCTCGCCGACGCACTGTTGTTGGTGCCGTCGTTCTCCGATGCCACTCGCATCACGTCACGGATGTCGGCGACGCGTCGCGATCGGATGACGGCGCGCTTCCCGATGCTGCGGCCCCCGCATCCCGAGGGTCGCTCGGGTGCCGTGCGTGTCGAATTGCGGGGTCGCCGCGAAGGCATGCAGGAAGTCTCGGTGGTCGGTGTCAGCGAACGGACCGCGGTGGGCGCGGCCGCGGTCGCGGCGACGGCGGCCGCCTGGACCATCGCGGGGCGCTTACTGCCCGGGGCCGCGGGTTTGGCCGCAATGGTCGACCCCCGGGCCTTCCTGGCCGACCTGATGGACCGCGGGATTCGTATCTTCAGCTTTGACGGGCGCCCCCGCCGCGAAGTGTGACGAGGTCGGCCCTAGGTAGAAAGCCCCAGGTCGGAGTAGATCTTTTGGCGCTGCTTGGCCCGATCAGGGGTGAGTTTCAGAATTTTCGCTAAAGGTTTCGCTCTCGTGTGTCGAAACCCCCTTTGTCGAACTGTGCCGGGACCCCATCCCGACTGGTGTACACGAAGGGCGAAACTACTCATGGGCGAAATGACGCCGCAGGATCTCTCCGCTCTCATCGAAGAGCATCTGCCACTGGTGAAGCACATCGTCTTCCAAGTCGCCGTCCATTTTCCCCGTCACGTAGAGCGCGAAGAGTTGGCCCGGGCCGGAGCGTTGGGGCTCGTCGAGGCCGCCCGTCGTTATGACGAATCCCGTGGAGTTCCCTTCGACCGCTTCGCCGCACAACGCATTCGTGGTGCAATTCTCGACGCGGTACGCGCCGCCGACTGGGCGCCGCGCTCGGTGCGGATGCTCGCCCGCAAGCTCGAGGCCGTCGAACAGCGTTTGGCGACGCAACTCGGCCGGGTGCCCTCGCTCGACGAGATGGCCGATGCGCTCGACATGACCCGCCAAGAGATCGCCCGGTTGCAAGACCGGATGTTCCGCTCGGTCGTGTTGGCACTCGAACACGAAGTCGGCGACATGGCCGACGAAGAACTCACGCTTGTCGATGTGCTCATCGACGAGCGACAGGTGGAGCCGCTCGAAGAGCTCGAGATCCGCGAACTGCACTCGTACCTTCGCGACGCGATCTCGCTGCTGCCCGAACGCCACCGCTTCGTGGTAGTCGGCTACTTCCTCGAGAACAAGACGTCGCAAGACCTTGCTCGCTTCCTCGGCGTCACCGAGTCGCGGGTGTCGCAGCTTCGCTCCGAGGCGCTCATGATGTTGAAGGAAGGCATCGAGGCGCAGTACTCCTCGCCTGAGAGCATCGAGGCTCCCTCGGGTCGTGTCGCCCGGCGTAAGGCGTCGTACGCGCTGGCGATCTCCGATGCCTCGGATTGGACCGATCGCATCGAGCACGTGCAGTTGATCGAGTCCGAAACTCGCGTCCTGCCGGCAATGCTGCAACTGTCGTAGCACTTCCGTGGCGTAAGGTCGCCACTCGATGAAACGCCTTGCGATCGTTCTCGTTGTCGCGTCCCTCGTGACTGGGGCCTGCGGTGGAAAAGACAACAACACGACCACCGGTCAAGTCGACTTCTCCAGCTTCAAGGCCGCCCCCGAAGGAGTTACGGGCACGGTCGCGGTTCCGGTGTCGGGCCAAAATCACGTGAGTGGCAAGGTCACGTATCCGACGTCGCCTCCCGCGGGAGGCAATCACAACCCGGTCTGGCAGAACTGCGGCTTCTATGCGGTGACGTTGACCAACGAGTACGCGGTGCACTCGCTCGAACACGGCGCAGTGTGGATCACGTACACGCAATCGGTCGATCAGTCGGTAAAGACCGACCTCGCGGCAAAGGCAAAGGCCTCGCCGTACGTGCTCGTGTCGCTGTACCCCGACAACCCGACACCGATCGTGGTCACCGCCTGGGCCCGGCAGTTGCGCCTCGCCACCTATGACGGCGCGCTGGTCGACAAGTTCATCGATGTCTATGCAGTCGACGGACCGACCGTTCCCGAAAAAGGCGCGGCCTGTCGCGGCGGTATCGGCAGCCCACCAGATCGACCGACGGCGACCTGATCCGCGACGAGGCCGGCCCCGCGAGCGTCAGGTCAGCAGTGCGAGCAGATCGTCGTGGATGCGTCCGTTGGTGGCGATACCCGAACCACCGTCGGGGCCATCGAAGCCGCCGAAGTCACTGAAGCGTCCGCCGGCTTCGCGCAGGATGACGGGCATCGGCGCGACGTCGTAGGGCTGGACCTCGTGGTCGACCATGGCGTCGATGCGGCCGGTCGCGACGAGCAGGTAGCCATAGCCGTCGCCCCACGTGCGAACGTGGCAGCCGCTGTCGTGCAGTCGGGACAACGCGGTAGGGGGCCAATTGCGCAGCCCGCTCGTCGAGACATACGCGTCATCGAGTGCGGCGGTCGTACTGACAGTGCAGCGCGCATCGTTGTGAAAGCAGCCGAGCCCACGGCCGGCGTAGACGACTTCGCCGAGAGCCGGAATGTTGATGACGCCGACGGCGGGACCGGCGCTGTCGAACAATGCCAGCAGGTTGCTGTACAGCGGCACGCCGTGGCTGAATGCCTTGGTGCCGTCGATCGGGTCGACGTACCAAGTGCGGGCACTCGAGCCGACATGATCCGCGAACTCTTCGCCGACGATGCTGTCATCGGGAAATCGCCGGCGTAGTTCGTCTCGGATGAACGTCTCTGCCGCGCGGTCGGCTTGCGTCACTGGGGTTCCGTCGCGTTTGCGTTCGATCGTCAATGTCGACGACTGGAACCACTGCAACGTCAACTCACCGGCGCGCCGGGCGATGTCGACGGCGATCTCGAGCAACTCATGGTCGACAGCGGTCATGGCGTCACCTTAACGGCGCGGCCGCCGGGGAAAGAACGCGCTCGTGCGCGCGATGTACTGGGCGTACTCCGGGCGCCGCTTCACGATGGTTCGTTCGAGCAACGCGACACCCGAGACGCGCAAGAGCAAGATCGACATCACCAGTGGCCCGATGACGGTGATCCAGGCCGGCCGTGCTTCGGCGGCCACGAGGAAGATGCCCCACCACACGCAGAAGTCACCGAAATAATTCGGGTGGCGCGTGTAGCGCCACAGGCCGCGATCCATCACCTTGCCCGCGTTGCGTGGGTCGGCTTTGAACCGGGCCAGTTGCCCGTCGCCGACCGACTCCATCGCGACACCGACGAACCAGATGGCGACGCCCACCGCGCTGAGCCAACCCAATGACCGCGGCGACCGCGCGGCCTGCCCCACTTGCACGGGCAACGAGACGATCCACGCCATTACGGCTTGCAGTAGGAACACGGTCACGAGGCTGCGCCGGGTGAACGAGGGGCCGGCGTGACGACGCATCGCGGCATAGCGAAAGTCCTCGCCCTTGCCTGCGTTGCGCCACAAGAGATATGCGCCGAGCCGAAGACCCCACACGCTGACCAAGCCGACCAACAGGTTCTGGCGTGGCGCGTAACCGCCGGCGACCACGCGCGCGGTCCACGCGATCACGCAGAACGAAAGGCCCCACACGACGTCGACGATCGAAGCGTTGCGCAACGGCACGCTCACCGCCCACGTGATGACGAACAAAACGATCACCGCGGCGGCGCACCACAGCAACACCTCGAGGTAATTCACCGCGCGCCGGCAAGGCGAACATGGATCGATGCGTCGAGTCGTTCCCATTGGTCGTAGAGCCACGAGAGCTGCTGCTCGGGATCTTTGGGGATCTCGTCATTGGGCACGCGCCACAACCATACGCGTACGGGTTCGGCAAACGGCACCGACCGGTAGATCGCACGGAGTGAGTTGAAGCGTTCGAAGCCCGAGTTGCCGACGAAGACGGCGTCGGCGTGCGGCGCGCCGGCGAGCATCGCGAGCGCGCCGCCCGGTCGCGGTGGCAGCATGTAGCGCAGCCCCTCGGCGCGCGCCGCGAGCTCGTGACGGCCGGCGTCCGCGAGGCGTTTGACGGCGCGCGCCTTGCGTTCGGCGCTGAAGAAGGTGCCTTCGGGGAAGATCACCGCGACGCACCGTTCGTCGAAGCCGTCCATGAGCCGTGTGATCGCCTCGCGTTCGCCGACGCTGTCGTCGGGCGTCCGATCGACGAAGTGGTTGCGCAGTCGGTTGCCGACGATGTCGAAGGCGGGCCCCCACAACAGGTCGTCTTTGAGCACGTAGCGCGTGTTGAGGTTGAACCGCCCGGCGAAGAGCACCGCGGGTATGAGCGCATCGCCGATGCTCGTATGCCGGCCGATGACGATGGCGTTGCCGCGCGACGCGGGAGATTCGTCTTCGATGTCGATGCGCAGGCCGCACGTCGCGCCCGCCGCAGCCATGAGCGCACTGGTGTACCACCGTTGCAACCGGTGATGCACCCAGAACGACGTCGACGTGCGGATGTAGCGACCCGCGCCGAACACGAACCAGAGCGTGCCCGCAGCAATGATGGCGGCGACCTCGATGGCCAGTGCGAGCACCACCATCGCGAGTAGCCGAGAGTTGCGCCATCGGCGCGGCGCGGTGATGAGGTCGGCGACGGCGGCGATGGTGAACAGCAGCGGCGACAACACGACCGACACCGCAAATGCCACGAGGACAGAGCTGATGCTGAGGGCGCGACGGGTACACGGATTCGCGGCCGGCCGCTTCACGAGATCGCGCCGCGCTCGCGAAGGTCGGCGATCTCGGATGCACTGAAGCCGTAGTCCGTGAGTGCGCTGTCGGTGTCCGCGCCCGGGTACGCGGGCGATGGTGCGCGCGGGTCGCCCGGTGTGCGGCTCAACCGGGGCGAGACCGCAACTTCGGGCCGGTCGTCGACGAACGCGTCGCGCTCGACGTGGTGCGGATACGAACGAGCCTCGTTGAACGTGAGTACGGGCGCGAAACACGCGTCGGTTCCCTCGAGCAGAGCGCACCATTCGTCGCGTGTCTTGGTGCGGAACACTTCGGCAAAGCGGGCCCGCAAGGCGGGCCATTGCGCGCGGTCGTTCTGGCCCGGTAACGCTTCACCGGCGAGGCCCATCTTGTCGAGTAGCAGCGCGTAGAAGTGCGGCTCGATCGGCGCCACCGACACGTACTTACCGTCGGCGGTCTCGTACACGTTGTAGAACGGGGCGCCTCCGTCGAAGAGGTTGGCGTGCATCTCTTCGGTATGAAAGCCCGACTGCGCCATGCCGTAGTACGGCGCGAGCAACGACATGGTGCCGTCGACCATTGCGGCATCGACGACCTGTCCCTTGCCCGAACGTTGGGCCTCGAGCAGCGCACACACGACCCCGTACGCCATCAACAGACCACCGCCGGCGAAGTCGCCGATGATCTGCAGCAGCGGTACGGGCGGCCCGCCCTCGGGGCCGACGGCTCGGATGACGCCGGTGATCGCTTCGTAGTTGAGCGAGTGGCCGGCCGTCGGCGCGAGCGGCCCCTGCTGGCCCCATCCGGTGAGGCGTCCGTAGACGATGCGCGGATTGCGCGTCATCACGGCGTCGGGGCCGAGGCCGAGCCGCTCGGTCACCCCCGGCCGGAACGATTCGAGGAACACATCGGCCGACGCCGCGAGGCGCAACACGGTCTCGACGCCGCTCGGATGCTTGAGATCGACCGCAATCGAGCGCCGTCCGCGGTCCCACGCGCTGTGGCGGCGCGGCGTGCGATCGGCGGGCACGTCGGCGAGGCGTTCGACGCGCACGATGCTCGCGCCCATGTCGGCGAGCTTGAGTGAGCCGAACGGTAGCGCACCGAGGCCCGCCAGCTCGATGATGCGGATGCCGTCGAGCGGGCCGGTGCTCATGGCGTCAGTGCAACGGCGCGAACAACACCGAGTGTTCGGCCTTGCGTGCGCGATTGACGTTGATGAGGATTGCCGTGAGCCCTTCGACGCAACTGGTGTTGGAGAGCGGCCCGGCATCGATCGGTACGAGCCCCTCGACGCCGTCGATCAGATCGATGACCGTGCGTACCGCCGCCTTGTCGTCGCCGGTCACCATCACATCGGCATGCAGCGGCGCGTCGAGATCACCGAGCGGCGCGGCGGGCAGATTTTGGAATGCACCGATCACCGACGCCGTCGGTACGACGACCTGCACGGCTTGTGCGACCGAGCCTTCCTTGGGGAACACCGCCGCGAACCCGCGGGGCGTCTTCTGCAACAGGTTGGCCATGCACACAACGACCCGCCCGGCGAGCACGCCGGCGTGCTCGGTGGCCGTGGGGATGATCGAGTCGGCCACCGTCGCCAGGATCGCGACATCAGTGGCGGCGGCCGTCGCGTTGTCCACGCCGCGCAAGCTCCCCAGACGACCGGGGAATTGCGCGTGCAGCTCGTCGACCTTTGCTTGCGCCTTCGTCGCCTCGCGTGAGCCGAGCAACACGGTGTATCCGGCGGCGGCCAACCGCAGCGCCACCGCGGAACCCGCGGGACCGGTGCCGCCGAGCACGCCAATCGTTGTCGAGTCCATCGTCTCCTCAGTGCTACTCGTTGACGCTTGTCCCTCAGCGCGTCACCTTAAACGACGGGCCTCTGCGAGCGTGGCCCCGACCGCGGGCACTTCATCGAGTTCGTCGATGCGATAGCGGGTGAGGCGACGCCAGTTCGGCTGTTCGACGGTCGTGCCCGGTACGTTCTGCTGCTCGGTCTCGTCCCACAGATCTTCGAGGTTGGCGAGCACGATCGGTGCGGCGCTGGCGGCGAGCGAGCGCAACAGCCCGCGGTACACCGCCGGCGGATCATCGACGGCCGCTTCGTCGAGCCAGCCCTCGTCGTGCAGCTGCGCCGCGGCCGCGCGCACGTCGTCGTCACGCTCTCCCTGTAGCCATGCGAGGGTGTCGCGGTCGATGAGCCCGAGGTCGAAGCGCACTCGCAGATCGGCACCGTCGACGAAGCCGCGGAAGGTCGGCATGTCGTGGGTGTTGACCGCCGCCAGTGCCCACGGCGCGGGACCGTCGATGGGCCGACCGTCGCGCGCTCCGTCGATCGCTCCGAAGGCAATCCACGTGCCGAGCAGCCCGTGTGCTTCGAGCTCTGCATCGACCTCTGCCGGCACGACGCCCAGGTTCTCGCCCACGATGGGCACACCGGCGAGATGGGACTCGAGACAGAGGATCGCGAGATAGTGCTCGAACGGATACGTGACGTACGCGCCTTCGGTCGCGGCGAAGCCGTCGGGAACCCAGTAGAGGCGGCGGAATTGCATCACGTGGTCGATGCGGAGCAATGACGAGTGGCGCAGGTGGGTGCGCACGCAGTCGATGAAGTACTCGTGGCCCGACGCAATCGCCTCGTGCACGAGTTGTGGAGCGAAGCCCCAATTCTGCCCGGACATGAAGAACATGTCGGGGGGAGCGCCGACGGAGATGTCGCGCGCGAACAGCTGGCCACGGCTCCACGCGTCAAAGCCGTCGGGATGGGTGCCGAGCGGGAGGTCGAGGCCGAGGAGGCCGTCGCGTGACGAGACGTGGTCGCGCAACGCGAGCAACTCTTCGTGCACGCGCCATTGCGCGTACGCGTGCATGTCGACGCTCGAGCGATCGAGATCGCGGGGCTGATCGGGCCAGCGCCGCCAGTCGCGCCCAAAGCGTTCGCCCATGGCGCGAAACCGCGCGTAGTCGAGCGTGCTCGGCGATTCGCGTAGGTAGTCGTCGAGCGCAGCGCGCCGAACTGGCGTCAGCGTCGCGGCCTCGTGGCGCAACGCCGCATGGGCCCGATCGAATGCCGAGGGATAGTCGATCAACCGTGTGCTCGCGGTGGCCGGCGCGCCGGCGAAGGGCGGTCGATCGAGGGGCGGCCCATCGATAGGCAGGTGCAGTTCGTTCCAGAAGAGCCGGCTGATCGGCGAGTAGGGGCTGGCCACATCGGGGAACGTCGCGAGCAACGGCAGCGTCAGCACCGTGTCCGCACCGTGGTGGTGGACCCAGTCGAACAGTTGGCGCAGTGCCGCGAGATCGCCCACGTCGCCGCGGCGCGATGTCGCGAGCGCATACGTCGGGGCGTAGACGCCACAGCGCGGTCGGGTGATCGCTGCCGCGCGCCACGGCGCGCTGATGATCAGCGCGCCCGCATGGTGGTGATAGCCGAGGGGCAGCGTCTCGGGCAGATCGTCGCGGCCCGGCGCGTCGGCAGGTACGACACCGTTCCACGCAACGACGACCGCGGGCTGTGCTCGAGTGCGCTCGTCGTAGTCCGCGAGCGCACGTTGTTCGTCGAGGGCGGGGTCCACCCCGCATGCCGCGAGCACTGCTGCGAGCACTTCGTCGCGCACCTCGATGCGTTCACCTCGATAGGAGGTGTACTCGGTGAGAACGCCTACGCGCGCGGCGAGTGCCCGCAATGTCACCGTCGAATTACCACAGTTGGTCGGTGTACTTGTCGGTGCCGACGACGGTGCGGAAGAACGGTGCGACGAGTTGCACCTTGGCCAGCCCCGCACTCTCGATGCCGTCGGTGTACTCGCGCAGGCGGCTGACGTTGTCGCGCACGTCCCCGTGTTGGAAGAACAGCTGGCACAGGCGCTCGGGCCCGCCGGCTTTGCTGCCGAGGGGCATGGGCGTTTCCTTGGGCTCGTTCTCGCCCGCGCTCGGCGTCCACGACGACGCGATCTCGATGGTCGAGCCGGCGAGCACCTTGGGCATATGCGCCGATGCGAGCTCGTTGTGCAGCGCGGTCGCATCGCCCGATGCCGCGTCGAGCCACACGACGAAGATGCCGTCGTATTTGTGGTCGAGCGCCAGGTCTACGGGCACGGGATCCGCGTCGCGGTATACCGCGCCGATGTGATCGAACAAGATGGTGTGCACGTGGTCGCGCTTGGGGAAGCCGCGGCCGTTGGCGTAGAGGTCGAACACCTGGGTGATGGCCCAATCGATGTGCGCCTGATGCTGAC
>JBDTLT010000141.1:0-14007 GCA_039934635.1 Acidimicrobiales bacterium
TCGACCCCGGCTGGTCACACGGCGACCAACACGGCTCGTGCGAAGAGCGCGACACCGGCCAGGGCCGCAACGACGTACAAGCTCTCGATGGCGCGTTCGTTGCTCTGCCGACGGCCGATCGGCGCGCTGCGCCACACGCGCGCCGAGAACCGCTGTGAGTGTCGGAGCGTGGCGTACTCCAGCACCGCAACCGCCCCAGCAGCTGCCGCCCAACCCCATGACCCCCACGACAGAGCCACTGCGACGACCGGGGCCGCGAGAAGGACGAGCACGACGACCATGCGGCCAAGCCTACGCACGAGAACTCAGCCCGACGAAGTGCCCTCGATGCGTACCGGTAGGGGACACCCGATCCTCAGCGGACGCTGACAGACTCCCTACCGCCCTGGGCCCGCGATGGCCTGCCGTAACTAGCCGTAGAGCATGTTCTTCCCGACGACCGGCGAGTCGACTGCGGTTACGAAGGTGACTTGTCTACTTCTATGTGCTCGATCGCGACTTCGGGGTGGGGTTCAACGGCTTCGCTACTTGCGATGATCCGCCGCGGCTGCAGGCGATCTGTGACCGATTCGGGCCCGCGGACGTGCAGTGGTTCTTCGACCCCTGGATCGGTCAGATCCCGACGCCGTTCACCGACGATGATCGGGCTGCGGGCTATTGGTGGGAGCTGTCGATGCGCCAAGTCGAAGTCTCACGCACGCTCGTGGTTGGACGATCCTCGCCGCGCTCGCCGATTCTTCGAGGCGCTCGTCGCGGACAACATCGGCATCGGCCGACCGGCCGCGGTCCACGCCGTGTTCGCACGCGACCGCCGCGGTCGGACCACCACGGCACCGTTCCAGACCCGGTGTTCGGGCCGGACACCGAGGTGAAGATGGAGTTCAGATCCACGCGCCATGGCCCTGACCGGCGCCAACCAGATGAGCTACGACCTGCGCAGGCTACGACTCCACGGACTTATCGAAAAGATCCCCGGCACCAACACCTACCAGACCCCACCCGAAGGAATCCGCGTCGCCGTGTTCTACACCAAAGTCCGCGACCGACTCCTCGGACCTGGTGGTTGGTAGCCGGCGTTGAGTAGGTCGCCTCCGCCGAACTCCGACGCGCCCTCAAACAAATCGACCACTCACTCACGACCTACATCACTCGAAGCCAAACTCGGCACCGCCGCATGAAAACTCGTCACAAAATTTGGGGGCTGCGCCCCCAAGAGATCTAGCTACGCCGTGACCTCGAAGCCAGTGAACATTCCGTTGCCGTAATGCGTCGGCAAATTGCACACCAGTTGGTACTTGCCGGGTGCAAGCGTGACGGTCAGGGTCTCCGTGGCGCCGGCCGCAAACTCGCCGATCTCATCGACCACCTCAACGGCATCTTCAGAGAAGTGGTCTCCATCGATCGGAATCTTCCCCGGAGCGATGTCCGTCCTCACGACCAAGAATTCGTGACCGATCGTCCCCTCATTCTTGACGGTGAACGTCACCTCACCCGTCTTCGCCTGAGACGCGCTGGCCCTGACCTCCCACTCCTTCTCGGAGCCCATGATGCTGGTGTGCGCCGTCCCGGTCGCGACGTGATTGCGATTGGCCAGCGCTACCACCAACGCCATGATCGACACTACGAGTGCCGTCAGCGCAATAAAGGCCAGCAAGGCGATCGGGCCGGCTGTCTGCCGTGCACCTTGGCCGCTCTGTGTGTCCGCCATGCTGAGCCCCCAGGTTCTGCGTTACGTCAACGTACGCGCCCAGCGTTTGGATCTAACAGGGTCCAACGTCCCGACGCGCAGCGCGGAACCTTACGCAAGCTGCGTGTCGCGTTCGTCGAGCTTTGCAGCTTCCTTCTTCGGAGCACGCTTCCGTTTGTCGCCCATGGATGATGCGTGGACGCCTCGAGGTCATCCGAGCCGGGTTCGGCGTGCTCGACCGCGAAGGCTTCGAGGCTCGCCTCTGGCGGCAGAGATCAGCGGTCGCGGTAGCCGCTCATCCGCAATCGACGCGATGCTGGTCGTGTCGCCCTTCGCGGGGCGGTTGACGTCAATCTCATGATTCGCCGAACGCCCCATCGTCGAGATCGTTCGCCCTTGCCGTTGGGTCAACATCGACGAGAACGCTCCAGAGCGGACACCATCGGGGTCGTCCTCGCACCGCTTTGAGCCGGTAGCGAAATCGCTCACAAACCGTCCCAAAAGCGGTGCAACATCTTCGCCCCGGCAGCAGGATCCTGGAGCATCCACCAATGGCCGAGTCCGTCGAGCACAACGACCTGCGCCCCGGTCCTCTCAGCGACCCAGCGATGTCGTCTTCACCGCCGCTATAGAAGTCCTCGGTGGGGAACACGACGAGGCCGGGTCGAACCGACGCTGCTGGAAGTTGTTGGCTCCATTGAGCCAACACGGGCTGGCCCGCGGAACGGTATAGGGCCAGGATGCAGCGGCCCATGGTCTCGTCGAAGGCTTCGGCCAACTCCTTGGCTACTGGCGAAGTCATGCCGAGCGACTTCTTATCGGCGTCAGCGACACAGCTCGACGAGCGGGTCCACCGCGGCGGTCGCAATGCCTGCGAGTCGAGCCGTCGTGGTCGCGACGAGTTCTTCGCGGCTCTCGTCGATCTCCGGCGGTACACGGTTGCGGGCGAGGCCCGCTACCGCTGCCGCGTCGTTCCGAGTTGCCTCCGACGCCAGAGCGACAGCCAAGATCGCGTCCGCATCGTGGCGTCCCGTGTACGTCTCAACGGCTGTGATTCGCTGTCACTTACCGGTGCGGCGCTGGCCGTAATCGTGAGTGACGCGGGCACGATGCAAGAGCACCGGCTCGATGCGATAATTATGGGCGATGAGGTGGCGCTGGTGATATTCCGCTTCGCGAACTGCGAGCTGGACTTGGGCCGAGTGGTCCTTCACCGCGACAGCCGTGAAGTCAAGCTCGAGCCAAAGGTCTTCGACGTGCTGTCGTACTTGGTGCAGCACCGAGGCGTCGTCGTGCGCAAAGAGGAGCTGCTCGACGAGCTATGGGGCGACCGCTTCGTCAGCGAATCGGCTCTGACCACTCGCATCAAGCTGGTCCGTCAAGCCGTTGGCGACGACGGCAATCGTCAACAGGTGATCCGGACGGTCCACGGACGCGGCTACGAGTTCATCGCCGAGGTCCAAGCCCATGACGACGCGGTGACGACACCGTCCGCGAACGAGATCCCGTCCGTCGCCGGTTTGCCCGCCGCCGTGCAAACGCTGATCGGCCGCGAGTCCCTGCTCACGTCGCTTGTCGGTGCACTGCGCGCGAACCGACTCATCACGCTTGTCGGGCCAGGCGGGGTCGGCAAGACATCGGTGGGTCTCGAACTCGCGCGCCGTGTCGCCGCGAACTATCCCGACGGCGTGCATCTGGTCGAGCTCGTCAGTGTCGTCGACGAAGATGCGACGTTCGACGCGTTTGCCACCGCGATCGATGTCAGCGTCCGTCGGCGCAGCTCGATCGACGACGCCATCATCGAAATGCTGCGGCCGCGTCGGTGCCTGCTCGTACTCGACAATTGCGAGCACCTCATCGATCCCGTCGCCACCCTCGTCAGCCGTATTCTGCGCGAGACATCGTCGGTGGCGATCGTCGCCACCAGTCGCGAACAACTTGCTGTACCGGGCGAGCATGTATGGGCAATTGATCCATTGTCGACCGGCGGATCGGGCATCGAAGGGTCCGAACTCAGCAGCGTCCC
The DNA here is from genome assembly GCA_039934635.1 of Acidimicrobiales bacterium. Lineage (GTDB taxonomy): Bacteria > Actinomycetota > Acidimicrobiia > Acidimicrobiales > WLNW01 > DATLFA01. Next base: position 3,714 of record JBDTLT010000141.1, read on the forward strand.
CGCTGTCGCGCTGTTCGTTGAACGCGCCCGTGCCGCCGATCCGGAGTTCGCCCTAAATGCGACCTCGGCACCGATCGTCGCCGAGATCTGCCGGCGCCTCGACGGCATCCCGCTGGCGATCGAGTTGGCTGCCGCACGAGCGCGAGTAGTCGATGTCGCCGAGATCGCTCGGCGCCTCGATGAGCGCTTCGTCCTCCTGAAAGCGATTCGTCGGGGAAGCGACCCGCGCCATCGGACGATGCACGACACCATCAGCTGGTCCTACGACGTGATGAGCGACGAGGAGCAGCAGCTGTTCACCGCCCTCTCAGTTTTCGCCGGACCATTCGATCTCGCTTCGGCCGAGTCGATGTGCGCGGTTGGCGACACGCTTGACCTGCTGACCCGACTCACCGAACGCTCGATGCTGTCGGTGCGTCGAGCAGCCGACGGTGGCACCCGCTACGAACTCCTCGAGACACTGCGGGAGTACGGCCGACGCGCCATCGGCGATGAGCGTGCTGTCGAACTGTTCACGGCGCACGCGCACCACTTCGCGTCCGAGGCCCGGTCCATCGAGGCCGATCTGCAAACACCGCGCGAGCCGACGGCAATGGCGCGCGGCGAAGGATCCTTTGGCGACCTTCGGGCCGCGCAACGATTTGCGCTCGAGACCAACGATCTCGACACTGCGTTCGGTCTCATCTGTTCGATGCGCGAGTTCGCGATGCGAGCGATGCGTTACGAGGTGTTCGCGTGGGCCGAAGCGGCCTGCCGAGCACCGGGCGCGCTCGAACATCCGCAGGCGGCGCTGATGACGGGGATGCGTGCCTACGGTGCGTGGGTCCGGGGCGAGTTCGACCGCGCCGTGTCGTTGGCATACGAGGCACGGCGGCTAGAAGAAGTCCTCGGCGTCCATGCGACCGGATTGGTCGAGCGGGTGCTTGCCAATGCCTTGTACGTCATGGGCCAAAGCGATATCGGCCATATCGAAGGAATCCGCCAAGTCGAGCTCGCCGAAGAAACGGGCAACTCCTCTCGCATCGTCCATGCCTGTTACATGGTATCTGTCGGGCTGAGCTCGGAAGGCGCGTACGATGCGGCCGCCACCTACGTCGCGCGGGCGCGAACACTCGCGCAGCGGACGGGTTCGGTCACTGACCTCGCATCGGCGGCGGTCGCGGAAGGCTTCTCGACTCATGGCGACGACGATGCTGCGTTGCAGATGTTCCTCACCGCCGACCGTCTCGCCCATTCCGCGGGGAATCGGTGGATGAGTGGGTTCGCCCGCACCGAAGCGAGTGGATTCCTCGTGCATCGAGGCGACATCGAAGCCGGCTGCGCCGGCCTCGCCGAAATGGTGGATCTCTGGTATCGAGCGGGTGAGTGGTCACAGCAGTGGCACACGTTGTCGCGTTGTGTCATTGCGCTCCCACTGGTTGGACAGAGCGAACTCGCGGCCGAGATCGTCGGTGCGGTCGAAGCGCACGCCAAGTTGGGCGTGGCGCCAATGTCGCCGACCTTGCGCCAGGTCGCCTTCGATACACGCGATTCGCTCATCGAACGGCTAGGCGCGATTCGGGCAGAGGAGTTGAGGATCGAGGGCACATCGAGTGCGGTCGACGTCATCGTCCAGCGCACCCGCAACGCCCTACTCGGCGCTACTCGTCAACGCGTGACGGAATAGCCTCCGCGGCTGCGGGCTCGCACGTCGAGGTAGCCGCGAAGATGTGTGCACATGTCTGCGACGTCCGCGCCCACACCCCCGATCAAGTTCGAGCCACGGCGCCGCATGAACGGTAGGCCGAGCAGGTAGAGACCGGCGAAGTCGGCCACACCACCGTCGTGCGCGACGCGCCCGCGGTGATCGCGCGCCGACGGATCGAGCCACGAGTACGAGGGACGGTACCCGGTCGCCCAGATCACGGTGGAGAACGCGGACAGATCGAGCTCGGTGGGAACGGTTGCGAGTCGGGTCGGCGGCGGTCGTAGCGGGGAAAAGACTTCACCGTCGAATGCGGTTGCGGCGACGAAGGCGTCGATCCGGTCGAGCAGGCGAGTCTGTTTGAGGTCGGCGTTGGCAGCGAGATTGGCCAAAGCGCCGGAGAATTGCGCAGTTGTGCCGATGACCTTCACGAGTCGGGCAACCAGTTGCACACCGGACTCGCTCAGCGCATTCAGATCGAGCGTTCGGTGGTCTTCACTGCCGACGAGTTGCACCGACGCATGACGTCGGGCGCGCTCGATGTCGTCCACCTCGTCGTAGCGCTCGTCTAGTTGCCCGATGCGATCCAACCACCAGTAGATGTCGCGGCCGCGATAGGAACGCGGGAGCCGCACGTGCTCGCCGATCGCAATCGTGACATCGCGACCCGCCCGCCGCAGCTCGTCGGCAATCTGGATACCCGACGCCGAGGCGCCCACGACGAGAACGCTGCCCTCGCGCGCGAGCGCGCTCGGATTGCGGTAGCGAAGCGCCGTGAGTTGCTCGATGCGCTTCGGCATCTCGGCCGCGAGCACGGGAATGCGGGGTTCGCTCGACGCGCCAGTCGCGGCGACAACCGCATCGCACTGCCACAGTCCGGCGTCGGTTGTGACCTCGAACCCTTGTCCCGTTCTCTCCACACGCTCGACCGCAACATGCGTCATGACCGGAGCGGCGAAGGTCCGCTGGTACTCGTCGAGGAACGTAGCCGCCTCGGACGCCGTCATGAACCCATCCGGGTCATCACCGCGATAGCGATGACCCGGAAGGCCCGACATCCAGTTCGGTGTGAGTAGACGCAGAGAATCCCAACGCTCGATGCGCCACGAGTTGGCGACCTCACCTCGTTCGAGGACGACGTGGTCGAGGCCGTTTTCCATGAGTTGGTGGCTCATCGCCAATCCGGCCGGACCGGCGCCGATGACGATGACGGGAATGCGCATCGGCTCAGGCGAGCCCGACGGTGACGGTCGTCGGATTCGTGACGATGTCGAACACCGCCGAGCGCTTTTGCGATTGGGCAACGATGGCTTCGAGGTCAGAGCGCGATGCATCGGCATCGATGTCGTACGTGACCTTGATCGCGTCGAAGCCGTTGCGCACGTCACCGTCGATACCGAGAATTCCCTGCAGGTCCATGCCCGCCTCGATCGTCGCCGTCACCGAGCGGAGTTGCACGCCGCGATTCGACGCGACCGTTGCTACGCCCGCGGTGAGGCACGAAGCGAGCGCCGCGAGGACGATCTCGGGCGGCGTGGCACCGTTGTCCTCCGAGGCGAAGATCTCGGGATGATCTGCTTCGACGATATACGGCTGGCGGTGGGCGTGATTCTGTCCCAAGCCGAAGAAGTCGGAGACCGTCGTACGGCTGTGCGTGCCGCGGACCCACTCACATTGGGCGCGCCACTGAAACTGAGCCGCCGCGGGAGCGTCCGTCAGCGCCTGCCGCGCACCGCGTATGGCCTCGATGTTCACTCCGTTGTCCACCATCGGCGTGTTGGTCTGTGTCATGTGCTGTCCTCCAAGTTCGGGCCTCCGGCCTTGGGCGCCGGAGCTGACCGTCACTGTCGGGTCGCCGGCCATCTGGGTCTTGGCGGACGGCTGGCGATTGGCTGACGAAGTCGTCAGCTGACCGCCAGATCGTCCTCAGGATTCGGGACGCGCTCGGAAAGATGATGAGGGCATGAGCACAACGACCGAAGCAATGTCCGGACGGGACGGCCACCATGACTGGCGGCAGGCGGGCGAGGCGTGGGGTCGCCGGGCAAACGACTGGTCATGTCTCCTCGAGCACTACTCGTTGGACGTTTTGCTCGCGGTCTATTCGCAGCTCGGCATCGGGAACGGCACCCGGCTTCTCGACATCGCCTGCGGCTCAGGCCTCGGCACCCGGGTCGCCGCCGCGATGGGTGCAGAGGTTTGCGCCATCGACGCGTCGTCGACGCTGACTGCGATTGCCAGCAGCCGCACACCGTCAGCTGAATTGTGCACCGGTTCGATGTTCGAGTTGCCGTGGGCGGATGAATCGTTCGACGCTGCCGTGTCGATCAACGGGATCTGGGGCGGTTGCGAGGCCGCGCTCGCAGAGGCCAACCGCGTGCTTCGTCCCGGCGCCCCCATCGCGATCAGCTTTTGGGGAATGGGACCACCGCTCGACTTGCGCGAGTGCTTCAAAGTCTTCGCCCGCCATTCGCCGCGCGAGCATTTGGGATCGATGAAGCAACTCAACAACATCGGCGTGCCCGGCGTTGCCGAACAGATGCTGAACACGAGTGGCTTCGTCGTCGAACAGCGTGATCGACGCGTGTCGGTGAGCGAATGGCCCGATGCGGAGCTCGCCTGGCGGGCGTTGTCGAGCATGGGCCCCGCGGTGCCGGCGCTGATCAATGGTGACGTCGACGCGGTGAAGCGCGACGTACTCGCGGTGATCGAGTCATGCCGAGACGAGCAGGGCATCTACCGACTCAGGAACGACCACACGTATGTCATTGCCCGCAAGGATTGATCCGAGTTCCTTTGCCGGCACGCCGATACTGCGCGCCGAGGCGAGCAAGCACGCATGTGCAGACCAACCAGCCGGCGCCGCCTCGCACTGCAATTGACAAGGCGCGAGCAACCTCTCTTGTCGTCGTGCTGTCATCGGAAACCGCATCGAGCCCGTCGGTATCTACCTCTCGAAACGTCATCGGCGCCGTGTACCTCGCCGGCAATCAACGCAAACCGCAAGTTCATCTCGAAGGACTCCCGGCGCGTGACACACCGCCGCGATGTGTCGTGTCATCTATCGCGGATCGTGGGCTCGAGCGGGGTATCGGCGAGTTTGCAATTTTCGCCAGGTTGTTGCGGCGCGCTGGCAGGGGCGGTGTCCCCAGATGTTTGAGGCCGATTTGGCCATCGTCGTGCTTGCGGTCTCACTCGCGGCGACGAACAATCAGGCCGACGCAGCAAGGCTTCGCGACCGGTCCCTCTGGGTCACCGATCGACGAGCGAGCTGCGCAGCACCCGGTCTACCCAACGTCGGCATCTGGTGCACACCGACGAGCGATGTCTTTATCGTGCGTTGCGACTGGCTCGCACAACATCCGAACTTCTGGTGGTAAGCGCGATCGGCGGTGAGTCGCGTCGCCAAGCCCAACATGAGTTGTTAGCAAGCTCCGTCAGTTCGATGCCGTCCAAGTCGCAAACACCTCGCCTACGCCGCGATGAGCCACGCCTCCCACGGATCGCGTGTACTAAGGGTTCAAGTCCCCCCTCCGACACGTCAAAGCCCCAGTTCATGCGCCTACCGGTTTGATCGATTGGTCCCCGTGGTCACAGAATGGTCACAGGAGGAATCGTGGGTCGCGCAACGAAGCAGGCTAAGGAGGAGCTAGCAGTCGCCGCCGTTGTCGCTGCCGCGGCAGCAGCAACCGCAGCGTCGCGGAAGCTCAACGCGCATCTCCATCGGCATCACCCGTGGGTGTACGAGCACCCCGTGAAAGTCGGTCGGAGAAAGGCCGCCGAGAAGCTTTCCACCGCCAAGGCGACAGTTCGTTCCAAGAGACCGAGGAAGCGCAAGGCCGCAAACGTGAGGCTTCTTCATAACGACGCCGATTCGAGCTAGAGCAAGAGGGCAGCGACGGTATTCGCCGCGTCGCGTTGCATGCCCGCGGTGACGTGGGAATAGACGCCGAGGGTGATACCAATGGTGGCGTGCCCGAGACGCTCCTGCACGACTTTCGGATGCACGCCGGCCTTGAGCGCGAGGGTTGCCCAGGTGTGACGTAGGCCGTGCAAAGTTAGCGGGGGCAGTGACCACCGTTCGATGCGTCGCAAGAATTCACGCGAAACCCGTTCGGGGTGCAGCGGTTCGCCGTCGACTTTGCAGAAGACGAGATCGTGGTCGCGCCATCCGGCGCCGAGCAGGATGCGTTCCTCAAGCTGACGTATGCGGTGCGCACGCAGAACCGCGATCGTGCCGGAGTCGAGGTCGACGACGCGCGTTCCGCGTGCGGTCTTGGGTGCGCCGAACTGAACTCGGTGCGCGACGACGATCACCGTCTGTACAACTGCTGCGGTGCCTGTCTCGAGCTCGAGGTCGCGCCACCGCAGCCCGAGCGCCTCGCCGCGGCGCATCCCCGTCGTGGCGAGCAATACCCATAGGGCGTGGTAGCGATCGCCAGACTTGCTGGTGCGCTCGAGGAAGTCGCGCAGGGCGTCAGCAGTCCACGTTGACATAGGAGCGACCGAGGACGCGCTTGCGCGAGGGGGATCGGCGGCGTCGACCGGGTTGCGCGCGAGTCGTCCCGGCGCTCGATCGAGATGGGCGACAACCCGACGCCGAAATTCCGCCATAGCACTACGGCGCGGTGTTGCATCGTGGTCGCTGCGCATGAGGGGGAGGGACGGCAAGGCTCGCGCGTTGCCCGGCCATCACATTCCGATGGCCATGCTCGGAACCTTCATCCTGCTCTTCGGGTGGTTCGGCTTCAACGCCGCCTCGACCTTCGCGGTCACCGACGTGCAGTTAGGGGTCGTCGCGACGAACACCGCCATAGCGGCAGCGTTCGGTGCGGTCGTCGCGATGCTGTGGGTCATGTGGCGTACGGGCAAGCCGGATCCGGGCATGATGGCCAACGGCATGCTTGCCGGTCTCGTGGCAATTACCGCTCCGTGCGCATTCGTCGACCCGATCTCGGCCGCGATCCTCGGCTCGGTGGCCGGCATCTTGGTCGTGCTTTCGATCAGCTTCGTCGAGAACAAGCTGAAGGTCGATGACCCGGTGGGCGCGATTTCGGTGCACGGCGTCTGCGGCACATGGGGTGTCCTCTGCATCGGCCTTTTCGCCAACGGCAAGTACGGCGCTGGCTGGAATGCGACTACCGAAGGCAAGGGTGCGTCGCTCTCCGGCGTCACCGGCATCTTCCACAACTTCAGCGAGGGGATCGGCCAGCTTGGCGCACAAGCGATTGGTGCAGTCGTGCTCTGGACGGTGATGTTCGCGATCGTCTATGGCTGGTTCAAGCTGTCGAACAAAATCAACCCGATCCGGTCGAAGGAAGAGGACGAACTCGTCGGCCTCGATTTGCCCGAGATGGGTGTGCTCGCATACCCGGAGTTCAGCCAAACGGCGGGTCACAACTAGCACATTCATCGACAATGGAATGAAGTCGGAATCGGGGATCCCCACCGCGGGGTCCCCGATTTCTACGTCCGGGTGCCGAAGTTGTCGAACGTTCAATCGTCGAGTGGTTCGGATGGCGAGGAGAACTGGTCATCATCTACCCTTGCCAAGCCCGCCGAAGGAGTGGGAGAGGCCGAGACCAGAGCCGATGGGCCTCGGCTGTGCCGATCGCTTCGACCGCGCCCGAACCCGCGATCATGTGCCCCGTCGTGCTCTTTGTTGCAGTGACGGGCGGGACGCCACGCCGAACAGCGCTTCGATCGCGGCCGATTCGGCGAGGTCGTTCAGGGCCGTGCCGGTGCCGTGCGCATTGACATGGCTGACCTCGATCGACGACGCGCCGGCGTCGGCCAACGCGAGTTGCATGCAGCGCTGCGGCGTCATGACTGCGACGGCGTTCTCAGTCGCTCGCCGCTACATATTGAAGGCGGAGCAAAATCGCAAGCACGGCGACGAGGGCGTCGCTGGTCGATGCTCACGGTCCCGTGTGCGACGCCGCAGTAATCAGCGCTTCTTTTTACCGGGTGCTGTTACGAGCAAGACCGGACATGGTGAGTGGTTGGCGACCTTGTGGGCGGTACCACCGAGGAGGTGGGGTACTGCGCTGTGGCTCTTCGCGCCGATGACGAGCAGGTCGGCACCTCGGGACGCGGCGAGCTTGCAGAGTTGCGCGCCAGGCTCCCCGCGCAAAAGGCGAGTTGTTACACGCAGGCCCGCGGCGCGAAGCGGCTCTGTCCAAGCGCCCTCGAGGTGTGCGCGTCGCCTCGCGAGAGCCGGTCCACTGTCGACTTGGACGCTGGCGAGTTCCCAGATTTCGATGCGGGGGACGACTACTGCGGCGATGACCTGTGCATCAAGCGCGGGGCCGTGCTTCACAACCCAGCGCACGGCGTGCAGCGAGCCTGGGGAACCGTCGAGACCGAGGACGATCTTCATCAAGGTGCGATCACTTCCTCGCGGCGCGCCGTTGCCGGCAGTAAGGAACACCTACAGCCTACGTGGGCCGCGGCCGCATGGTGATGCGGCGCGAACCAAGCAACATGAACCGCCCCGAGGTTCGTGACTGCTCCTTCCTTTGAGAGGATGGAGTTATGTCAACAGCGAAACGGGGCCGGTATCCGGTCGAGGTGCGTGAGCGGGCGGTGCGGATGGTGTTCGATCATCAGCATGAGTATCCGTCGCAGTGGAAGGCGATCGAGTCGATCTCGAAGAAGCTCTCGATCAATCATGAGACGTTGCGGATCTGGGTGCGCAAGGCAGAGACCGACGCCGGTGAGCGGCCGGGGCTCACGACCGATGAGCGGGCTCGGATGCGGGAGCTCGAGCGTGAGGTGAAAGAGCTGCGCCGGGCGAATGAGATCCTCAAGGCAGCAGCGGCTTTCTTCGCGCGGGAGCTCGACCCGCAACCAAGGAGATAGTCGGGTTTATCGACGAACACCGTGAACGGTTCGGGGTCGAGCCGATCTGCCGTGTGCTCACTGAGCACGGGTGCAAGATCGCCCCGAACACCTATTGGGTGTTCAAGAAACGGGCCCGGTCGGCGCGGTCGATCCGCGACGAACAACTCGTCGGCGAGATCGTCCGGGTCTATGAGGGCAACATGTTCGTGTATGGCGCGGACAAAGTGTGGGCGCAACTCAACCGGGAGAACATCCGCGTGGCGCGCTGCACCGTGGAGCGGCTGATGCGCGCCGAGGGCCTGTTCGGCGCGAGGCGGGGCAAGACATTCACGATCACCACCACCACCGATGACCGACTGTCACGGCCGGCGGATCTCGTCGCCCGCCAGTTCCGGGCGCCGGCACCGAACCGCCTGTGGGTGGCCGACCTGACCTACGTGAAGACCCATGCCGGCTGGGTGTACGTGGCGTTCATCATCGACGTCTACTCACGATTCGTCGTCGGCTGGCAAGCCTCACGATCGCTACGCAGTGACCTCGCGATCGACGCGTTGGAGATGGCCGTGTGGAACCGCCAACGCGACGGCCACAACCTCGACGGCCTCGTCCATCACTCCGACCGCGGGGTGCAATGCCTGTCGATTCGCTACAGCGAACGACTCGCCGACAATGCCATCGTCGCGTCGGTCGGCTCACGCGGCGACAGCTACGACAACGCGCTGGCGGAGAGCTTCAACGGTCTCTACAAATGGGAACTGATCTACCGGCAAGGCCCCTGGCGCGGCATCGACGACGTCGAGTTCGCGACCATGACCTACGTCGACTGGTTCAATCACCAACGCCTCCACGGCGAGATCACCAACGACAACAGCTACACCACACCGGCCGAACACGAAGCCAACTACTACAGTCCAACAACGACGGCCCTCGAGGCCGTCACCCAATAAACCGAGCAGTCACAAAACTCGGGGCGGTTCAGTTAGTACACGCGCTCGGCCCGGCCTTCACATGGAGGCGGCCGTCGGTGTGGTAGCGGATGGAGACGTTGAGCTCCTGGTAGATGCTCGTCGGTCCTCGGGGTCGGCGTTCTGTAGGACGCCGACGATGCCCTTGAGCTGCTCCACGAGAGGGCGCGAACTGCGGTCGCGGCACCGGTAGCGGCAGGTAGCGCCGTGCCTCGTCAGCCATCTCCGCCGGTGTGCCGGGACGCACATAGACGACCCGGATGAGCTCATCGTTGCACTGGAGCATGAACCATCGACCTGTGCGGTCGCCTGTCAGCGGAGTGCCGTCGAGGTCGTTGACGGTGGCGTCAGGCGGATAGTCCATCCACGTGTAGCTGCACGGCGGTCGCTGAGTGCTTGCGGTTCCTCGGCGTGGCGGAATGTCGAGCCGGAGCGACACCCGGTGGGTTGGTACCGGCGGGCGCTCGACCATGCTCGCGCGCCCGATCGACCTCCCTTCGATCCTGGCGCTCGACCTCGAGGATGCGGCAGCCGCAGCGGTTCTGCTCCCGGCGATCGAGCCCTTCGTCGACGAGGTGTCCTTCAACGGGGTGACGAGCCAGGGCCCGGTCGCCGCGTACGTCGGCAAGCTGCTCACGCTCCTCGGGCGTCATGACGAAGCCGAACGGCGACACCTCGAGGCGCTGACGATGGTCGAGGCCTTCGGCTGGGAGTACCACCGCGCATCGACGCTGATCGCGCTGGCGAAGAATCGTGTCGCCGTGTCCGGACGTCTCGATGCCATCGCCGAGCGTTGGCTGGC
>JBDTLT010000142.1:0-13783 GCA_039934635.1 Acidimicrobiales bacterium
CTGTCGACTGGGAGCTCGCCCGCAAGGTGGCGACGCGCGCCGGCGCCCGCAAGCCCTTCGCCCACGCCGCGCTCAATGATCCGACGCTGATCTCGGATTTCGCCGAGCTCACCGCGCAAGCCGAAGAGCTCGTCGCCGCCGAGACCGGGTTGCGCTCGCTGTCCGGCCCGGCCCGGTCGCAGGTGGCCGATCGGGCGATGTGGGTCGACGCCAACGTGGCCTCGTTTCGCCGCTTGCTGCGCCCCTTGCTCGAAAAGATGGAGCCCAAGGTCAGCGGCAGCCGCCTGTCGCCGGTGGCGCGGCGCGTGAGCGGTATCGAGCTCGGTGTGATGCTCGGTTGGATGTCGACGCGTGTGCTCGGTCAGTACGACCTCCTCGTCGTCGAAGAAGAAGACCCGCACCTCCAGGACATCGTGTACTACGTCGGTCCCAACGTGGCGGCGATGGAACGCCGTTATGCGTTCCCGCCGCGCGAGTTCCGCTTGTGGCTGGCGCTGCACGAGACCACGCACCGCGCGCAGTTCACCGGTGTGCCGTGGCTGCGTCAGCACTTCTTGTCGCTCGTCGATCAACTACTCGAAAACGTGGAGCCCGACACACAACGATTGATCGACGCCTTCCACACCGTGCGCGAAAAGAAGAAGGCCGGCGAAGACCCCATGGCCGACGGCGGCGTCATGGGTCTGCTGGCGACACCCGAACAGCGGGCCGCGCTCGAGCGCATCGGCGGCATGATGAGCTTGCTCGAGGGCCACGGCGACATCACCATGGACCGTGCCGGCGCCGATCTGATCCCGAGTGCGCCGCGGTTTTCTCGGGTGCTCAAGCAGCGGCGCCAAGAGACCCGCGGTCTCGTCAAGCTGCTGCAACGCCTCGTGGGTCTCGATGCCAAGATGCAGCAATACGCGCAAGGCGAACAGTTCATCCTCGCGGTCGAGGCGGCCGGCGGATCCCACTTGCTCGACACGGCGTGGCAATCGCCCGATCACCTACCGACGATCCACGAGATTCGACAACCGCAGCTATGGATCGACCGAGTCACGAGCCCGATCTCCGCGTAGCGGCGCTGCTCGCTCGCTGCTCGTTCCCTCCCGCCGGCGCCGCAGTGAATTGTGCAGTCTCCGGTGGCGCCGATTCGTTGGCGTTGTTGGTGCTGGCGGTCGAGGCCGGGTGTTCGGTGACCGCGATCCACGTCGATCACGGCTTGCGTGCGGGATCCGCGGCCGAAGCCGACATTGTTGCCGCCGCGTCCGCTCGCTTCGGCGCGCAATTCCGCCGCGAGCGCATCGAGCTCGCGGCCGGGCCCAACCTCGAAGCACGGGCCCGCGCGGCTCGCTATGACGCGCTGCCCGACGATGTCCTGCTCGGCCACACCGCCGACGATCAAGCCGAGACCATCCTCATCAACCTGTTGCGCGGCGCCGGTGTGGGCGGGTTCACCGGGATGCGCCGTGAGGCGCGCCGCCCCTTGCTCGATCTGCGCCGCCACGAGACCCACGAGCTGTGCGCGGCGCTCGACCTCGAGGCGATCGACGATCCGATGAATCACGATCCGTCGTTCACGCGTGTGCGCGTCCGCCACGAGTTGCTGCCGTTGCTCGATGACATCGCGGCGCGCGACCTCGTGCCCGTCCTGTGCCGTCAGGCGGCGTTGGCAGCCGACGCCGTCGACGCGCTCGACACACTGACCGATTCGCTCGACGCAGCCGACGCACGGGCACTGGCGGCGGCGCCCGTCGCGCTGGCCCGGTGGGCTGCCCGGCGGTGGTTGCGGGCCGAGACCGGCAGCGACCACCCGCCCAGCGCCGCCGCGCTCGACCGGGTGCTCGATGTCGCCCGGGGTCGCTCGGTCGCAACCGAAATCGAAGGAGGCTGGCGCGTCGCTCGGTCGCACAATCGCCTGCACGTGACGATGGCTCGATAGGGTCACCCACCATGAACTGGCGCGCAACAGCCCCCGAGCTGGGCACAGTGCTCATCAGCCACGAGCAGGTGCAAGCGCGCGTGGTCGAGCTCGGTCACGAGATCACTGGGGACTACGAGGGTCGCAGTCCGCTGCTCGTGTGCGTGCTCAAAGGTGCGTTCATGTTCATGGGCGACCTCGCTCGGGCCATCGATCGCCCGCTCGAAGTCGACTTCATGGCGGTGTCGTCCTACGGCAACTCCACGCGCACGAGCGGCGTGGTCCGCATCGTGAAGGACCTCGACATCGATCTCGCCGGGCGTGACGTGTTGGTCGTCGAGGATGTCGTCGACAGCGGTCTGACGCTGTCGTACCTGCGTCGCAATCTGCTGGCTCGCAACCCGGCGAGCCTCGAGGTGTGCGCGCTGCTCTCGCGGGCCGCCCGTCAGAAGAATCCCAAGCTGGCCGACGAGGTCCGCTACATCGGATTCACGATCGGTGACGAGTTCGTGGTCGGCTACGGCCTCGACGCGGGCGAGCGATTCCGCAATGTCAGCGATATCTGCGCGTATCTGCCCCCGGCCGCCACGGTGGCCGAGGGACCAACCCGACGCTAGGAGAACGGAATGACACCCGCCGTACCGGAACTGCCCGCCGAGGCGATGGCCAAGATCGAGCGAGCGGTCAAGGACATCCTCGAAGCCATCGGCGAAGACGTCGACCGCGATGGTCTCCTCGATACGCCGGCTCGGGTCGCCCGCTTTTATGCCGAGGTGTGTTCGGGCCTGCGGGAGGACCCGACCATTCATTTGCAGAAGACCTTCGAGGCCGACCATGACGAGATGGTGATGGTCCGCGACATTCCGCTGTATTCACTGTGCGAGCACCACCTCGTGCCCTTCATGGGCAAGGCCCACGTGGCATACATCCCCAACGGCGAAGGCAAGATCACCGGCCTGTCGAAGTTGGCCCGGCTCGTCGACTCCTACGCGCGGCGTCCTCAGGTGCAAGAGCGGCTCACCAAGCAGGTGGCCCAAGCCATCGACGACACGCTCAAGCCACAGGCGGTCATGGTCGTGATCGAGGCCGAGCATCTCTGTATGTCGATGCGAGGCATCCGCAAGCCAGGAGCATCGACGGTGACCTCCGCGGTCCACGGCCTCTTCCGCGACAGTGTCGCGTCGCGCGCCGAAGTCATGCGCTTCCTCACCCGCCACTGAACGCACCACCCGCGGTACGGCCGCGTTTTGGCCACTACGCTGCGCAGCGTGCAGCCGTTGGTCATGGGAATCGTCAACGTGACGCCGGATTCATTCTCCGACGGCGGGCGCTACTTCTCGGCCGCGGCTGCCGTCGAGCACGGCCGGCAACTGGCCGCCGAAGGCGCAGACATCCTCGATATCGGTGGCGAGTCCACTCGTCCGGGCGCCGATGCGGTCGACGTCGAGACCGAACTGGCGCGCGTCGTGCCGGTGATTCGAGCATTGGCGCCGCTCGGTGTGCGCCTCTCCGTCGATACAACCAAGGCGCAGGTCGCGCTCGCGGCGGTGGCGGCGGGCGCATCGCTCATCAACGACGTATCGGCGTCGCTCGAGACCGTTGCCGCCGAGTTGGGAGTCGGCTGGATCGCGATGCACCGCAAAGGCGATCCCAAAACGATGCAGGGCCAAGCGCAATACGACGACGTAGTCGCCGAAGTGTGTCGCGATCTCGCGGCAGCAGCCGCCAGGGCAGAGCGCGCCGGCGTCCAAGAGATCTGGCTCGATCCGGGCATCGGTTTCGGCAAGACGACCAAGCACAATCTCGCCTTGTTGGCCCATATCGACGAGGTGGTGGCGCTCGGTTATCCGGTCTGTGTCGGCGCCAGCCGCAAACGATTCCTGGGCGAGTTGTTGGCGGCCAGCGATGGTGTCGATCACGTGAACAGTGACGATCGTCGCGAAGGTTCTCTGGCCGCGACGACGACGGCGATCATCGGTGGCGCGACAATGGTGCGAGTGCACGACGTACGGATGACTGTTCACGCCGCCCGAGTGGTTGCGGCAGCGGTGTGAGGTTGCAATGGAACGCGGGCAGGGCGGGGCCCCGAGCGGCCCCGGGCAGAGCGGGAAGCTGGGCACATGAGGGGTAAGTGGGCACTCGGTATCCCTCCGCGGCATTTCACGTGGGTGTTGAAGAACAAGATCGCGATTTGCGAACGCCCCGGCGGCTACGGCACCAACCATCGCCGGGTGCGGCGCCAAGAAGAGATCATCTGGATACGCGAGCAACGCTTCAACTGCGTCATCTCGTTGAGCCCGCTGCCGCACAACCTGCACAACTATGACGAGCTCGGGGTGGCGTGGCGCCACCATCCCTTCAATGGTGCCGATGACGGTGCCGAGTACGTGCACGCGCTGTTCGAAGAGACGCGACGTTTCGTGCAGGCGAACCACAAGCTGATCGTGCATCGAGAAGAGCTCGGCGACCACGTCATCGGCTTCATGGCCGGTTATCTCTTGTGGGCCGGGTTGGTCCCGTCGGGCCCGCAGGTCACCACCATCATCGAGCACATCACACAGCGCCAGCTCGGGCCGGCCGGTCGCGAGATCGTGACCTTGGCGGGCGCGCTTCGTGGTGCCGATCCAGTGCCCACCGACGCGATGGCCGATGAGGGGCTCTCGTTGCCGGTCAACGGCGAGGTCTCGTGACCAACGCGAGCCATCGCGACGACCGGGTCGAGCTGCGAGGCTTGCGGGTGATGGCGCTGTGCGGTGTCCTGCCCGAAGAGCGCACGCGCCGGCAGCCCTTCGAAATCGATGTCGACGTCTTCGTCGATCTGTCCCGGGCGGGCTCGACCGATGCTCTCGATGACACGGTCGACTACGGGGCACTGTGCCAGCGCATCGACGATCTCGCGCGCGACGAACAGTATTCGTTGCTCGAACGCTTTGCGGCCCGTGTTGCGGAGGTCGTCCTGTCGACCCCGTTGGTAGCGGCCGCGACGGTCAACGTCCGCAAGCTGCGGCCTCCGGTGCCGCAACACTTGTCGACGAGTGGCGTGTGTATCCACCGCACGAAGAGTTGACGCGTGGCGCGCGCGTTTCTGGGGTTGGGTTCAAATCTGGGTGATCGGCGGCGGCATCTCCGCGATGCGGTCGCGGCCATCCCCGACGTGGTCGCGGTCTCGCGCGTCTACGAAACCGCACCGGTCGGTGGTCCCGACCAAGATGCCTATCTCAACGTGGTGATCCGTCTCGAGACTGACCGCTCGCCGCGCGAGTTGCTCGAGGTATGTCGCGAGCGCGAGGCCGAGGCGCGCCGCGTACGCACCGTCCGGTGGGGCCCGCGCACACTCGACGTCGATGTTTTGTGGGTCGACGGTCAGACGGTCGACGAGCCAGATCTCGTCGTGCCCCACCCGAGGATGTTCGAGCGGGCGTTCGTCTTGATGCCACTGCGCGACGTCGCGGCCGATCTCATCCCGGCATCGTTCGTCGACCCTGACGACGACGAAGTGCGCGTACTCGGTCCGCTGTGACTCCGCGATCGTTTCGCGTGGTCGGGCTCGGCCGCGCCGGAGGATCGTTCGCCGAGGCGCTGCGCGATGCGGGTTGGCAGCTCGATGGTGTCTTCGGTCGGGGGATGGCTCTTGACGACGCGGCGGTCGACGTCGACGTGGTCGTCATCGCCACGCCTGACCGCGCCATCGCCGATGTGGCGCGCGCGATACAACCGGTCGCCGAGACCGCGATCGTGCATCTGTCGGGCGCGTGTGGTCTCGACGTACTTGCGCCGCACACCCGCCGGGCGTCGGTGCACGCACTGATGACCCTGCCCGACGCGCAAACCGGCGCGGCGCGCTTGCCCGGCGGGTGGTTCGCGATCGCCGGCGACGCGATCGCCGCCGAGTTGGTCTCGGCCCTCGATGGTCGCTCGTTCGTCGTTGCCGACGAGCAACGAGCCCGCTATCACGCTGCGGCGTCCGTCGCGTCGAACCATCTGGTGGTGCTGCTCGGGCAAGTCGAGCGATTGGCGGCCCGCTCCGGCGTGCCGATCGCCGCCTTCTTCCCACTGATCCGGGCGTCGGTGGATGGGGTAGAGGCCGTAGGGGCACAGCGGGCGCTCACCGGGCCGGCCTCGAGAGGTGATGACGAGACCATCGAAGCGCACCTACTCGCACTCGACGAAACCGAGCGCCCGTTGTATCGCGTGCTGTCGAACGCGGCTAGAACGCTGGCTTCGTCCGCGACGACGCCGAAGGAGGACGGGTGACCACGGTCGTGCGTTCGATCGCCGAACTCCGCGCGGTGCTCACCGCGGCGCGGCTCGATCGTCGCGACATCGGCTTCGTCCCGACGATGGGTTACCTGCACGACGGTCATCGCTCCCTGATGAGCGAAGCGACGGCCCACGACGCCACAACAGTCGTGTCGGTCTTCGTCAATCCGTTGCAGTTCGCACCGACCGAAGACCTCGATCGATATCCACGCGATCTCGAGCGCGATGTGCAGATGGCGAGCGACGAAGGCGTGAGCTACGTGTTCGCGCCGTCGCAGAGCGAGATGTATCCCGAGCGAATCATGACGTCGGTGAGCGTGGCGGGTGTGTCCGAGCCGCTCGAAGGAGCATCGCGCCCGTCGCACTTCGCCGGCGTGGCCACGGTCGTCACCAAGCTGTTCGCGATCGTCGGCCCCTGCCGCGCCTACTTCGGCGAGAAAGACTTCCAACAGCTCGCGGTCATCCGCCGGTTGGTCCTCGACCTGTCGCTACCGATCACGGTGGTCGGCTGCCCGACGATCCGCGAACCCGACGGCCTTGCGATGTCGAGTCGCAACGTCAACCTCACTGCGGACGCTCGTCGAGCCGCCCCCGTCTTGTTGCGAGCGCTGCAAGCGGGGCGCCACGCGATCGAAAAAGGCGAGCGTGACGCGATACAGGTGCGACGGGCGATGCGTGTGGTCGTCGAGCGCGAGCCGCTCGTCGAACTCGACTACGCCGAAGTCGTCGACGAATCGACCTTTGTCATCCCGTCGCCGCTCGAGGGCAAGCTGCGCCTCCTCATCGCGGCGCGCCTGCCCAACGCGCGGCTCATCGACAACATCGGTGCCGAGGCCTCGTGACCGAGCGAAGTGCAGAGATCACCGCTGATCTCGATCTCCTCGTGCTGGGCAGCGGCATCGCGGGCCTCACCGCGGCCGTGCGTGCCGCGGGCCTGGGCTTGCGGGTGGGTGTGATCACGAAGGGGACGATCGCGCAGACCGCGACCGGCTGGGCGCAAGGTGGCGTCGCCGCGGTGCTCGGGCAGATCCCGGCGGACTCCATCGACCAACATCTCAACGACACACTCACGGCCGGCGCGGGATTGTGCGACGAGGACGCAGTGCGCGTGCTCGTCAACGACGGCCCGATCCGCGTCAGGGAGTTGATCGCCCTCGGTGCACAGTTCGACCGCGATCCCGACGGTTCGCTGCAACTCGCACGCGAAGGAGGTCACAGCCACGCGCGCGTCGTGCACGCCGGCGGGGCGGCCACCGGTGCCGAGATCGAGCGCGCTCTGGTCGAAACGACCGCGCGCTCGGCGGTGGCGGTGCACGAGCACTGCTTCGCCGCGGACCTCATCACCGAACACGGACGCTGTCGCGGCGCGACGATCATCACGGCCGGCGGCGTGGTGCAGACGGTGCGGGCTACGCACACGTTGCTGGCCACCGGGGGAGCGGGTCAGTTGTTCGCCATCACGACCAACCCTCCGGAGGCAACCGGTGACGGCATCGCTATGGCGATCCGTGCCGATGTTGCCGTCGCCGACGTCGAGTTCGTGCAGTTCCATCCCACGGCGCTCGCGGTCGACCGCATGCCGAGGCCGTTGCTGACCGAGGCATTGCGCGGTCATGGCGCCCTGCTGCGCGGCGCCGGTGGTGAACGCTTTGTCGACGAACTCCAACCGCGCGACATCGTGGCTCGTGCCATCCTGCAACAAGCCAAGCTCGATGGCCGCGACTTCGTGTGGCTCGACGCGCGGCCCATCACCGACTTCCGCGATCGCTATCCCACGCTGACCGCCGTGCTGCACGCCGCCGAACTCGACCCCGCGCACGATCTGTTGCCCGTTGCACCCGCCGCGCACTATCTCTGCGGCGGGGTGCTCACCGATCTCGACGGCGCCACCGAGTTGCCCGGCCTGTGGGCGGCCGGCGAAGCGGCGTGCTCGGGCATCAACGGTGC
This sequence comes from Acidimicrobiales bacterium, assembly GCA_039934635.1. Classification (GTDB taxonomy): domain Bacteria; phylum Actinomycetota; class Acidimicrobiia; order Acidimicrobiales; family WLNW01; genus DATLFA01. The sequence continues at coordinate 8,111 of JBDTLT010000142.1, forward strand.
CAATCGTCTGGCCTCCAACTCGCTGCTCGAGGGGTTGGTTTTCGGTGCTCGTGTCATCGAATCGATCGATCGCGGCAAGGAGAAGGCCGAAGCGACGGGGGCCATGCGCGCCCTCAACGGACCGACCGTCGACATAAGCGCCCATCGATCGCAGCCATCGTCGGCCGTCGATGCGGACCGCGCCGCGGTTCAGCAATGCATGACCGACAACGTAGGTGTGTTGCGATCGCGCGAATCGCTCGAGCGCGCGCTTGCGGTCGTGGCGCATGTTTCGCCGGAGGGCGACAACGAATTGGCCAATTTGACCACGCTCGCGAGTGCGGTCACCGCGTCCGCGTTGGTCCGCACCGAGAGTCGTGGCGCCCACTCACGGGTCGACTTCCCCGACCGCGACGAAACGCAACGACGACGGCTCGTCGTGCGCGGCTGAGCACTGATCGGGTCGCTACCCTGACAGCCATGACGCAACACGACGGCCCGACAAACCCTCCCCCTGGTTGGTTCCCCGACCCCCTCGGCCGCCACGAGCAGCGCTATTGGGACGGCCAGCAATGGACCGAACACGTGGCGTCGCACGGCCGGCAGAGTGTCGATCCTCCCGGGGCGCCGCAGCAGTTGCCCACGGTCAATCATTCGCCGGAGAAGATCCAGCAACAGGTGCAACAGCGGGCCGGCGTCGTCGAGGCGGCCGCCGGTGGTGGCACGATCTTCTCCGAGCCCGTGTTGGTGGTGAACCAGAAAGCGAAGTTGATCGAACTCAACAACGAGTACGCCATCTTCACTCAGACCGGGCAACAGATCGGCGCCGTGCGCCAAGTCGGGCAGAGCGCGGCGAAGAAAGTGATGCGTTTGGTCTCGAGCCTCGACCAGTTCATGACGCACAGCCTCCAGGTCGTCGACGCCAACGGCATCGTGCAGCTCGCCATCAAGCGGCCGGCCAAGGTGTTCAAGTCGAAGTTCGAGGTCACCAACGGGGCGGGACAGGTGATCGGCGCCATCGAGCAAGAGAACATGATGGGCAAGATTCACTTCGGGTTGTTCGTCGATGGGCAGCGGTTGGGTTCGATCAATGCCGAGAACTGGCGCGCCTGGAACTTCAACATCCAAGACGCGAACGGCGCAGAGGTCGCGCGGATCACCAAGACCTGGGAAGGTCTGGCCAAGACCATGTTCACGACTGCCGACAACTACGTCGTGCAGATCAGCCCCGGGCTGCAAGATCCGCTGCGCAGCCTCGTGGTCGCGTCGGCATTGTCGGTCGATACCGCACTCAAGCAAGACAAACGCGGCTTCGGCTGACGATGGCCGACACCGATCCGTATCTCCACCCGCCGCTGCACGCGGTGCGCGACGCGGTCGCCCGGGCGTTGGCCGAAGACCTCACGCCCCTCGGTGATCTGTCGGCGGCACTGCTACCGGCCGACGCGCGCGCCGAGGCCGAATTCGTGGTGCGCACCGCCGGTGTGCTTGCCGGCACCAGTTGTGCGACCGAGGCGTTCCGCCAGATCGACGAGCGCATCCGAGTCGAGTGGTTGTCCGCAGAAGGCGTGCTGGTTGGCGCCGGCACCGTCGTCGGCCGCGTACGCGGCCCGCTCCCGCAGATTCTGACCGCCGAGCGCACCGCGCTCAACTTCCTCGGTCACCTCTCGGGCATCGCCACGCGCGTGCGGGCGCTGGTCGTCGTGCTGCGCAACGCCGGAGGTGACGACGCGCCACGGGTCTGGGACACGCGCAAGACGACACCCGGCTTGCGGGCACTCGAGAAGGCCGCCGTGCGCGCGGGCGGCGGGCGTAACCATCGCGGCAACCTCAGCGATTGGGTCATGCTCAAGGACAATCACCTCACGCGCCTCGGCATCGCAGCGGGAGTCGCGCAGGCCCGCGACCTCTGGCCGGGGCGCACGATCCACGTCGAATGCGAGCGACCGGCGCAGGTGCTCGAGGCGGTCCGTGCCGGGGCCGACGCGATCCTGCTCGACAACATGACGCCCGAACAGATCACCGAGTGCGTCGCTCTGGTCAACGACGCCGGTCTCGGGCCGCGTCGGCCGCTACTCGAGATCTCTGGTGGCGTGACGCTCGAGAACGCGGCGAGCTATGCCCGTACCGGCGCCGACATGATCTCGTCGGGATCGCTGACCAACTCCGCGCCGGTGCTCGACATCGGCTTGGATATCCGTCCGGGTAACGGGGCCCGAGCGACCCCGGGCGGAGCGGGAAACTAGGGACGATGCTTCTCACACTGGATGCCGGCAACACCAACACCGTCATCGGCCTCTATGCAGACGCGGTGTCGACCAAAGCGGGCGCAGGCGAGGGGCTGATCGAGCACTGGCGGCTTTCGACCGAGGCCGAGCGCACCTCCGACGAGTACGCCGTGCTCATCCGCAACTTCCTCGACACGGTCGGCTACGACATGGACGAAGAAGTGACCGGGGTCGCGATCTGTTCGGGCGTGCCGCGCGTGTTGATGAACTTGCGCATGATGGTGAGCCGTTACTTCGATTGGGCTCCGATTGTGATCGAGCCCGGCGTCAAGACGGGCATGCCGATTCTCTACGACAACCCAAAAGAAGTCGGCGCCGATCGCATCGCCAACTCGGTAGCCGCGTTCGACCTCTATGGCGGGCCGACGATCGTGGTCGACTTCGGCACCGGTACCAACTTCGACATCATCTCGGCCAACGGAGAATTCGTCGGCGGAGCCATCGCTCCCGGCATCGAGATCTCGATGGATGCGTTGTTCGGTCGGGCCGCCGCGTTGCGGGCCGTCGAGCTCATCGAACCCCGCAATGTCATCGGGAAGAACACAGTAGAGTCGCTGCAGTCGGGCATTTTGTACGGGTTTGCTTCGCTCATCGACGGCATGGTGCGCCGCTTCCAAAAAGAGCTCGACGAGTGCACGGTGGTGGCGACGGGCGGTCTGGCCCATATCGTCGCCCCGGTGTCCGAGACCATCCAGCACGAGGAGCCCTTCTTGACACTGCACGGGCTGCGCCTCGTGTACCACAAGAACAGGGCAGCATGAGCGTTCCGTACCGATTCGAGACGACGCATTCGATCGCGCCGGTCGTCGATCAGTACTCCACGATCGAAGACGGTGGCGAAACCGGCGTCGTCGTCACCTTGGCCGGGCGCCTGATGTTGCGGCGCGACCAAGGCAAGCTGGTTTTCGGCGTGCTGCAAGACGCGACCGGGCGCATCCAGTTGTTCGCGGCGACTGGTTGGACACCCGAGTTCGACGCGTTCAAGAAGTTGTCGCTGGGCGATTGGATCGGCGCAACCGGTGAAGTGATCAAGACCAAGAAGGGCGAGTTGTCGGTCAAGGTCACGTCGTGGTGCCTGTTGGCCGAGGCCAGCCGTCCGTTCCCCGACAAGTGGCACGGCATCAGCGATGTCGACATGCGGTATCGCCAGCGCTACGTCGATCTGTGGGTCACCGACGAAGCGCGGCGTGCGTTTCAAGCGCGCAGCCGCATCGTCTCGACTACACGCCGTTGGCTCGAGGAGCGCGACTTCATCGAAGTCGAGACGCCGATCTTCCATCCGATCCCGGGCGGCGCGCTGGCGAAGCCGTTCGTCACGCACCACAACGCGCTCGACATGCAGCTCTACCTGCGCATCGCGCCCGAGCTGTATCTCAAGCGGTTGATCGTCGGTGGCTTCGAGCGCGTTTTCGAGATCGGCCGAGTGTTCCGCAACGAGGGTCTGTCGCCGCGCCACAACCCCGAGTTCACGATGCTCGAGCTCTATCAGGCGTACGCCGACTACACCGACATGATGCGCCTCGTCGAAGAGCTCGTCGCCCACCTCGCCCGAGAGGTGTGCGGTACCACCGTGCTCAGCTACGGCGGCCGCGAGCTCGATCTGACGCCGCCGTGGAAGCGGGCGACGCTCACCGAGTTGGTCGCGGAGCACGCCGGTATCGAGGTCGACGTGCGGATGCCCATCGATCGTTTGCGTGACATCGCCCGCGAATTCGAGATCCCTCTCAAGGCCGAGTGGGGGCCGGGCAAGCTCGTGCTCGAGATCTACGAGAAGACCACCGAGCACGCGTTGTGGGGACCGGTGTTCGTGATGGACTACCCGACCGAGGTGTCGCCACTCGCGCGCGATCACCGCGAGATCCCCGGCATGGTCGAGCGCTTCGAAGGGATCGTTGCCGGGCGCGAGTTGTGCAACGCGTTCAGTGAGCTCACCGATCCGGTCGAGCAACGGTCACGTATGGAGCACCAGTCCGATCAACGGGCGTCGGGTGACGACGAAGCGATGGTCGTCGACGAGGACTACCTCCGGGCGCTCGAATACGGGTTGCCGCCCACCGGTGGTCTTGGCATCGGTGTCGATCGTCTGGTGATGTTGCTCACCGACACGACGACCATTCGCGACGTCATCTTGTTCCCGACCCTTCGTCCCGAAGTTGCGGGAGGCGACAGCTGACGTGAAACCTCCGGGTGCGGTAGCAGTGGTGACCGGCGGTGCGTCGGGTATCGGCCGGGGTGTCGTCGAGATGCTCGTGGCGCGGGGTGGCCGCGCGGTCATCGCCGACCTCGAGAGCTCTGCCGGTGCCGAAGTCGCGCGGCAACTCGGGCCCAACGTGCGGTTCGTCCCGTGCGATGTCACGCAACCGGCAATGGTCGAAGCCGTCGTCGCCGGTGCGCTCGATGCGTTCGGTCGCATCGACTTGCTGGTCTCGTGCGCCGGTATCAGCGTGGGCGCGCGAGTCGTCGGGCGCGAAGGGGCGCTGCATTCGCTCGATCTGTTTCGCAAGCACATCGACATCAACCTCGTCGGCATGTTCGACATGATCCGCAACGTTGCCGGCGCGATGGCCAAAAACGAGCCCGGCGATGACGGGGAGCGCGGCCTGATCGTGAACATCTCGTCGATCGCGGGCTACGAGGGACAAGTCGGGCAAGCCGCCTACGGCGCGTCGAAGGGCGGCGTGCTCGCGATGACGCTGCCCCTCGCCCGTGACCTCGGGCAGCTCGGCATTCGCGTGATGTGCATTTGCCCGGGCACGATGGACACGCCCTTGCTCGCGGGGTTGTCGCGCGACTTCATCGACCGTCTCGCCGAGAACAATGTGTTCCCCAAGCGCGTCGGTGTGCCCGCCGACGTGGCAAGCCTCGTCGCGCAATTCATGGAGAACACGTACTTCAACGGCGAAGTCGTGCGCCTCGACGCCGGGTTGCGCCTCGCTCCTCGCTGAACGGTTGCCTCGACCGAAGTGGCGCCGCGCCGCCGCGGCAAGCGAGTCGCGGGCGAAGAGGGGTCCCAGGTCGAGTACGGAATGTCCACCGATGGTGACCCGGTCGAGCCTGGCCCCGCTTTGGTGGCGACGGAAGTAAACGGTCACGCCTTTTTCGGAGAGGCCGTATAACGCAAAGTTGTCGGGCACGTCGAAGTCGATCCCCCGATCGGACCGCCGATACGACCGCTCTCGTAAAACCCTTGGTGTTGGAGTTCAGCCCGCATGGCGTGGGTGATGCGACTGCCGAGTTGGTCATCTGACGTGGCGAACAACGCCGAGAACGCCACGTCATTGCCGGTACGCGGATCGAAGTCGAATGGCTCATGGTCGTGTCGCCGACCGCGCCGCCGCCGTACCAATCAACTTGCGCGTGCAAGGAGATCAGATCAGCGAAGAATGCGAGCACTTCGAAGCGACCG
>JBDTLT010000143.1:0-13749 GCA_039934635.1 Acidimicrobiales bacterium
AAGGCCCTGGTCACAGTGCGTACCCCGTACGGGATTCGAACCCGTGCCGCTACCTTGAGAGGGTAGTGTCCTAGGCCTCTAGACGAACGGGGCCGGTTGCGCTGTGTGCGAGTCTATGAGCTCGGGGGGGAGGACTCGAACCCCCAAAGGCGGAACCAGAATCCGCAGTGTTGCCAATTACACCACCCCCGAAGGGCGCCGACATCGTAGCCGACGGGCGGACAACACCCACCGAAGATTTCACATTGACGATCCGCGACTGAGCACGCATGTCCGAAAAGCAAGAAAAGTCAAGGGTATCCGCCACTTCACACAGCTCGCGTGATTGAGTTTTCCGACCCCAATAGCAGGAGGAAAATGTGAATCGGCGAGAGCTGGTGAACGCAGTCGCTGGGCACACCGCCCAAGGCAGCAAAGAAGTCGATGCCACCATTCGTGGCTTGGTCGACGTCATCATTGCGAACGTAGCGAAGGGCGAGGTCGTCTCGATCCCGGGCTTCGCGAAGTTCAGCAAGCGGCAGACCAAGGCCCGCATGGGGCGTAACCCCCAGACCGGTGCTCCGGTAAAGATCCCGGCACGTACGAAAGCTCGTATCGCGCCGCTCAAGATCTACAAGGACGTCGTGCTCGGCGTGCAAAAGGCACCCAAGATCGGCGCCGCCCCGCCGGCCCCGGTCGTGAAGAAGGCCGCTTCCGCCAAGAAGGCCGCTCCGGCCAAGAAGGCGGCCCCCGCCAAGAAGGCTGCGGTCAAGAAGACCGCCAAGAAGGCCGCCACGAAGAAGGCCGCTCCGGCCAAGAAGGCTGCGCCCAAGAAGGCAGCCAAGAAGACGGCCAAGAAGGCAACCAAGCGCCGTTGAGCGCGTGGGGCTGATTCACATTGACGATTGATTGGCTCGGCCGCGGGGTTGCTCGTGGCCGAGCCGTCAGCCGATCGCCTCGGCTTCGCGGATCCATGCCTCGACAGAGGCATCCGACGGCATACGCCAGTCTCCGCGGGGCGACAACGAGCCGCCCGACCCGATCTTCGGTGAGTCCGGTACGCAGTCTCGTTTGAACTGGTTGGCGAAGAATCGGCGCAGGAACACCAGCAGCCACCGGCGGATGGTGACGAGGTCGTATTCGCCGGCGAACGCATGCAGGGCAACCCGGGCGATGCGCTGCGGACCGAAGCCGAAGCGCAAGAAGTGATAAAGGAAGAAGTCGTGAAGCTCGTAGGGACCCACCACGTCCTCGGAGAGTTGCTTCATCGTGCCGTCCGCGTTGGGCCGTAACAGCTCGGGACTCACGGGCATGCCTTGGACGCGCCCGAGCACTTCTTGCACGGCGGGCTCGTCGGCGAAGATCTGCTCGCTGGCCCACGCGATGAGATTCGTGATCAACGTCTTGGGGATGCCGGCGTTGACGCCGTAGTGCGACATGTGATCGCCGCCGTAGGTCGCAAAGCCGAGCGCGAGCTCTGAGAGGTCGCCCGTGCCGATGTCGATGCCCTTTTCTTGCGACGCCACCGAGAACAACATGAACTTGCGCGCCCACGCCTGCACGTTTTCGAACGTGAGGTTTTCGATCTGCGGATCGTGGCCGACCGCGTCGAACACGGTGCTCGACACCGACCGGATCTCGATCTCGCGAAACGTGCAATCGAGCGTGCGGATCAAGTCGCACGCCGCTTCATAGGTTGCGCCGGTCGTACCGAAGCCGGGCATCGTCACTGCGATGATGTCAGAGCGCGGTAAATCCAACAGGTCCATCGCGTGTACGGCAACGAGCAATGCGTGCGTCGAATCGCGGCCGCCTGATACGCCGATGATGCAGTGGCGCGAATCGGGCGGCAGCGCGGTGATGCGCCGTGCGAGCGATGTGCTCGTCATCTGGAAGATCTCGCGGCAGCGCTCGTCGCGGCGAGCGGGGTCGGTCGGCACGAAGGGGAGCGGGGTCACGTATCGACGCAGAGTTTCGAATGTCGAAGCCGGTCGGTCGTCGTCGATCGGTGCGACGTCGACGACCCTCACCGCCGTGGCGTGGGCTCGGGCGTTTTGCGCGAACGACGTCTGACGCATGCGATCTTCATTGAGTGCGAGCAGATCGACATCGACCACTGCGACGCTACCGTCGAGCGCGTAGCGATCAGTCTGCAGCAACACATCGCCGCGGTCGGCGATGATGCCGTGGCCATCCCACGCGAGATCACTGGTGGACTCGCCAAAACCGGCGGCGCTGTAGAGCTGCACGGCGAGGTTCTTGGCCGACGACATCGCGACGAGATCGTGCCGGTACTCCCACTTGCCGATCGTGACGTTGGACGCCGAAAGGTTGGCGAGCACCGTGGCGCCCGACAACGCCGCGATCGTCGACGGCGGCACCGGGACCCACAGGTCCTCGCACACCTCTGCGTGCAGGACGAACCCCTCGATGCCACCGTGGCGGATCAACACGTCGGTGCCGAACGGAACGGTGTCGCCGTCGATGGCGATGTGTGTCGAACGGGCTTGTGCCGCCGGCTGGAACCACCGCAGTTCGTAGAACTCGCGATAGTTGGGTGGGTACGACTTCGGATGTACGGCGATCACACGTCCGCCGTACATCGTCGCGACACAGTTGTAGAGCGAGTCGTCGACGACGAGCGGAACGCCGACCGACACCATGATGTCGAGCGCGGCCAACTCGCGGGTGATCGTGGACAGCGCCTCGAGGCACGCGTCGAGCAGAGGGCGTTGGAAGAAGAGGTCGCCACACGTGTACCCGGGCAGGCCGAGCTCGGGGAAGACCGCGTACCGCGCGCCTTCGTCGTGGACACGCCGGGCGAAACGCACATGGGCCTCGGCGTTGGCCGACGGATCGGCGACCCGTACCGGAGGGACACACACGGCGACCCGCGCGAAGCCGTGGTGACGAACGTCGAGGAAGGTCATTGCGTCAAGAGGGTAGCTGGCGTGAGTCGGACCGGCGTAGGTCAAAAGAGCGAGTCGACGCTGCGGCGAGCCGCCGCCGTGAACGCTTCGACCGATTCTCGACGCCAAGTATCCGAGAGGACTTCGAGTGAGACGACGCCGTCGAAGCCACGGTCACGGAGAGCGCTCGTGAAGCGGGCGAGATCGAGGTTGCCCTCGCCCGGCAGCGCTCGTCGATGCATCGTGTCGTGTTGTAGGTCGGCCGATGGCTCGAGCGCGTCGTCGAGTTGTACGTAGGCCAGGCGCTCGTCGGGCAGCGCCGCGAGCGCGTCCCAATCGGCGCCCGTCGCGAAGAAGTGCCACGAGTCGACGATCACGGCGCCGCTGCCGATGGCGTCGACTGCCGCGGATGCGTCGCCGATGGTACGCAAGACGGTGAAGGGTGACGGCTCGAAGCCGAGCTGCACTGTGGGGTCGAACAGCCCGAGATGCTGGCGCAAGAATTCGAGACCCGGCTCGAGTGAGCCCGCGAGGCGCAACAACAACCAACGGGGCTTCAGCGCCGCGCACATCTCGGCGAGGTCGTTGACCTCGGTGACCGAACGAGCGTGGTCGTCGTAGACATTGAGGCCGGCGAGCGCGTAGCACGACAGACCCTGATCGTCGAGCCGCTGCACGACATCGCGCAACGTGCCGCCGTTTTCACGCCACGCCCGCAGCGAGAACACATCGAGCTCGATGGTGGCAAAGCCGGCCTCGGCCGTCGCGTCGATCTGCCGCACGATGTCGACCCGTTCGTGTGGCTCGGCGACGAGCGGCGAATGATTGAGCGTGGCGAAACAGAACTCGACCATGAGCTGACGTTACCCGCGCCAACGGCCCTCGAAGTCAGTCAAGGTGGGCATGACCTCGGCGCCGACGTAGAGGTGCGGCCCGACGCGGGTCATCCCCGCGGATTCGATGGCCCGCTCGTAGGTCGCCGGTCGACGCCGGTGGAACAGCGACAGGTCGCCTTCGATCGCATCGTTGGCCGTGTAGATCTCGATGTACGCCACGCCGCGCAGTAGCCCGGCGATGGATTGGAGCCCCCTCCGCAGGTCACGGTCGCTGACATAGAGCACGACGTCGGCGCAGACGACGAGGTCGAATGGGCCTGGCAGGTCCAGCGCATCGAGGTCGCCGAACGTGCCGAGGCGAATGTCACGCGAACGCCCAAATCGCTCGACGACGTACTCGCTCGGGTCGACGCCGACATAGTCGACACGAGGCCGCAGGCGGCGCAGCGCGGCCCGCCAGGGCGCTTCTCCGCAGCCGACGTCGAGCACGGTGCGGATCGGCCGTTCGAGCAGGTACTCGCACGAGGACACCGCGAAGTGCACCTTGCGCTCGAGGCGCGCCTTCGAACCGAAACCCTCACGTCGGTACCAGCGATCGAAGTACTGCTTGTCGTACGGCTTCATTGTCATCCGGAGCAGATTAAAGTCTCGAACCTTGATGGCCCGGACACCGAGACTGCGATCGCTGGTTTCGGCCGAGACGCTCGTCGGCGCCGTGCTCGCGGTGGTCGCCATTCCCCAGTTGCTGCTGGGGCCGGGCACCGATCTCGACGTCGGCGCGGTGCTCGCCTCGGGGCGGCTGATCACCCACGGTGACTATCGGCCGTCGCGCCCGCCCGGCGCTCCGGTCCACGAGGCGATCGTCGGCGTGCTCGAACGGTTCGGTGGCACCACGCTGTCGAACGGGGCGACCTTGCTCGCCGCCCTCGCGATCGTCGCCGCGGTGATCGTTCTCGCACGAGAGGCCGGCCTGCCGCGCCCGTTCCTCGTCGCGGCGGTCATCGTCGCCAACCCGTGGTTCATCGTCGCCGCGACATCGACGGTCGACTTCCCGTTGGCACTGGAATTCTTGTTGTGGGGCGCGATCGCGCTGCGGCGCGATCACACCGTCGTTGCCAGTGTGTGCTTTGCGCTGGCGGTGGGGTGCCGGGCGACGACCATATTGCTCGTCATGGTGGTGCTGGTGGCCGAGGTGACCGGGGAAGCGGCGCAGCGCAAGCCGCGACGCGCGCTGATCTGCGGCGCGCTCTCGAGTGTGCTCGGGCTGGCGCTGTACATACCCGCCTTCGTCTCGGCGGGGGGTTCGTTGGCCTTCGCCCAAAATGACTTCACCACGGCCAGCCCGGGCGTGATGTTGGGTCGCGCGCTGGCCAAAGACCTCTACTTCTTCGGTCTCGCCGGCGCGGGGGTCCTGCTGTGCGCCCTGCCGGCGTTGTGGGCCGCGCTGAAGACCTGGCGCTCGCAATGGATCGTGCGCTTCGGCGTGCTGGGGGTGGTGCTGATCGAAGGCCTCTTCATCCGCTTCCCGTGGAAGATGGGCCATCTGTTGCCGTTGCTCATCTGCCTCGCCTTGTGGCTGGGCGTGGCCTTGCGTGATCGTCCGCAATGGCTGGTGGCGCTCGTGGTCGCGCAATTGCTGTACTCGGTCGTGAACCTGCAGTTGCTCGAACCCGACAATCCCAACGATGCCCGTGGCGCGCGGGCCGTGCTCGACCTCCGATGGGGCGTGGTCGTCACCGACGTCGCCTGCCGGGCCGACGACACGGGTGCGTGGAAGGGCGACTCGGCGCGCCTCGAGGCGGTGTGGAACTGCGCGAAGCCGTTCGGTGATGGTCCATGATGGATGGAGACGAGGGGGTCACCATGAAGATCGAAACCGCCCGGGGACAGGTCGAGTCCGACCAGCTCGGTGTCACGTTGGCCCACGAGCACTTCGCGGTCCTGACCGACGGTTTGTCGTTGGCGTTTCCTCAGACGTTCGATCGCGTTGCCGCGACCGAACGTGCGGTGCGCCTGGCCCACGACGCGTACGAGCTCGGCATCCGCAGCATGGTCGATCTCACCGTGCTCGGCCTCGGCCGCGACATCCATTTCATCCGCGACATCGCCGCGCAAATACCGATCAATGTCATCGTCGCGACGGGGCTCTACACCTTTGTCGACGTGCCCGCGTATTTCCGCAGCCGCTCCATTGATGACATGTCGGCGTTGTTCGTGGCGGATATCGAGAACGGCATCAGCGGCACCGACACCAAGGCCGGCATCCTCAAGTGTGCGACCGACGAGCCGGGCGTTACTCCTGGCGTCGACATGGTGCTGCGGGCGTGCGCGAGGGCGCACAAGGCGACTGGCGCACCGATCAGCACGCACACTCATGCCGACACCGAACGTGGTCTCGACCAGATCGCGATCTTCGAGGACGAGGGGGTCGACCTCTCGGCGGTTGTCATCGGCCACTGCGGCGATTCCCACGACGTCGACTATCTCGAACGGGTCGCCGCAAAGGGCGTCACGATGGGGATGGATCGGTTCAGCATCGACGGCCGGTCGCCGCTCGATCTGCGCGTGCGCATGGTCGTCGAGATGTGGAAGCGGGGGTACGGCGATCGCATGGTGTTGTCGCACGACTGCGTGTGCACCATCGATTGGTTCCCGAGCGTTCCCGAGCGCGACTTCGGCTATATCCACCGCGAGGTGTTGCCGCGCCTGTCCGATGCCGGCATGAGCGACGCCGATATCGAGCAGATGTTGGTCCATACACCGCGCCGCATTCTCGAAGGCAGCCGGGTGCGCGTCGCGTGATCGACCTCGAGCGCGTCGGTGCCTGGTTGGGCGAGCCGGTGGCGCTCGAAGGCACGGCCACTACCGGGTCGAGCAGCACGACATTGTTCGTGCGCGTCGGCTCGGTCGCGGCGGTGCTACAGCATCCGCCGGCAGGCCCGACGTTGCCGACCGCCCACGACCTGGCTCGCCAAGACCGGTTCTTGCGGGCGGTTGGAAAGGCAGGGCGACGGGTGCCCGTGCCGCGCGTCGTGGCGTTCTGTGACGATGCCGCGGTCGCGGGAGCGCCCTTCTTGATCACCGAGCGCGTCGACGGCGTGTGCCTGATGGGCGACAGGACCTATGCCATCGACGCCGCGCCGCTCGCGCGCAATGCCATCGACGTGATGGCCGAGTTGCACGCGATCGATTGGGCCGGGCTCGGTCTCACCACCGCACCGGGCTCATATGTCGAACGCCAGATCAACCGCTGGAACGATCAGCTGGCCCGCACTCCGACCGCCACGCGGCTGGGGGAGCTGGCGCCGCTCGAGCAGTGGTTGTTGGCGCATCGCCCGCCTTCCGACGAGCGAGTGATCGTGCACGGCGACTTCGGCTTTCACAATCTGCTGGTTACTCGAGACCGTGTCGTGGCCGTGCTCGACTGGGAGTTGGCGACGATCGGTGATCCTCTGGTCGACCTCATCGGCTTCGTCAAGAGTTGGGGCGGTGGTGCACTGTCGCCGAACCCGGCCAACGATGTCGTGGCGCACGCCCCGGACGCGCTCACGAGAGACGAGCTCGTCGCGCGCTACGAAGAGCGGTCGGGCCGCTCCTTCGGCGAGCATCGCCCGTATTACGAGGCGTTTTCGATGTGGAAGAGCATTGGCATCTTCGAGGGTGTGCATGCCCGATCGGGCGGTACTCGATTCATCGACGAGGTGCCACAGTTGGTTGCAACGTTGCGCCAACTCGTGGACGAACAAGGCTGAGAGGAAGGCGATGTTCACCATTCCCGAACATGTGCGGCCGTTGCGCGACCGTGTGCTGCGTTTCGTCGAAGATCGGGTGCAGCCGCGCGAGGCCGAGCTCGATCGACCGTGGGCCGAATCGGTCTCGACGCTGAAAGAGTTACACGGCGAAGCGAAACGCGAAGGCCTGTGGGCGCTCGGTCATCCGAAAGAGATCGGTGGCGGTGGGCTGCCGATGCGCGACTACCTGTACATCAACGAGGTCGTCGGTCGCAGCGAGCCGGCGATGGCGGCATTGGGCACCAACACGTTGCAGTCCGCGTTGCTCTTGCACAAACACGCCGCGCCGTGGATGCGAAGCGCGTTGCTGGAGCCGCTCGTGACGAACGGGCACGGTGTCAGCTTTGGCGTCACCGAACCCGGCGTCGCGTCGAGTGACCCTACGCAGCTGCGAACGCGCGCCGAGCTACGCGGCGACGAGTGGGTGATCAGCGGGCGCAAGTGGTTCATCAGCTGGGTCGACCGTTCGCACCACGTGATGGTGGTGTGTCGCACCGAGCCCGACGATGTGCCAGTGCATCGAGCGTTCTCGATGATCGTGGTCCCGACCGATGCGCCGGGGTTTCGTATCGTGCGTGATCTGCCGGTGCTCGGTTTGCACGACGTGTTGTCCGGACACTTCGAGCTGGAGTTCGACGAAGTTCGCGTGCCGGCCGATCACCTGCTCGGGCCCCGCGGTGCAGGTTTCACGCTGTCGCAGGATCGACTCGGGCCGGGCCGCATCTATCACTGCATGCGGTGGCTGGGCATGGCGCAGCGTGCGTTCGATCTGTTGTGCCGACGCGCCAACGGTCGCGAGACCGGTGGTCGTCCGCTGGCCGACTATCAGCTCGTGCAGCAGATGATCTTCGACAGCTACTGCGAGATCCAGAGTGCGCGGTTGATGGTGCTGCACACCGCCGAGCTCATCGATCGCGGCGACCAGGCTCGCGTCGAGATCAGCGCCATCAAGGTGCAGTGTGCGCGCATGGTGCACAACGTCGTCGACCGGGCGATGCAAGTGCACGGCGGCGAGGGCATGACCAGCGATACGCCGCTCGAGGCGATGTACCGCCACGCCCGCTACGGCCGCATCGTCGACGGGCCCGACGAGGTGCACGTGCAGCGCGTCGCGCGACGGGTAGCCCGTCATTACGCTGACGGCGGCGACGGTTGGGATTTCGCGCTGCGCTGAGGACGTGGCATTCTGGACGCGTGGGGCGACAGCGGTGGGTGCTGTTGGTGGGAACGGTTGCGCTCCTCTTTGTCGCGCCGGTGTCGTGTGGCGGCACTAGTTCCTCGGGAGGTACGTCGGCCGCGTGTACTCCGGCGGACGTTCCCCGCGGAGCCAACGTGACCGTCGACTGGATCACGTTCGGCAGTTGGATGTGGTCGCCGGGCAGCGTGCCGGTTGTCGTGGCGTTCGCGACCGCAGTCACCGACCGCGGTGGCGATCAGTCGGGCCGCCGCAAGATCGAACTGCGGTCACCCGAAGTGCTCGCGGGCACGGTGCCGGAGGCGTTTTTCGTCGACAAGATCTCCATCCAGCACGCGAAGGCAATCATGAACGACAGTGACCGGTTGCTGGTGTGGGGATGGCCGGGCTTTCCTCAGCCCAAGGTCTTCGGAAACATGGTTGTCGCTTCGGGCGACGGCACGGTGAGATTCCTCGGCAACTGCATTCCTCGCTTCGATGGCGCGTTCGCGGCATTCGTGGCGTCGGGAGGTTCATCGGAGCCGGCGGTGGATGTGCTCGTGCGCATCCTGCAAGACCCGACCGGCGAGACAGCGATGCGTTTCAAGGCAACCGCGGGCTTGACCTCAGCCGGCCCTTGACTGGGCGCGACCGTTGCCTCACACTCTGTTGCGATGCGTGATACCAAACAGATCGGCCTCGGAAGCCGCTGGCTCTTGATGGCGATTGGCCTCGTCATGTCGATCGGCCTTTTCGGCTCCAGTCTCTTCGCGCATGTCGTCGGCCTTGCGGGAGTCGTGCTGGTCGTGTCCGCGATTGGGCTGGTCGAGCTTGCGATGGCCCTTTGGTATCGATGGCAACGCGCTGCCGCTGACTGAAGGTCGGTGCCGACAGCTCCCGCTCGTCGGCCTCTTCCTGATTCCCTGCTCATTCTCCGGTGACGAAATGGGATGCTCGCGGCCCGTGGGGACGCGGGCACGCCCTCGAGATTCTCGTAGCCGAAAGGCACGCCTGCCGTGCTTTTCGACACGCAGAACGAAAGGTTGGAGCCGCCCCAGCGGTGGCGCAAGCGGTTGAAGGACGGCCCGCTCCATTTCGTCACCGGAGAATGAGCATGCGATTGCCAACAGGGGACGGCCCGGCCGCGACGCGGCTCGGAGCCGCGCGACGAAGTGCGCGGCGTCCCCGCGGGGACGTCCGCCGAGGCGTAGGTTCCGACCGATCACTTCGCACGACACGAAAGAGGCGACGTCAATGCCGGACACCGAGTTCCAGGACAAGGTCGTGGTGGTGACAGGAGCAGGGTCGGGCATCGGGTATGCAACGGCTCGTCGCTTTGCCGAGAGCGGCGCGATTGTCGGACTCAACGACGTGAATCCCGAGCGGGCATACGACGCGGCACGGGACTTCAACGCCACCGGCGGCCGCTGCGAACCTCTCGTCTTCGACGTGACCGATTCGCATTCGGTCGATCAGGCGCTCGACATGTTGGCTGCCCGCGAAGGTCATCTGGATGTCGTCGTCAACAACGCCGGCATGTTGCGATCGGTGCCCGGGCATGGCGAGCGCCGGGCCGAGATGATGGCCAGGCGAGCCGCAGGTAAGCCGGGCGGATCGCTGGGCGTCACGGTCAACACCAGCGACACATTGTGGCGTGAGCATATGGCGGTCATGCTCGACGGCGTCTTCTATGGCACACGGGCCGCGCTGCGTCACATGGAAGCACAGGGCTTCGGCGCGATCGTCAACACTGCGAGCATCGGCGCGTTCCACCCGGCTCCTGACTATCCGTTCTACGCCGCCGCCAAAGCCGGTGTCGTCGCATTCACCCGTTCGGTCGGACACGAAGTCGCGGGCGCAGGCATCAGGGTCAACGCGGTTGCCCCCGGCTCGACGGCAACGGCGATCATGGCCGGCACCGAGACCGGTTCGTTCTCGTCACGCAACGCTTGTGGCCGCATCGGCAAGCCAGAGGAGATCGCGGAGGCGATCGCGTATTTGGCCAGCGACCGTGCGTCGTACTGCTTCGGTGACATTCTCACGATCAGCGGCGCCTGGGCGTGAACAGTGCGTTTGGCAAGACGCGAGTTCAGACGTGCGACAGCACTTCGCGCGTCGCCACTGCGGCCAACAGAGCGGCCTCGGCCGCGGGCATTGCCTGGAGATCGCCGCTGAAGACCTCGACGCCGAGCACAGCGTCGGGATGGTCAGCGAGCAGTCGGCTCGTCCACTCGACGAGCGGCAGGTCACCTTTGCCCGGCAGCAGCCGTCCGGCCATCGGCACGTAGGCCGCACCTGGTTCGGGCTCGATGCGATCGCACAGTTGGATGATCGAGATCATCCCCGGGGGAAGCCCGACGAGTTGTTCGAGGGTGCCACCGGATCGCACGAAGTGCCACGCGTCGAACATGACACCGAAGTCGCGATCGTCGATGGCGTCGTAGATCTGGCGCGCGGTTGCGAGGCTGTCGATACCGGTATCGGGAATGAACTCGACACAGATCGCGAACCCGCGCTCGCGTGCCCGCGCCACGATCGGGCCGATCACATCGATCATCTCGGAGACCGGCACCGGCGAGCCGAGAAAGTGCGACAAGCTGATCGTCTCGGCGCCGACCGACTCGGCCATCGCGTAGCAATAGTCCTCGGTGAACTCGTAGAGCGTGCGGTGCTCGGGTGGCGCGCTGTCGGGCGTATGCGCGCCGGGTAATCCGTTGAGCAACGGCTCGATCACGGCCACGCGTATGTTCTGCGCGGAGAGAGCCGATCGCAACGTCTCGTTGCTGACGCCGCCGGCGAGGGTGGCCGCGTAGAGGCGCGGCGAGACGCTGATCGAACCATAGGCTCCGATTGCCGCGGCATCGATCAACTCGAGCATCGTCGATGCGTTGACCGTGCCCCAACACAACATGAGGTCATGGTCGCGCTCGCCATCATCGAGCGGGGAAGCGGGGCGGTCGTTCATCGAGAATGCCGGCTGCGGTCGTCCATGTACGAAAGGAATGCGAGTAGCACGTAGGCGCCGCAGAGAGAGAAGCCGACGTAGCGCAGCGAGGGTGGCGTGACGGGCACGAGAAGCGCGCAGGCCACCGCGGCCGTGATGAAGAAGAGCGCTCGTCGATCCATCGGTACCTCAGTTGAAGATGGCAACGATGCCATACGTGGCGGCCGCCATGACGGCAGCCCCGGGGATCGTGAAGACCCACGCCCATGCGACACGGCGCGCCACGCCCCAGCGCACTGCCGACAGGCGATTGGCCGACCCTACGCCGACGATCGCGCCGGTGATCGTGTGCGTGGTCGACACGGGGATGCCCTTGGCCGACACGAAGAACAACACCGCGGCCGAGGACGATTCGGCGGCGACTCCGCCCATCGGCTGGAGCTTGGTCAGCTTGGTGCCCATCGTGCGCACGATGCGCCAGCCGCCGAACAACGTGCCGAGCGCGATCGCGCTGTGCGCCGACAACACGACCCACGTCGGCACATCCGAGGTCGCGTCGACCTTTCCGCCGGCGATCAACAACGCAAGAATGATGCCCATCGTCTTCTGGGCGTCGTTGGCGCCGTGACCAAGGCTGAACATTGCGGCCGAAACGAGTTGCAGCGATCGGAAGGTCTTGTTCACCACGCGCGGGCGCCGGCTGCGATGCACGATCCAGGTGATCACGATCGTGACACTGAACGCCAGGGCCAAGCCGATGAGCGGGGAGTACACGATGAACACGCCGATGCGGCGCAGGCCGGAGCCGATCAGCACGTGCGTGCCCGCCTTGGCCATGCCGGCGCCCATCATGCCGCCGACCAACGCGTGCGACGACGAAGAGGGGAGGCCGAGGATGGCGGTCACGATGTTCCAGATGATGGCGCCGACCAACGCGGCGAAGATGACGCCGATCGACTGCACGCTCGGCTCTACGACGTCCTTGGCGATGGTCGTCGCGACTTTTGTGCCAAAGACCAGGAATGCGATGAAGTTGAACGCCGCGGCCCACGCCACCGCGACGCGCGGACTGAGCACTCTCGTGGCCACGACGGTGGCGATCGAGTTGGCCGCGTCGTGGAAACCGTTGACGAAGTCGAATCCGAGGGCAACCGCGATGACGAGGTAGAGAAGAAACGTCTCCATCAGAGGTCTTCGAAGATCACGCGTGCTTCACTGCGATGGTTGCGATCATCTTGGATGTGTCGTCGAAGGCGTCGAGCGCCTCTTCCATGGCATCGACGATGCCCATCCACTTGAGCACGGTGAACGTGTCGTACCTGCCCGAGAAG
Source organism: Acidimicrobiales bacterium (assembly GCA_039934635.1). Lineage (GTDB taxonomy): Bacteria > Actinomycetota > Acidimicrobiia > Acidimicrobiales > WLNW01 > DATLFA01. The sequence goes on from JBDTLT010000143.1 coordinate 12,965, forward strand.
AGCTCGGCAGTGGTGCGCCGGTAGACATCGTCACCCGCAGCTTCGATCTTGTTGATCTCGTCGAGTTCGATCTGCATATCCCGCAGCTTGGACAGCTTGGCCACGAGCGCCACCAGTTGCTGCGCGGCCTGCCCGAGCAAGTCGATCATCTCGTGTACGCCGGGAATCGTTTCGGTCACGTGATGCAATCCGACGAGATCGGACGCGGCGCGCATGTTGTCGACTGCGTCATCGAGTTGTTCGGATAGGGCGTGGATGTCCTCGCGATCGAACGGGGTCACGATGACCACGTCGAGGCGTTGGCGGATGGCGCGGTTGAGCTCGTCACCCTTGCGCTCTGCTTCGACCACCCGCTTGGCCCGGTCGAAGCCGTTGGGCAGGTCTTCCATACGGGCCCGCAGTTCGCTGGCGCACAGGGCGGCGTTTTGCGCCGCCTCGTTGAACATCGAGTAGAACGATTCATCTCGGGGGACTAGACGAAACCGCATGACCGCTGTTGTCTCCGTGTTCGGTGTCGAGACGCGGCGCGAAATGTAGGCGCGATCGGCGACTCGATGCCGGGTCGGCGAACCTGTGAAAGTGTGATGACTCGACATGGAGGGGGAAGACATGGGGCGGCTGGCACCATTGGACGAGCACGATTGGTCCGACAAGGCTCGACAGGCGATCTCGCCGACGGTCCAGTCGGTGGCCGCCATGCTGGGCGACGAGGAGGTCGCTCGGCCCGAGCGCAAGAAGCCGCTGAACATCTTGTTGACGCTGGCCCACAACGACCAGTTGATCGG
>JBDTLT010000144.1:0-13724 GCA_039934635.1 Acidimicrobiales bacterium
GTCGACAAGCTCATGAGCATTGCACCGACTGCAGGAGGCAACGTGAAGCCGGCCCATGACAACACGCCTGCGGCGAGCGGGATCGCAATGGCCGAACCAACACCACGTCGCCAAGGAGCAGCGCGTCGACCGGCACGGTCTCGATCGCACCGTTCTCGGTGAACCGTTCGGCTTCGTCGGGCAACAATTCCGCGAGCGCCGCCAGTGCCGACCGGGCTTGGCCCAGCGCCTTCATCTCCTGCCAATGGCCCAGCAACATGATCGTGATGAGCGCGGCCAACTCCCACCAGAACTCGAGGTCGAACCAATCGAAGGTGGATCACTATACCCCCAGGGGGTATATAGGGCAACCGAAGGCAGCCGCAACGCGGCCCGATTAGGCTGCGCCGCCGGGGAAGTACGAAGACAGGGGTCTCGAATGGCTGGTTCCGGTTCGATTCTGGGCAACGCGGTGCTTCGACTCGAAGACCCGACACTGCTAACCGGCGAGGGGAAGTACGTCGACGACCTCGTCGAGACGGGCATGTTGCATGTCAGCTTCGTGCGTTCGACGGTCGCGCACGGCAACGTCGTATCGGTCGACGTCAGCGCGGCGGCGTCGATGCCGGGCGTCGTCGGGGTGTACCACGCGGGTGGTGACGATCTCGGCCTGCCGTCGTTCCAAGGTTTCGCGATGATGCCGGCGGCGCTCAACCGCCCGATCTTCGCGTCGGAGAGAGTGCGTTTCGTGGGCGACATCGTCGCGGCCGTTGTTGCCGAGACCAAGTCGCAGGCGGGCGACGCGGTTGATGCCGTGGTCGTCGAGTACCAATCGCTACCGGTCGTGACTACGGCGATGTCCGGCCTCGACTCCGACGCGCCGCTTTTGTTTCCCGAGCACGGATCCAACGTGTGCTTCGGCACCGAGATCGGGCAGGACGCGGATCCCCTCGAGGGGGCCGACGCGGTCGCCGAGGTCACCATGGTGAGCCAGCGACTCGCCGGAGTGCCGATTGAGAACAACGGCATCGTTGCGGTGCCAGACGATGGCGGGCTGACGTTGTGGGTCTCGCACCAGGCGCCGCATTCCATCCATGGTTCGTACGCGCCGATGCTCGGTCTCGAACCGGCCAAGCTGCGCGTCGTGTGCCCGTGGGTCGGCGGCGGGTTCGGTCCCAAGGCCGCGGGTTACGTCGAGCATGTTGTCGCCGCAAAGATCGCGCTCACGCTGAATCGTCCGGTCAAGTGGGCCGAGACACGGTCCGAGGACATGGTGTCGCTCGTGCACGGTCGCGACTTCGTGATGACCGCCAAGCTCGGCGTGACGAAGGCGGGCAAGATCGTCGGTCTCGATGCCAACGTCGTGGCCGCGGCAGGCGCGTACCCGGCGATCGGTGCGATCTTGCCGATGCTCACGCAGATGATGTCGGTCGGTGTCTACGAAGTGCCCAAGGTGCGATTCAAGACGGCCAGCGTGATGACCAACAACACCACCGTCGGCGCGTACCGCGGTGCGGGTCGCCCCGAAGCAACGCAGCTCATCGAGCGGGTGCTCGACGTTGCCGCCGACAAGATCGGCATGGATCCGGCAGAGATCCGGCGCGTCAACTTCATCCAACCGGCCACGTTTCCGATGACGACGCCGACGGGTGCCAACTACGACTCCGGCGAATACGAAAAGGCACTCGACGCCGTCTTGGTCGCGTCCGGCTATACCCAGCTGCGAGCCGAGCAAGCGAAGCGCCGGGACGAGGGTGCCGTCAAGCAGCTCGGCATCGGGTTGTCGACCTACGTCGAAGTCACCGCGCCCGTCGGTCTGCACATCGAGTTCGGTGCGGTCGAGGTACACGACGACGGCAGTGCCAGTGTGGTCGCCGGCACAAGCGTGCATGGGCAAGGCCATCACACCGCGTTCGCGATGTTGGCGAGTGATGTGCTCGGCATCCCGATGGACAAGATCAAGCTCGTCAACTCCGACACGGCCGCCGTGCCGCGCGGCAATGGCACGCTTGGCTCGCGCTCACTGCAGACCGCGGGTAGCGCGGTCCACTTGGCGTCGCTCGAAGTGCTCGACCGGTCCAAGAAGATCGCGGCGCACCTGCTCGAAGCGACCTCTGACGACATGGTTGTCGGCGGCGGCGGGCTGCACGTCGCCGGCGTTCCTTCGAAGGCCGTCTCGTGGGTCGAGCTCGCGGCGGCGTCGAAGGACGCGGCCAAGCTCCCCGCCGGTGTCGAACCAGGCATCTTGCGCCACGAGCTCGACTTCGACGGCACGGGTTCGACATTTCCGTTCGGGGCCCACGTGTCGGTGGTCGAAGTCGACACCGAGACCGGCGCCGTCGAGATGTTGCGCCACGTCGCGGTCGATGACTGCGGGCGCATTCTCAACCCGATGCTCGTCGCCGGCCAACAACACGGTGGCATCGCGCAAGGCGCGGCGCAGGCGTTGTTCGAATGGTTCCAATACGATGCCGACGGCAACCCGGTGACGTCGAACCTCACCGACTACGGCATCCCCGCGGCGTCCGAGCTGTGCAGCTTCGAGACGTCGAACACGCAGACCGACAGCCCCCGCAACCCGCTGGGCGCAAAGGGCATCGGCGAGTCGGGCACGATCGGATCGACGCCCGCGATCCAAAACGCGGTTGTCGACGCGGTGTCCCATCTGGGAATCACGCACATCGACATGCCGTGCACGGCCGAGACCGTATGGTCGGCGATTCAGACCGCTCGTTCCAACTGAGTGTGAAATCCCTCGTTACCTAGATCATCGCGGCGCACGCTTGCCGCAGGTGATCGCGCGGCCCCAGCGTCGGTGATTCTTCGAGCATGCGGTCGACGACCGCATCGAGGTCTGTCGCGTCGAGGCCGACGTCGCTCAGCCGTGTCGGGACCGACAGTGCCGCCAGTAGGTCGCGGAGTCCCTCGCCGAGTGGGACCGCGGTTTCGTCGTTGACCGGCCAGCCCAGCGCGGCGGCCATCTCGGCTTGGCGCGTAGCGGTGGCGTCCGCGTGATAGCGCAACGCGTGCGGTAGCGCGATGCACGAGCCCGCACCGTGCGACATTTCGAACACTGCGCCCAGCGCGTGTCTCGCGGCGGTAGAGAACCATCCGCTGACGCGCGGGGCACTGAGTCGCGGCAAGGTCATCTTGGTCATCCATGTGGCGATGAGCTCGTTCTGTCGCCGTGCGGTAAGTGGAGTCGGGCTGTCGAAAAGGAGTGACTCGGTCAGCTTGCGCGTCGCGTTGACGAGGATCGGGTCCGAGAAGGGTTCGCCGTCGCTACGACAGAACGCCGCAATCGTGTCGTCGAGCGCTTTGATCGCAGTCTCGTTCCAGATGGCGGTGGGCGTGTGCGCCGCGATCTCCCCGTCGAGGAAGACGGTGCGATCGACGCAGTTGCCATCGCCGTACGCCACCTTGCGCGCCGTGTCGGCGTGCCGTGCACCCCAGAAGGGCAAGAACTCGGCGAACGACAGCGTGGTAGTGACCATGACGACGCCAATGGTGCGACGCGGCGTCGTATCAGTCGGCTCGGAGAGCCGGCCGAACGCAATCGGTTGCAGATCGCCCACCGTTGTGGTGTTGGTGCCGAGTAGGACAGCGATGCCCTTCGCGCAATCGATGGCGCTGCTGCCACCGACGACGACGAGGCCGTCGACGTCGTGCTCGCGGGCCAAGGCGGCACCCGCATCGATGGTGTCGACCGGTGTGTGCGGCCGCGATCCGTCGAACAGGACGGCGTCACGCTCGAGTGCATCACGAACCGTGGCAAGTACGGGCGACTGCACAACATTCGCGCCGCACACGATCATCGGCCGGCGAATGTGCTGCGCATCGACCTCCGACGCCAAGCGTTCGCGCACCGCGCCGAGACCGCTTACCACCGCGCGCAGTCCACGCTCGACGCGGAAGGTACTCACGATTGTCGCTCGATTGCTCACCGCACGAGGGTACGCGGAATCACGAACCGACTGCGAACGCGTGCAGGAAGGCCGGCGCGATCTTGTTCTCGGGATTCGAGAGCGGCTCGATGACGTCGAATTCGACGACCTGACCCGTTGCGACTTGGTAGGCGGTGACTCGCCCGGTTTCTTGCAAGGCGAACAACCAGCAGCCGTCGGGGCTCGGCCACACGCCTTTCACGCCCGACGCGTAACCATTGCCTACGATCGGCTCGAGCTTGGCCGTCGGCCACTTGATCGCCGTATGGGTGCCGGTGTCGAGATCCCAGAGGTCGATGTACTCGGGCGAGCGCAACGTCCAGTCCACGTCGAGGTCTTCACCCAACACATAGCGGCCATTCGCCGTGATGGCAATGGGACAGAGCGATACGACAATGCCTTCGTTCAGCGGTCCACAGTTGGCGAAGACGTTGCCCAGCTTCACTGCCTTCGGGTTGGCGCTGGTGCCGCCGTAGGTTTGGCAGGTAGTCGCCGCGGTGCATTCGCGCCACACGACTCGTCCACCGCCAACAGCGACGACGGCACCGATCGCCCATGTTCGGGCGTGCTGCGAATCGATGTCGATCAAGATGATTCGCCCCTGAGCCTCGAAGACGAACTCGCTTCCGACGATGCCGGCTAGGTGAAAGTCCGAAGAGGCGTCGATGCCCGAGTTGTCGAGATGCAGGCGGAACGAGCGAGCGATGTTGCCGCTGCGATCGAGCTCGTCGACGATGAGATCGGGAGAAGTCGGGCCTTCGGTGTGCGGGACCCAGATCGTGCCTGTCGCGGCAGGGAACGTCCCGTAGAAGGAGCGATCGCGGACGAGGGTGCGCTGGCTGAGGTCGCGATTTGCAACCAGTGCGTTCCGATATCCGCTGGCGAACAATGCCCCCGGCACGGTGAGCATCAGCCATAGGCCCGCCGGCTCGCGGGGCGCGCTTGCGTCGAGTTGAAGCGAGCGAATGCGACCCGTGTCGAGATCCGCCGCGAATAGCGTGTCGCCCGCCGACAGATACACGGTCCACCCGGTTTGCGATCCGAGCACCGAGCCTGGGCGGCCGCTGACGAATTCACCGGCCGCGGACGCGGGACGGGAGGTCGTGGTGGTGCTCTCTTGCAACACTGGTGCGCGCGCCACGACGTTCGTCGAATCGACGGACGAGCAGCTCGTCAATGCCGTCGCAACGACGACCGCGAGTGCGATAAAGGGCTCAGCCGATCGCGAACGCACCGAATGTCCTGTCGCGCGGTTCGACCACGTCGAACTCGAGCAGCTTGCCCGACTCGAGATGGACCGCCGCGATTCGACCGCTGCTTTCCATGCCGAAGAGCCACTGGCCGTCGGGGCTGAACATCAGCCCGTAGTAGTCGCCAGCATTGATCAACTGGCGGGTGACGGGCCATACCGGCCGGGTCTTTCCGCCGAACTCGAGGTCGAAGACTGTGGGGTCGATGGACCCCGTGCGGGCCGTGGCGTCGGACGCGAGATAGAAGCGCCCGTTGGCGCTGAACGAGCCATCGCAGAACTCGTGGTAGCCCTCGAAGGGCTCCCCACACAGCGAGGACGTTGGCTCTAGCGATCGGAGCTTGGGGTTCACCGCGTTGCCGGCATACGACCGGCATTGAAGGTGCTCGGTACATTCGCGCCACACGATCCAACCGCCGCCGACGTTGGTGAGCTCACCTACCGCCCATTCCCGCGAGGCCCCGCTGGTGATGTCGACGAGGAAGATCCGCCCGGCCGCGGACGTGACGAGATCGTTCCCGATGACTCCCGTGGCGCGCGGAGCAACAAACGTGAGCGCCCTCGTCCTCGTGCCGTCGGCGGCGAGCTCCACGTAGTTGTTGGCTCCGGACGACCACGACCACACGCGATCTGGTGCGCTCCCCCGGAAGGAAATTCCAGTTACGTCAGGAATCGGCCGCGGTGGAACCTTCATCGTCGCGTCCACGAGTACGAGTGTGTTGGTCTCGAGAAACAGACCGTTGTCGACCGCATAGATCTGGCCGTAGAACGCGCGTGCGCCGTAGCTTCGGGAAGAAACGGGTATCGACGTTTCGGTGATGGCGCCCGTGTCGAGATCTACGACGAATATTTGGGTGCCGGTGACAACGTAGAAGTGCCATCCTGTCTTTGCGCCGAGGACGGGCTCTGGGCGATCGTTGACGAACACGCCCGCGGGTCGCGCGGACAAGGTGGTAGGCGGGCTGCCGAACGAACGGGTCGTCGTTGTGGTCGAGACGGTCACCCCTCGGGTGGCGGCGGTCGTCGGGGAGGCACTGGTGGTCGGCAACTCGGTGGCGAGCGAGGAGGTTGGCGCCGACGTCGACGGCGCGACCGTGCGCTCGAGTGACTTGCCGCCCGAGCAGGCGGCAAGGCATAAGGCCCCCACAAGGCACGCACCGATGTGCGCGCGGATGGTCATCATCGAACAGTCTGACTCACCGATGGTCCGCTCTCTTCCCGCTGCAGGCAATTGATGGACGCCGGTAGTGCGTTGACTGTCGCCGCAGTGGCCTTTGGTGCGACGACGCATGCCGTCACGGGGCTCGGCTTCTCGATCGTCTGCGTGCCCGCGTTCACTGTCGTGTACGGAGGGCGCGACGGTGTGCGCTTGTCCAACCTTCTCGCGCTGGGCGTCAACGCGCTCGTGCTGGGCCGTGAGGGACGTCACGCCGACTTCCGCCGCGCGTTCGCCTTACTCGTGCCCGCGTCGATTGCCGCGCCGTTGACGGCAATCGCGATCCGATACGCCGACGCCGATCTGCTGTCGATCATCGCGGGCTTCGTCGTACTCGCGACGGTCGGAGCGCTCGCCGTGGGCGCTCGTGCGCCCGGCTTCGCGGGGCCGATGGGAGCGGTCGTTGCCGGCTCGGCGAGCGGCGCCATGAACGTCGTCGCCGGGATCGGTGGGCCAACGGTGGCGGGCTATGCGAACAACGCGCAGTGGCCGCCCGATCGCTTACGGCCGACTCTGGCGACGTACTTCCTGGGCCTCAACGCGATATCGGTCGCGGTGCGGGGTGCGCCCGACGTTTCGCTCGCACTGGTCATCGCGTGCGCCGTGGCGCTCGTGGTCGGCTACGCCGCCGGCGTGGTGTTGCGGGGCCGCATCGATGCCCGTCACCTTCAGCTCGGCACGTTGTTGCTCGCGGGCTGTGGCGCGGTGGCGGCGATCGTCAAAGGTTTCGCGTGACCGGTCGGTCGCGGTCGTGCGTTGTCGCTAGCGTCGCGGAGCGATGAGCAGCAAGGCTGAGGAGTCCCGCGAGGGGGTGTCGTTCACCAACCTCGATCAGGTCCTCTTCGACGGCGCCGGCGCCACGAAGCGTGATCTATTGGAGTACCTCGACGGCGTGCGTGACCGCATCATCCCGGAGCTGCAAGACCGGCCGCTGTCGGTGATCCGCGTCCATTCCGGTCAGGCGCCATTCATGCAGAAGAACGTGCCGAAGTACACGCCGTCGTGGATACGCACGGCTCCGTACTGGGCCGAAGCGTCCAAGCGCGAGGTGAACTACGCGCTGTGCAATGACCGGCGCACATTGCTGTGGTTCGCCAATCAGCGGGCCGTGGAGTATCACCCGACGCTGGTACGAGTCGATCGCCCTGACCGCATGACGCACCTCGTGCTCGACCTCGACCCGCCCGACAATGACGCGTTTTCGATGGCGGTGCGCGCGGCCCACCTCGTCCGCCAAGCGCTGCTCGATCTCGGGCTCGATGGTGCCGTGAAGACCAGCGGCGCCAAAGGTGTGCACGTGTTCGTTCCGATCGACGACCACGCGCCGATCGACGACGCGGCGGCCGCGACGAGAGCGATTGCTGCTCGGGCGGCAAACCTCGATCCTCTACTCGCGACAACCGCGTTCATGAAGGAGGACCGTGGCGGCAAGGTGTTCGTCGACTCGACGCGTGTCGGCGGCGCGACGGTCATCGCGGCATACAGCCCACGGGCGCGGCCGGGTGTTCCCGTGTCGTTCCCCGTGGGATGGGATGACATCGACGACGTTGCGCCCGCCGACTTCACCGTGCACACCGCGTTGGGTCTGCTCGGCGACCACGACCCCTGGGCGGCACAGATGCCGAGCCCGCAGCGTCTGAGTGCTGATCTCATCGCCGAAGGCCACACGATCCCCGTCGCGCGCGTGCAGGCCATGCACGAAGGCAAGCGGCGGGCTCGCGCCCGGCGCGATCCAGGCTGACCGACCGCGAGCGCCGCCGCGGCTACGTTGACCGATTGGCGAGGGAGGGCGTGCGGTGGACGACAACGATCCCGGGGTGGCGCAAGAGGCGTGGCGCGAGTTACTCGATGTGCTGCGTGAGAGCGACCATTCGTTCATCGACGGCAGCCGTGGTTGCTTCGACGAGCGCGAGATCGGCCACGGCTATCGCAATCTGATGCACATCATCACCTTCGCGACGGGGATGTACATGAACGCGGATCCCGAGTGGCCGATGTTCGTCAGTTCGTGGAAGGACCCGCCGGGCGAGAAGACGTTGGGCGAGCATCCCGACGTTCACTACCAATGGGCCGCGGTGCGCGGCGGCCGCCGCTACCGCATCACCGGCCGCCGCGGTGACGAGGCCTACCTGTCATTCACGGTGCATCGCGGCACACGTGGCTCGGGGCAGGAGCAGTTCTTCGACAGCCACATCAATCAGCACGACCTGAAGACCGATGCCGATGGTTGCTTCGAGATCGTCGTGTCGCCCGAGCCCGAAGGCGACAATTGGTTGCGCGTAAGCGCAGACGCCAACGAAATCTACGCGCGTGCCTACCATCTCGACCCGCATCACGACCGGCGAGCGACGTACACCATCGAGCCGATCGATCCGCCGTTGCCGTCCGGACTCGATCGAGAATCGGTGGCAGAACGACTGCAACAGATGACTCGCCTCGTCCGCGACATGACCCGTGCCATTCCGCAACCGCTGGACAATCCGAACACGGTCGGCGAGCTGTGGCAGACCGATGCAACCGGCCCGAGTCGCATGTGGTCCGCGCTCGACAACGTTTACGCCCGAGGTGTGTTCGCGCTGCAGCCGCGCGAGGCGCTCGTTGTCGAAGGCGTGGTGGTGCCGTGCGACTACTGGGGCATCCAGCCGTGGACGCCGTTTCTCGGATCGGGCGACTATCGGCGTCATCGCGTCACGATCAACAACGCGCAAGCCCGCCTCGGCCCCAACGGCGAGTTCCGTGTCGCGCTCGCCATGGAGGACCCGAAGGTGCCGGGTCTCGACTGGATCAGCACCTCGGGCGGACACCAAGGCACGTTTTTCATCCGATGGATGTGCCCGACCTCGCCACCCCCAGCACCCACATGTCGATTGATGGGCTTCGAAGAGTTGCGAGCCGACCTTCACCCGTAGCGCGGTCAAGTAACCGTGGCACCGGCGTCGTGTGCACGGTCGGGCTCGAGATCAGCTCGCGGCGACGCGCCGGGGCCGCCGGCGTTCGGCGATTCGAAGCGCGATCGCAATGGCACGTTGGGCAAGAACAGGAATACGACGAACCCGACCAGAATCGTTGGTATCGCCCATCGCACGGCCGTCGTGATCGAATCGGAGAACGCGCGGATGACTTGCGAACGGATGGGTTCGTCGAGCGCGCGGATGACTTTCGGCCGGCCCTGCAGCGCGTCGACATCGGGTACGGCTGCCAGCGCCGCGGGACCCACGTAGCGCGGGATGAGGGTCTCGACTCGATTCGAATAGATCGCGCCGAGTGCGGCAGAGCCCATCACACCGCCGAGACTGCGCAAGAACGACAGGCCGGCGGTGGCAACACCGAGGTCCTTGTACGCGACTGCGTTTTGCACGACCAGGACCATCGACGGCCCGAGCTGGCCCATGCCGAGTCCGCCGATCGCGAGACGGAACGCGACATCGAATCGACTCGCGCTGGTACCCATGGTCGACAACAGGTATGCACTCAGCGCGAGAAGAGCGGCGCCCATCAGCGGGTACGGCCGATAGTTGCCGAAGCGTTGGATGAGCCGACCGGAAACGATCGACGCGATCGTGATGCACACTGCGTTGGGTACCGTGAGCAACCCAGACGTGGTCGAGCTCGCGCCTCGTACGACTTGAAGGAACAGCGGGACGTACGCGTTGACCGCGTACATACCGATACCGATGATGAATCCGCCGATGCACGCGGGCCGCACGACCTTGTCCGTGAACAGCCACAGCGGCATGATCGGTTCGGCGACGCGTCGTTCGATGAAGACGAACAGGAGCGTGAACGCGAACGATATGACGATCAGGCCTTCGGTGGTTGGCGATGTCCAGCCGTAGCGATGACCCGAATACAACAGCGCGACGATGAGGGGAGCGACTGCGGCCGACAGCGCCATCGCGCCCAAGAAGTCGATCGATCGGCGGGTGGGCACCCGAGTGATGTGCAGCAGCTTTTGCACCGCGAAGATCGACAGCGATCCGATCGGTAGGTTCACGAAGAAGATCCAGCGCCAGCTGAAGTGATCGACGATGAGCCCGCCGAAGAGGGGACCGGTCGCCACCGCCACGGCGAATGTCGCGGCAATGTAGCCCTGATAGCGAGCCCGCTCGGTCGGCGGCAGCAGATCACCGACGATCGCCATCGGCAAGGACAGCAATCCGCCGGCGCCGATGCCTTGCAGCGCGCGGAAGGCAACGAGCTGGGCGAGCGATTGCGACGTGGCGGCCAGCAGTGACGCAAGCACGAACAAACTGATCGATGCCTGGTAGGTGCGGCGCCGTCCGAAGATGTCGCTCAACTTTCCGATGATCGGTGTCGAGATCGTCTGGGTCATGAGATAACCGACGACGATCCACGGGGCCTGGCTCAGATTGCCGAGATCGCCGACGATCGTCGGCAGCGCGGTGTTCACGATCGTGCCGTCGACCGCGGCCAGGTACATCCCCGAAACCACCGCGATCATCACCAGGTGGATGCGCTCGGGAATTTCGTAGATGACGTCCTCGGGCGTGGTGAGCATTGGGTCGGAACCCTACGTCGGGTCGTGCGTCATGACGCCGAGTTGCTCGAAGGCGAACGCGATCATTTCATCTTCGCCCAGGTCGAGGCCTTGCGAATAGAAGACCTCGAATTGGTCGTCGAGCGCGCGGCGCAACGACATCTCCTGGCGGGACTCCCTATCGGCTTCGATCTGCGTGCCGGGTTGGTGTTTGCGGGCGCGGTGGGCCTGCAACGCGCCGAGGAGTAGCGCGGCGTCGCGGGGGGAGCGACGCTTGACTATTGCCACGGTGGTACTGGCAGCTTGCGCGATGAAGCCCGGACCGTGATCGACCGCCAGCTGCAATGACCGAGCCGCCCAGTGCGCCGCGCCGGCGGTGTCGCCCGCCCGTAGTTCGTGAAAGGCTAGGTACATCGCGACCGAGGAGTTCGACGAGTGATTGCGCATCTCGTCGTTCAGGACGAACGTCTGGCGCAGCAACTCGCCGGCGCGCTCGGGAGCAGTCAAGCCGACGATCGAGACGAGCGTCATGGATGTCGCAGCGGCAAAGTAGCGGTTGCCGAGGGCTTCGACGACTGTCGTCAACTCCTGCTCGAGTGCCTCGAGACGGTTGCCGCTTCCGCACAGGGCCAGCACCGCGTAGCAAGTCGACAATACGCTGCCGCGCACGAACGGGTCGTGCTCGTCACTGGCCATCGAGAGAGCGCGCTCGCAGCCCTCGATCGCGTCGGCGTTGCGGCCTTGCATCATCGCTGTGGCGGACGCGACGGAAATCGCAACGACCGGCGGTGCCGCTCGAGTGGATAGCCACAAGTCCTCGGCCGCCTGGACGAGATCCTCAGCGATGCTCATGTTCCGTGTGAGCATCATCGACGACGCGAAACCGAGGGCCAGAATGCTCGCAGCAGGGTCTACCGTCGCCCGGCCCTGCAACGCGGCAACCCACGCCGCTCCCTCGACGAGTCGACCGAGCGACCAGACCGTGTAGAGCGAAATGAAGAGCTGCTCGAAACGAGCTGATGTGTGATCGTCGGCGGCGTGGCGCAACGCGACGCGGATGTTCTCCAACTCGTCTTCGACCGCAGCGCGGGCGGCGATGTCGCCTTTGCCGTGGAGCTGTGCCCGGCGTGACAACACAAAGTCGATGTAGTAATCGGCGTGACGGTCGCGGTAGTGCTGTTGGATGGCCGCAGTGGTGAGGTTGGCATGGCCGAATTGGCGCATGGTCTCGAAGAGCCGATAGCGCGCGTCGTTGTCGGTCTCGTCGACGACGACGAGTGATTTGTCGACCAACGCAAGCACCGCGTCGAGAACTTCCCAGTCTTCGACGCCCTCACCGCTGACGACCACTTCGGCCGCGTCGATCTTGAACGGCCCGGCGAAGACCGACAGCCGATCGAACACCCGCCGCTGCGTTTCGTCGCACAGCTCATAGGACCATCGCACCGCCGCGTCGAGTGTGCGGTGCCGCCCCGGCGCGGCGCGATCGGTTGTCGCGAACAGCCGCAGCCGTTGGTCCAGTCGCCGCGCGATATCCGCGGGTGTCATCCCTCGCACCCGCGCGGCGGCCAGCTCGATGGCCAATGGCAGATGGTCGAGCCGTTCGCAGATCTCGACGACCGCATCCTCGTTGTCGGCCGTGAGTTCGAAGCCGGCGCGCGCCATGCGCGCCCGGTCGACGAACAGTTCGACACTGTCGTGCGACGCACTCTTCGACCCCGACAGCGGGGCGACGGCCCACATGTGCTCGCCCCGCACGCCCAGCGGAGCCTGGCTCGTCGCGAGTACTGATGTCGTCGAAGATGCTTCGAGCAGCGCATCGACGTCACCCGCTACCGCCGCTGCGAGGTGCTCGCAGTTGTCGATGACCAACAACGCTTCGCGGGTGCGCGCCCAACCGCAAAGCGTGTCGAGCGCCGGCTCGCCGCGCCGCTCGGGCACATCCAGAGCTTGGAGGATCGTGGCGGCGACCAACTCTCCCTCCGCGAGCGACGCCAGCGATGCGAACCACACGCCGTCCCGATACACGGGGGCGAGCTCGGCCGCGACCTGCAGCGCCAAGCGCGACTTGCCGACCCCGCCCGGCCCGGTCAACGTCACCAGCCGCTCCGACCCGACGAGCGCGACGAGTTCTTTCACCTCGTCGACTCGACCCACGAAACTCGTCCGTTGCACCGGCAAATTGCCCGGCAGTTCGTCGAGCGTCCGCAAGGTCGGGAAGTCGCCGGTGCCGAGTTGCCACACCATCATCGCGCTGCCGAGATCACGCAGCCGATGCTCGCCCAGATTCTGCAGCACCAGACCGGGGACCAACTCCGCGGTTACTGCGGAGAGCAGGACTTGACCGCCGTGCGCGGCAGCCATGAGCCGTGCCGTGCGGTTGACCGGTGGGCCGAAATAGTCGCCGTCGCGCTCATGGACCTCGCCGCTGTTGATGCCCATCCGCACCTTCAGCATCGGATGGCCGGCCAAGGCTTCTTGCGCAACGCGCGCAGCGTCGACTGCGTCAGCGGCGCGACCGAACGCCGCCCCGAACCCGTCGCCGCCGGTCGAGAATACGTAGCCAGCGTGGGCATCGATCGCAGTACGGACGATGGTGTCGTGCTCGATGAGCGCTGCGCGCATGTCATCGGGCCGGTCCTCCCACAGACGCGTCGAACCTTCGATGTCGGTGAACAGGAACGTGACGGTGCCCGAGGGCGGCTGACGCACTCCCGCGACGGTAATCGCTGGTTGGATCGGCCGCTGCGGCCGTTTCCGCTCACCGCGATTTCCTATTACTAAGGTATTGACCTAAGTGTTGCGGCTCGGTAGGGTGCCGTTTGTGACCACAACAGT
>JBDTLT010000145.1:0-13636 GCA_039934635.1 Acidimicrobiales bacterium
GCGCGCCGGGAGGACCGGGAGGCGCGCCCGGAGGTCGCGGCGGGGTCGGCGGCGCACCCGGGGCACCGGGAGGCGCGCCCGGAGGTCGCTGGGGACCACCGGGAGGACCGGGGGGCGCACCGGGAGCACCCGGCGGCGATCCGGGAGGACCAGGCGCACCCGGCGGGCGCGGCGGCCCACCGGGAGCGCCACCCGGAGCACCGGGCATGCCAGTGGCCGGTCGCTCTATGGGCGCCCGTTCGCCGACGTCGAGATAAGCCATCTTCTGTACGCGATCGAGGAAGCTCGGCTTCTTCACATCGGGGTCAGGCGTCGTCGCCGCCGAAGGCGCTCCCGGAGGAGCACCCGGTGGACGCGGCGGACCACCCGGAGAACCAGGGGCCGCGCCAGGAGCACCCGGCGGCGCGCTGCCGCGCTGGCCGGTCCATTCGAGGAAACCGCCACACGAGCCGCAGAACGAGTCCGTGTCGTTGTTTCCGACGCCGCAGTTCTTGCAGACGATCATGCGCGGATCAGTCCGCGCGCACGAGGTCGATTCGATGCACGACGTGCGCCGGCTTGGCCGCGGTCACGATGGCTTCGAGACCGGCCATGCTCACACGATCGGGATCGGCGACGGCGACCCGCACATACACGCTCGGCGGCGCGCTGCCAGGGGGAGCCGTGTTGGGAGTCGAAGACCAGATACAGGCTCCGCTCTCGACCACATGCACCGTCCCTTGTGTGTAGATCTCGACCTCGGCTTCGAGACCGGCGGCCGTGCCCCGCAGACGGTACACCTTCACCGCCTCTGACACGAACGTTCGCTGACGCGCGAGTGGCCAGTCTTCGTCGATGGCGAGACCGACCCAACCGGCGAGCCATTCGAGGAAGTCGAACGGGCTCAGCGTCGGGTCGACGTATGCGTCAAGACAATCGAGTGTCGTGAAAAGCGGTGCGAGCACACTGTCGAACGCGGCTGTGAACTGCTGCGTGAACAGATCCTCTTGAAAAATCGCGGGCATCTGCTCGATCACGGGAGCAGGCGAGACGAGCCCTTCAAGACGGCCCCGCATCACGCGCCGTCCACACGCACTTGATGTTCGTACGACACGACGAGGCTGTCGGGCTCGAGCACGATGCGAGCGGTCGCTGGGCCGCGCTCCCCCGTCACCGGATTTGCGCCGAAGAGGCGCACGTCTTCCACCACGTCGACCCCGGGCACGCCTTGCAGCACTGCGAACGCGTCACCGGATTGCACCGGACGTCCCCACGGCCAGCCAGTGCCGTCGGGGCCGCCGACGAGCGGATTGAAGTACTTACCGAGACGCTCGAGCGCCTCGCTGCGGATCCGCTCGACGTCGGCGCGGGGCCGCGCCCGCAACTGCGCCACGATCGTGACCCCGCGGTAGAGCGGCGGCTCGATGACCACGCGTGTACCGATCAACCGTGCGCTGTCGAGTTCTTCGCGGATCGCCTCGAGCGACGATGTCGGCGGCACGAGCTCTTCGAAGCGCACCTGTCCGCGCACGGTCTGCGCCGCGGGCACGACCAAGACCCGCACACCACCGGCTTCCGCTTCGTTGTTCGCGGCGATGCAACGTACGCGCGCGATCTCGGGTGCCGCAGCACGGGCGAGTTGTTCGAAGTCCTCGGCAGTCACGGCGCGGCTGCGCGTGCGCAGGAGTATCGGGCCGCGCGCTTTGGCCTCGTCGAGCGTTTCGCCTTCGACGCCGCCTACCGCAGGACGGCGGTTCTCGACCGACGCCACGAAAGGAATCGACGACTTCAACGTCCGGATCGCGCCTTTCGACACGTTGCCGAGGCGCCCACCGCCGACGGCGTAGCTCGGGAGTTGGATCAATGCACCCTTCGGCGGCGTGGCGCCGTAGCGCCGTAGCGTTCCGTCCACTTCGCGCACTGCGGGACCGAAGCAGATCTCGGCGGCGACGGCGTCGACCACGAAATGGCGGTCGTCGGGACCGCTGGCGGCGAAGTGCTCGACCTCTGTCCACTCCTCCCAGCCGTGTTCTGTCGTGACGTGCAGGCGGAGCGCGTCGCCGGCCCGCAAGATGGGCGAGCGTTGCGCGACGAATCGCTCGCCGGGAGTGCCTTCCGACGCGCCAAGCGTTTCGTCCTGGATCAACTCTGCGTGAACTGCGCCGATCGTGCCTCCGACGGTAGATGCCTCCAACGCGCGGATCACGGGCGACGAGGTGTACGACGGCTCCCCTGGTTCCGACGCGCGGACCCGCGCCCGCAACCAACCGGCTCTGCGGTCGTTCAACACCGCGGCCCGATGCGAGGGCGGAACGTGGAGGACAACGGCGCCCGCGCGGTTGAGACCACCGGTCTCGTCGCGGTCGACTTCGCAGCGGTCCCACGCTTCGCCCGACCAGGCCTCCCAGATGAGCGGTGGGTTGGTCGGATCGACGCCGATGCCTTCAACCGAGCAGTCGAACTGCAACATCACCGCGCAACGCGGTACCGCCTCGCTGAGCGCGATCATCATCACGTCGCCGGGGACGGGCACCGGAGAGAACGCTCCGAATGACGCCCGCAGATGGAGTCGGTCGGTCTGGTCGACGTGTTGTCCGCTACCGAGCGCTTCGGTGGAAACCGATTCCATCACGCAGCCGACAATGCGCAACTCGTCGACCGTCGAGAACACAACTGCGTCTTCTTGCTCGCTGCGCAACGTCGCCACATTCGTCCCCGCAGGTATGGCCAAGGGACCTTCGGCCGCGGTCGAAAGCCAGAATGTGACCTCGGTGCGTGCGGCTGTGGGCGGAAACAAGCGCAGACCGATCAGTTCGAGGAACTTCACGTACAAGCGATCAGGCACACGATTTAGCCGATACATCAACAGGTCTGTCATGTACGCGAAAGTCTCGATCAGGGTCACACCAGGGTCCGACACGTTCTGATCGGTCCAATCGGGGCAGCGCTGCATCACCATCCGCTTGGCTTCGTCCACGAGCTCTTGAAAGCGTCGGTCGTCGAGATTCGGTGCCGGCAACGCCATATCAGTAGTCACTTCCGTCAACGGGGATCGTGTAAAAGGGGAACACCAGATTGCGCCGATCGTTGGTGTCCTTGGTCGCGTACTGAATATCGAGATAGACCACCGAACGGTCCGAGTCGTCGGCGATCACGCGCACGTCCTTCACATCGACGCGCGGCTCCCACCGGCCGAGCGCGCTGCGCACCTCGTGCGCGAGCGCGGCATACATCGACGGAGTCGTTTCGCGGAACACAAAGTCGCGCAATCGGCTGCCGAACTCCGGGCGCATCGGTCGCTCACCGGGATAGGTGAGCAAGATGATGCGCATCGCTTCTTCGAGCTCGCGCTCGTGCCGCACGAGCGCGATACCACCCGAGCCGTTGACGCGCGGCGGGAAGGCCCAACCGGCACCTACGAAATCGCCTTCCATAAATCTCTCCGAACTCTCCGCTCAAAGGGCCGCTCGGGCCGCTCTCTCAGTTGAGTTTGATGACGCTGCCCTTGATCTCGACCGTGCCGGGCGATCCGTCGATCGACACCCCGGCACCGCCTTTGATCGACACCTTGCCCTGTGGCGACGCCTCCAACGAGATGTTGCCCGTGGCCTTCACCGAAATGCTTCCGCCCGGCCCGCTCTGTTCGATCACGATCTTCGACGGCGGCGTTGACGAGTCGCACAGAATCTTGATCTCGCCGTTCTTCTTGTCGACGACGATCTGCACCTTGTTGTCCTTGTCGCCGATCGTGATCGACGACTTCGTGGGCACTGGCCCTTGGTCTTCGTCTTCGAACACCAGTCGATTGCCGAGCCGGCTCACGAATCCGCGTTTGGCCACTTGCGTCAGAGGCCCGGCGGTCTTCACCGCGCCCGCAACAAGATCGTGCTCGGTCTTGCCGTTGATCACGCCGGCGAGAACGTACGGGCGGCGCACGTCGCCGAACTCGAAACCGACCAGAACCTCGTCCGCGACCTCGGGCAAGAATAACCCGCCCCATTTCTTGCCCATGCCGTACTGCGCGACTCGCGCCCAGTCGGATTCGTAGTTCGGCGCCAGCCACGGAAAGGCCACTCGCACGCGGCCCATCTTCTCGGGATCGTTGTTGTTGGTGACCACTGCCGGGACCAAGCCGTTGATCGTTCGGCCGTTGCCGTTGCTCTCGGCATTCGTCGCCAGCCCGAGCAACGAACGATCGTGACGGCCGCTCACGACGAACCGGGTACGGAACCCGCCGTCGTCGGGGACGAAGCTATGGCGCGCGTTGGTCACGACCCACGAACCCTTGAACTCCTCCGGCACGCCCTCGATCGTGACCGCTTTGCCCGGCTGGATCTCGCCGTCGCCGTAGGCGACTCCTTCGGCTTCGGCGAACGTGCTCCCGATCTGCTCGGCGTATCCTTTCGCCACCTCGTCGGCCGCGGTCTGTGCCGACGATCCGCGGTGCAATGGCCGATCGACGAGCAGCCGCGCACTGGCGCTCGGCGCCAAGCCGAAGTCCGGCATCCCCGGGATCTTCGGCAGTGTGATCGTGGGGATCGGTGACGACGGGAACGCTTGCGCCAACTTGGCCGGATCGTGCTTGAGCTTCGCGGTCGACGTCTTGATCGGAGCCGAGCCGACGACGACGGTCGCCGACTCCGGATCCCATACGCGTACCTCGACATCGGTGACTTGTCCCGATGACGAAACGCGTGGGCGAAAGCTGATGAGGTTCTTCTTGAAGGTCAGCTTCAGCGTGCCGCCGGGCAGTGGCACCAGCGACGAGAGCCCGCCCGCGGCGCCACCCTCTTCCGCCTTCGATGCCTTGCGCCAGTAGAACTTGCCGTTGGCGACACCGGTCTCGAAACCAATCTCGTGTGCCCGCTGCTTGAGGAAATCCCAATCGGTCTGCGCGACCTGTGACATGTGCTTGTGCGTGGTCTGACCGTCATCGATCGTGATGTCCTTCGGGGAGAACTTCGCGTCGAGCGCGATCTTCTTCGCGATGTCGGCGTCGGACATATCGACGAAGGTTCGGGTTCGACTGATGCGCTGGAACCGGTGCGACTTGTCGTAGCCACGGATGATCGTGTGCATCACATGGCCCTCGTAGTCGCCTTCGATCGCCGTGACTTCGCCGGCAATGAGCTTTGCGGCCATGGTGTTCGACGCGGCACCGCCGAATATTTCGACCGTGCTGCCGATGTGCACGTCACCCAACATTTCGTTGTCGCTGTCGTCGAACGCGATCTCGAACATGTCCGGCAGATGGAGGTGCGCGTCGACAACCGTGTGCACGAGCTTGCGTCGTTTCGCCTCGGGCAACTCCTTGCCATCGATCACGATGGTCGGAGTGACGTGACCCGAATGATCCTCTTCGCCGAGCGCCATCGCATCAGCTCCTTGCCGCCGAGATCTCACTCACGCTCGGCAAGAACAACACCGAGCCCGGTGCGGTGCGGAAAGGATCGTCGATGCCATTGGCGTCGGCGATTGCGCGCCAGAGCCCGGGATGCCCGTAGTTCTGTGCCGCGATCAACGGCAGTGACTCGCCGTGGCTCACGACGTGGCGTTTGCGACCGGGTAGGCCGCCCGAAGTCGGGTTGGTCGGGATCATCCCGAGCAAGCTCGGCTCTTCGGAGAGTTGAAAGTCGACGGCACCTCTATTCGGTTCGCCCGTCCGGTCGAATCGTTCGTAGGTGATCGTCGCCGTCTTGAGTACGCACTCCATGAGGAACGGGCCCCACATGAAGATCAAGGTGGGCTGCTTCGACGTCAGATTCATTCGGCCATCGCTGAGTGCGCCCAGCGCCGCGCCGATGGCCTTCCCGAGCATGCCGCCACCGGGTTCGCACCACGCCAAGAGTTGCTCGGCGCGACCCTTCACGTCCGCGCCTTCGAGGTATGCCTTGGTCACCGTCAACTGCGCGGGGCTCGCCTTCTTCGTCGAGCCTTTGGTTCCGCCGGTGGCGCCATTTGTCATTTCGGCGGTGCGCTTGACCGTGAGCCCTTCGGGGTTGAAGTCGAAGGCGACCGACTCCGCCGGTATCAACTTGTTGATCAGTTGCGCCTTCATCACAAGAACCCTTCATGTACGAGATCGAGGGTCTCGAGCGCCACTTCGTGGTTCGTCGCGCTGAGCGCCGGGCCTTGCCATGCGAACGGCAATACGTTCTGCAACGACCAGCTCGCGACTTCTTCCTTGTGCGCGTCGAACAACGTGATCTTGGCGGTGCCGCCGGTGTCCTTGTCGACCATGCCCGCGAGCCACTTCATGACTTGCGCGGAACCTGACGACGTCATCGCCCGGCTGAGGGTGATCTTGGGATAGGTGATGCGCCCGGGCAGCCAGACAGTGCGGTCGTTGACACCGCCCTCCTTGCGCTCGACGAGCCCGAAGTTGACCGCGAGTCCTTTGCACGATGCCCAGCCGCCGAGATCGACGCCGTCGACGACGACGGCAAAGCGCATGTTCAGCCCGAGCATCGCCGTTTCACTCAACATCACGCACTCCTCTCTGCCGGCTGTTGCAACATCACATCTTGTCGTCGGCGAGGAAACCGAGATGGGTCAACTCGAGCGTCTCGATCGCGACTTTGCTCTGTGTCGCGTCGAATCCACCGATAGACCACTTGACCGGCAGCGCGTTGCGCAGCTCCCACGTGAACACCTTGGTGTTCTGCGCATCGCGCAACTCCACTTGGAGATTGCCGACGGTGAATTTCGTGGCTACCTCGTCGAGCCACTTCTTGACTTCCTCGGTGTCCTTCGCGTTCGCGGCGCGACTCAACTTCACGTTGGTGTACTTGGTGAAGCCCGGGAAGAACCAGCGTTGGTTCCACGAGTCACCCGCGCGATAGTCGGGGACTTCCCACGTGACGTCGAGTCCTTCGGCTTTGGCCCAGCTTCCGAGGCTGCGGCTGCTCGGGATGACGGTAACGAGGAACCGATTGGCGAGACCCAGTTGCACGTCGTCTGCGATTGGCACGTTCGCTCCTATCTCATGTCGTTCAGGCGGCCGGAACGTTCACGGTCGACGAGTAGTTCACGACGAAGGTCCGACCGCACCCGCTGGTACAGCCGTCTCGTCAACTCCTCGAGATCGAGGCGTTCCAGATCGATCATCTCGATGCCGTGAGGAGCGACGGTTCCGCCCGCTCCGGGAGAGGTCGCGCCCGCAGTCGTCGGCGTAGTCGGCGGCGTCGTCGCGGCCTTCTTGCGGTCGGCGTCGGGATCCCACATTTCCTTGCGTTCGGCGTCGGTGAGCGTGATGCCGAATGGGCTCGTCGCCATCTCGGCAAAGTCGGTCAGATACGAACCTTTTATGTCGGCCAGCGAATCGATCACCGGCTCTGCTTTCGCTCCGCCGGCCGCGATGCCGGGGCTCGTTGGGGTGCCCGGCGCCGCCGGAGTGCTTTGTCCGAGACCGCCGGGCGTTACCGGGGCACCCGGTTTCGCCATGGTGCCCGGAGGCGTCGCCGCTCCCGCCTTGGCCTTGAGCTTGGCCACCGACTGCTTGGCCTTTTCGTCGAGCGCGGTGACGTCGTCGGCCGGTGGGATCGGCGCGTCGACGTCAGTGGGAAAGAGCTTGCTGTAGATCGCGTCGTAGAGATCCGGGTCGAGGCGGTCGGGCGTCGTCGGTTGTTGTTTCGCTTCGACGAGATGTTTGTTGACGAGATCGAGTTGGGCATCGGTGCGCCGCTTGACTTCATCGAGGCGCGATTCGACCTCTTTGTCGACCTGGGCCTTCAACGTCGCCTGGTCCTCGTCGGACAACATTCCACCGGGCGCATCGTGCGCCTTCTGTGTCTTCAGGTGTTCGAGCCGGGTCGAATGAAACTTGTCCTTCATCGCGCGCCGGTTCGCCTCGCGGGCGACCGAGTCGACGCCCGACCCTTCCGGCTTCCCTGCTTCTTCGGCGGTGATTCCCCACGGCGCCTCGATCGCCTCTTCGATGTCGTCGGTGAACGTGCCGCTCACCGCCGTCCATACACGCGAACCCATGCCGGGCTGCGTGGTCACCGCGGGCGCGGGCTCGGTGGCGCGCTGCACGCGACCACCGCTGCCGTGTTGCCAGAGAAATCGCACGCCACCACTGCCGTCGGGCTCGGCAACACCTCGGTGGACGAGCTCGCTCACGAATCGCTGCGTGTCGACCGACTCGTCGGCGCCGTGATCGGGGAGTGCCATCGTCATCGGGCCAGGTGCCGGTGCACCAGGGTCGCCGCGTACGAATCGCTCGGCGCGCTGCGCCTCGGCTTCGAGCGCTTGACCCTCGGGCGAACCCTCGGTGGGGAGCGGCGCGCTGCGGCGACGTTGCTGCGCGAGGTGCGTCAACTCGTGCGCGAGCAAACTCTTCGCCGGCGCTTGGTCGAGTGGCCCGGCTTCGATCGGCACGAAGACTTCGCCGTCGCGCGCGAATGCCCGAGCACCCAATTGCCGCGCCTCTTCGGTTGTGTCGGCTCCGCGATGCACCAACTGATCGCCGACATCGTCGCCGTACGCGCTGCGCATGATCGTGCGCAAGTCGTCGGGCACGCGTTCGGGCTCGGCCGGAGGCTCTTCGTCGGCGTCGCTCGCGCGGTCGAGTCGATCATGCAGCATTGCGTCGGGCAGTGCCCCGTGAAAGGCAGGGCCGAGGCCGAGTCGGCGCGATTGCGCGAGCGACTGACGCGGCGAGTGGCGGGCGGCCAGCGAATCACCGGCGAGGTCCGTTGCGGTCTCGGCGCGGCGCGGCGCCGACGCGTCAGATTTGCGCGGCGGCTCGACGGCCGGTCGAACCACGGTGACGGAGCTACTCGACATGAGCGCGAAGGTGCCCGGCACCGCCGACGCCGTCGACGCGCGGAGCGTGCGCACGGTCAACACCGGCAAGACCGACGCCTCGCCGACGGGGGCCTCGGGCAACGCGGTCGCAGAAGTTGCGCGCGATGTGACCCGAGCCAGGCCCTCGACCATGCCGACGGCCGCGTACTGGGTAACGTCGCTGTGTTCGCGAAAGCCGATCGGCCGCCGGATCGCACTCGTGATGCCGACGATCGTGCGCGGTGGTTGCGACGAGATCGCAATGGGCGCTGGCGGCAGCGAGGACCATTCCCGGTTCGGCCGCGACGATGCGAAAGCGGGCGCGTCTCGATCACTTGACGACGCGTCAACCTCACCCCCGGGAGAGGGGTCGCTCTTCGTACGGAACGGCCAGCGCATGGAGCTGCCTGCTCAATCCTCGCGCTGCTGGTTGATCGAACCGATTTCGTCGATGAACCGGCGTCGGATGGGATGCTCGAGATCGAGGATCGAGTCGAGCGGCCAGTGGAGGTAGTAGGCAACGTACGCGACCTCTTCGAACAAACGGTCGGGCGCGTACGTCACGATTCCCCCTTGGCACCACCGGTGATGTCCACCGTGAACTCGTGTGCACACGACGGGCAGGTCAGCGACGCGTGGGTGTGGCCATCTTGGTTGATGCGACGATAGAGGTCTTGCAAGAACGCGAGATCAGACGCGAACAAGCTCTCGACCACATAGCTGTCGACCTCTGACAGTGACCCGAGCCGGGTCACCGTCCTCGTCAACAGCAGCACGGTGAGATACGCGGGGTTGTCGCGCACGCGAAAGTCGGATTGCGGGTAGATCTCGTCGCGCGCGGTGGCGAGGCGCATCGAACCTTCGCGATGCACCGTGCCGTCGCCATCGACGTACCCGCGCGGCAGTACGAACGAGAACTCGGTCTGCAACTGGGGTCGGGCGATCGTGGCCGTCACGGCGCGACCCGCTGGATGTGTTCGCAGACCATCGTGACGGTCTCCATCAACACTTCGCTGGCACCGGCCTTGAGTGCACCGATCTCGATCTTGGCCGGCCACGCATGCTCGAGGTGGTACCGGGCAACCGGCTTACCCTCGACGTTGTACATGACCAGTGAGCAACTCTTGCGGGCGGCGGCCATGTTGCCGGAGAGCACGGCTTCGTGCCAGCCCCACAGCTCCATGCCGCTGTTCTTGCCTCGCTTGAGCACGAGCGTCGGTGGATTCTTACGCCCCGGCAGCTTCTTGATGATGACTTCTTTGTCGGACGACTCGACGAAGTCGACGACTTCGACCGACGTGGTGATGCCTTGAAGCTCGGAGAACGACGCAATCTCGTACCCATCGATCGTGATGGAGAATCGTGCCGCGGTGAGCGCATCTTGTTGCGTTGGTGGCATGTGGTCCTACCCCTTCTTATTCTTCGAGGCCGGCGCCGCCGGAGAACTGAGAGATCCTGAACACGACGAACTCGGCCGGCTTCACCGGTGCGATACCGATTTCACAGGTGAGGATGCCGGCATCGCGATTTTCCGGAGGGTTGTTCTCCGCGTCGCACTTGACGTAGAACGCCTCGGCCGGCGTCGCGCCGAACAGTGCGCCATCGCGCCACACACGGCGCAGGAACATCGTGACGGTGCGCTTGACCGAGTCCCACAACTTCGGATCGTTCGGTTCGAACACGACCCAGTTGGTACCCTGCAGGATCGACTCTTCGACGTAGTTGAAGAGTCGGCGCACGTTGAGATAGCGCCACTCGGGGTCGCTCGACAGCGTGCGGGCGCCCCAGATGCGAATGCCTTGCCCGGGGAATGAGCGGATGCAGTTCACCGCGACCGGGTTGAGTTGGTCGTGCTCGCCTTTGGTGATCTGCAACTCGAGCGAGATCGCGCCGCGAATGACTTCGTTCGCCGGTGCCTTGTGCACCCCGCGTGTGTCGTCGTTGCGGGCCCAAATGCCAGCGATGTGACCACTCGGCGGGATGTACGCCGCTTTGCCCTGCAGCGGATCCATCACCTTGATCCACGGCCAATACAACGACGCGTACTTCGAGTCGTAGCCCGCGAGATCGACGCGCCATTCCTTGATCTGTTGTGCGTTGAGACCGGGCGGCGGATCGAGGATCGCGACTCGGTCGGCCATCAATTCGCAGTGCGCGATCATTGCCAGCTGCACCGCCTTGACCCCTTCGCCGTCGATCAGGCCACGGCAATGCGCGGCCATCAGATCGGGCACGCACAGCATCGTGACTTCGTCGATGGCTTCGAGACCGGCAAAGCCGGTGCGGTCGGCCGCGTTGCCGACGTAGTCGTCGGCATCGATGCGCGATGCGAGCGGCGCTGCCGCACCGCCGAGCGTGACGGTGCCGTTCGCCAGAGCGGGCGTACCACCCTTGGTCTCTTCGAGCGCGATCAGCCGCGACTCGGCGCGCACGCGCGTGACGATGTTGTTCGGCGAGCGTTTGGTGGTGACATTGTCGAAGACCTCATCGGGCTTACCCGGTGCCCGCACGATCAACTTGAACGTGTCGTCGGCGGGTTCCGATGCGTCCGCGACCTCGACGGTGATCCCTTCGCCTTCGGACCCCGCTTCGAGTGCCCGGGCGACCAGAGGCTTCTTCGACCCGTCGGCTACGGCCGGCAATTCGGCGCTCGCCGCGACCGCGGCTTCGTCGTCGCCGCCGACGCGCACGACATACGCCGCGCCACCGCCGTTCAAGAAGTAGCCGTACACCGCGTGCGCGAGGAACGACCCTTCGATGAAGTCACCGAATGCCGCGGTGAATTGCGTCCAGTTGGTGACGAGCGTCGGTTCGTGGGCAGGCCCTTTGGCCGCGAATCCGACGAAGCCGGCGACTGCGGTGCCGACTCCCTCGATCGGCTTCGAGCCGGAGGAAACCTCCTCCATGTACACGCCGGGTGACAAATATGTCGGCACAGCTCCTCCTCAGGAGAGACGTTGCTCGCATCCTGGGGCCAAGAGGGCAATCGCGCGTGGCTGTCGGGGCCGAGTTGAGGGAACCGTTCGTTGCCCGAAGGTGCAGCGACTTGCCGGCTTTGGGTTGCCCCAAAGGGCAACACATGTTGCACGGTGATCGCGTCATCCGAAGCTGTCGCACGTGCCTTCGACGCGGCATGCTGGATGGGTGATCGACGAGATCGACCGCGCGCTCGAGGCGTGGCTCAAGTCAGTGCTCAAACCGACGCAGGTCGACATCACTTTTCGCGCGCCGCCCGAGCAGCCGAACCAACGGCGGCCGCTCGTCGCCGCGGCGCTCTATGACATCGTCGAAGAAGAATCGACGCGCAGCAACTATGTGGAGGACATCCGCGACGACCACGGGCGTGTCGTCGCGCGCCAAGGCGCGCCGCGCCGCTTCGTGCTCTCGTATCAGCTGAGCGTGGTCGTTGCCGACGCCGCGATCGAGCACCAGTTGCTCGGGCGCATCCTCAAAGGCGGCGTCGACACCGATTCGTTGCCGGGCGACGACCTGCCCGACGACCTGCGCGCGGCGGGCCTCACGGTGCCGTTGCAGGTCGCGAAGACTCGGCCCGCCGGCGCAACCATCCCCGAAACCATGCGGGTCGGTGAACCGGGATGGCGCACGACCATCGATCTCACGTTGGTGGTACCGGTGCTGCCCGATCCCATCACCGAGATCGCGCCGCCGGCGGAGATACTCGACCTCGGTGTCAGCCGCGAAGGCGGCAAGGGCAAGCCCCCCTCCGCCGCGACTCCCGACGAAGCCCGCAAAGTGCCACTCGAAGACCGCAAGTGGACCTCGGTCCGCCGCCGCGAGCCCACTTAGTTGTGCGGCTCCGCCGTTCGGTCGGTGTCTCCTGCCATCCCGGGCCTCGCGCACCAAGTCTCGTAGTGCAAAAGCACGGTAGGCGTGCTTTTGCACTACCAGACTGCTCCAAATCCGGCGCAAAGAACTGACTGTCACAGGGGCTTGCTTTGATGGTGCGCATGGACGTCGTGATCGAACGGCGCCTCGCCCGACGCGCAGCAAAACAGTCGGGCCTCATCACGAGACCGCAACTAGTGGACATCGGCTTCTCGCGGGGACAGATCGGCCGCATGCTTCACGCTTCCCGGCTTGTCCGCGTCACAGGCGACGTGTATCTCGTTGGAGGCGCGCCGGCTAGCGATGTGGTTCAACTCGCGGCGACATGCCTCGCGACAGGTGGTGTGGCATCGCACCGCAGCGCGGCACACCTTCATGGGCTGGTCGATCTCGCTCCGTCTCGATCCGAGGTGACCGTCGGCCCAACACAGAACATGCGGCAGGGTCTGCTGCTGCATCGATCGGGTGATCTCCTGCCGCGTGACATCGTTCGAATGAACGGTATTCGCACAACGAACGCAACACGAACGCTCATCGATCTCGGCGGTGTCGTAACGACGTCAACTCTCGAGAATGCACTCGAGCGGGCGTTGCATGCTCGCCTGACCACCTTCGACCGCCTCGTGCGTCGATTCTTCGAGGTGGCGAGACCGGGCCGGACTGGGGTCGGTCCACTTCGCTCGCTGCTCGTCGACAGAGACCCGTCGCTCGCGCCAGCGGAGAGTGACCTCGAGACCCTGCTCTTCAAGATCTTGCGCCAAGCAGGGCTGCCACCTCCAGTGCGCCAGTACGAAGTCGAAATCGCCGGCCACACTTTTTTCCTGGACGCCGCGTACCCAGAGTTACTGATCTTCATGGAGGGCGATGGCTTTGGAGTTCACTCGGCCCGCAATCCCTTCGAGCGTGATCGCTGGAGGCAGAACCTGCTGGCTATCGCGGGGTGGCTTCCCCTGCGGTTCACTTGGCGAAGGCTTTGTCGATCGTCGGACGGTGTCGTGAGCGAAGTCACCGACGCACGCTCGAC
>JBDTLT010000146.1:0-13450 GCA_039934635.1 Acidimicrobiales bacterium
CAGGGGGAGATCGTGACGGAACTTCGTGAAGTGCAACTCGTTGCCGAGGGCCTGGCGTTTCCCGAGGGACCGGTCGCGATGCGCGATGGCAGCGTGCTCGTCGCAGAGATCGGCGGCGGCAGCGTCGCCCGAGTCGACGCCGACGGCACCGTCGAACGGATCGCGATGGTGCGGGGTGGGCCCAACGGTGCGGCCATCGGCCCCGACGGCGCGCTCTATCTCTGCAACAACGGCGGGTTTCGCAACGAGAGCCGGATCGAGCCGTGCGTCCAACGCGTCGACCTCACCACTGGTGCGTGCGAGGTCCTCTATCGAGAGTGTGACGGCGTTGCGCTCGGCGCGCCGAATGACCTCGTCTTCGACGCCACGGGCAGTTTCTATTTCACCGACCACGTCCACCCAGGCGCGGTCTACTACGCGACGCCTGACGGCAGCGCGATCACGCGCGTCGTCGCTGATCGTCCGCATCCGAACGGCGTCGGCCTCTCGCCCGACAGCACAGTGCTGTACTGGGCCGAGACGCCGACGCGTCAAGTGCAACGGCGGCGCCTCGTCGGGCCCGGACAAGTTGTGCCGGCCGAGTGCGACGTGCGCGCGTTGTTTCGACCCGATGGCGTCGATCGCTTCGCGGTCCTCGCCGGCCTTCCCGGCTGCCATGAGCTCGACTCGCTCGCGATCGACTCCGCCGGTTCGGTTGTCGTCGGCACGCTCGTCGACAGTGGTGTCAGCGAGATTCGCGACGACGGCGCATGGACACTGCACCGATTGCCGGCTGAGTTGGCCGATCCGCTCGTGACCAACGTGTGCTTCGGCCTCACCGATCTCACCACGCTCTACATCACGTGCTCGCGCACCGGGCGGCTGCTACGCGCGACGTGGCATTGCCCCGGAGCACCGCTCGCATTCATCGCCTGAGGTCGTGCGGCACGGTCGCACCACAGTCGCCAGGGTCCGTTCAGGGGCCGCGATGCGTCAATTGAACGATTGACGACATCTCGGATGCCGCCGATGATTCCCCCATGCTGATCGCGGATGGGCAATTCACCGAAGTCCACGGACCTGTCACCAGTGAGTTGTTGGTGCGACTCGCGACATTGCTCAACGACTTCAATCCCGCGCACTACGACCTCGAGTTCGCGACGAGTGTCGGGCTGCCGGGTGTCATCGGTCCGGGCACTCTGCTCCAGGCGTGGATCCACGCGGACCTGGCGGCGCGGGTACCCGACGCGTCACCCGCGGGTGGAGCGCTGGTGCGCGAGCTCGACCTGCGGTTCCGTTCGCCTTTCCTCGTGGGCGAAACCGTGCAGATCGACTACGCGGTCGCCGGTGCCGACGTGCAGATCGCGATCTCCGCGGGCCGCGATGGCGACGAACCGCGCTCGATTGCTACTGCTACGGCACGCTTGCTCGCCGACCATCGAGACGTCGCGCAATGAGCCACTTCGACGCCGGCCCGAGTGCCGGTCTCGAAGGATTGCTCGCCGATCTGTCGGCGGCAGTTTCGGCCGCTCCCCGCGATGTCCTCGGACGCCCCGTCGCCATCGCGCTGCGCTATCGAGTCGACAATGATCGCTTCTTCCTGAGCGGCGTTCCCCACGACCTTCTGCAGTTGGTTTCGGCTGCGTTCCACGCGCCCCTGCGTGATGGGCCCGGGGGTACCGCAGTCGCGGACGAGAACTGGATTGTGGCGGGCCTTTGGCACCTCGGCACTGGTCCGGTGCAACCGCCGACCGGCGGCAACGTCGTGCGCCTGCGCCGCGCCGGCTTCGAGGCGCCCGCAGTCGCACCGGCCAACCGGCTCGACGAGGCTCGCGCACTGCGGGCGTGGTTCGAGGCCGGAGCTGCCCGATTGGTGGACGACCTGCAGGATCCACCGAACTTTGCGCGGCTGTCCGAAATCGGACGCGCGGCACCGGCGGACCTGCAGGCAGTTCTCTGCGATGTCGGGCGCAGCCGCGCGCACCTCGGTCGCTACCTGCTCGACGCGGGCGACTACTTCGACGACGAGCGCATCGATCAACTCGGCGACGGCTACGTCAACGCCGCGCAACTGTGGTTCGAGGTGGCGGCCCACCCCGACGCGGACATCGGCGCACAACTGCTCTCCCTCGAGAACGAGTGCGCGCAGTGGATGCAGCGCGCCGCCGAACCACCGACCCGCTACGCCTTCTGAACTCCCGTTCAGCCGTCGATGAGCGCGTCGCGGATGATCGGCGGCACGGTTGCCGGGATCATCTTGCCGGCGCTGTCGACATCGACGTACACGCGGTTGACGCTGCCGCGCACCTTGGTCGCACCGCCGACCGAGATGCGGTGACTGATCGAGAAGCTCGTGTTGCCGACCCGACTGACCCAGACGTCGTGATCGAACACCTGCAAGAACCGCAACGGCGAATCGATCTGCACATCGAACGAGCGCGTCGGCGCAGACGGCCCCGCCACATCTTGCGCGGCCTCGCCGAACTCCGTCTCCATCAACGGCATGCGCAGCCCGAGCGCCTCGAAGAATTCTTGCTCCGCGTCGGCGAACCATCGCGCCGGCGCGCCGTAGAAGATCAACCCCGAGGCATCGGTGTCATAGATCTGGACGCGCCCGCGGCGTCTGAACATCATCGCTGCCTCCCACGGCTGACGGATCGGATTTGCGAGAAGCCCGCTACCTCGGGGGTACCGTAGCGACTCCACAAACGCATGAGTGCCTGTGTCCGCGTGCTGGCGCCGAGCGCTTCGAGCATGTTGCGAATGTGCGCCCGGACCGTCGCGTATGCGATCTGCATCTCTCGCGCGATCTCGCTCGTGCCGAGCCCGCTCATGAGAAGGCATGCAACCTCCCATTCGCGAGCGGTCAACCCGAACGGCGGCGGCAACTCGACCACTTCGTCTTCATCGATGCGCTCGACCGTGTGGGTGTACACGATCACCGGAAGCTGGTCCTCGAACTGGAGCATCATCGACGACACGTGCACCCGTACCGGGTGATTGGCGTTGTCGCGCGTCGACAACACTCGACGAACCGGCGGTGTCCCGCTGAGGTGGGCGCCTATGGTCGTGAGGTGGTGGCCCCAGTTCGACTCCCATGTCTCGGGCGTGCGCGAGACATCGGCAAGGAACGAACCGACTGCCTGCTCGCGCGGTATGCCGAGTTGCTCCTCCGCGGCGTCGTTCCAGAGCAGGATCCGCCCGCGCAGCGTCACCACCGACAGCCCGTCGCCGGACTGCAGCACGAGGCCGTCGGGTAGGCGTTCGTCGAGTGGATCCTGCGCGCTACTCGAAGGAAAGTCGAATGCCGAGGAATCGGGGGCGAGCCGGAATGGCAACGGCAGACCTCTACTGCCGTCTCAACACGTGCACTGCCGATGCGGCGCCGACGCTGCCGATGTCGCCGCCGGCATTTTGTACGAGCGCCACGCGCGCGCCGTCGACTTGACGATCTCCGGCCTCGTGGCGCAGCTGAATGGTCGCCTCGATGAGTTGTGCGACGCCGGTCATGCCCACCGGATGACCACGCGACACGAGGCCGCCGCTGGTATTCACGGGGAGCGGACCACCGAGCATCGTCGCCCGCTCGCGCACGAGGCGCGGCCCGTCACCTTCGGCGCAAAAGCCGAGCGCTTCGTACATCTCGAGCTCTGCCGGCGCGGCAGCATCGTGAACCTCGGCGAGGTGTACGTCGTCGGGGCCGACACCGGCTTGCTCGTAGGCAATCACTGCCGCGCGGCGCACCGCGTGACCATGCTCGCCGTGATCCTTCTCGATGTTGCCGGACGAAAAGCCACAGCCGGCCGCGAGCACCCCGCGATCGCTCGATCGCGCCGAGAGGACCATTGCCGCCGAGCCGTCACCGATCGGTGAACACATCAGGCGAGTCAGCGGCCAGGCGATCTCCGGTGATTCCAGGACCTCATCGATCGACACTCGGTTGCGATACTGCGCGAAAGGATTGAGCGCCGCGTGATCGTGGTTCTTCACCACGATCCAAGCGAAGTCCTCGCGAGTGGCGCCCGTTGCCTTCATGTACTTCTTGATCTTCTCGGCGTAGATGGTCATGAACACCGAAGACGAATGGTCGCTGGCTGCGTCGCGGTCGGACAGATCGGACGCGGTTTCGAGCGCGCGGTACGTGACCGTGCGATCGACGTGCGCCATCTTCTCGGTGCCGACGACGAGCACCGTCTCCCACATGCCACTGGCGATGGCGTTGCGCGCCAGGAAGTACGCCGACGATCCGCTGGCACAGGCGTTCTCCACGTTGAAGATGGGCTTGCCCATCAGGCCGCTGTAGCGCAGAGCGGTCTGACCGCGGATCGACTCTTGGCCGGTGACGATGCCCGCCACGGAGTTGGAGAAGAAC
The DNA here is from genome assembly GCA_039934635.1 of Acidimicrobiales bacterium. Classification (GTDB taxonomy): domain Bacteria; phylum Actinomycetota; class Acidimicrobiia; order Acidimicrobiales; family WLNW01; genus DATLFA01. Next base: position 4,352 of record JBDTLT010000146.1, read on the forward strand.
ACCGCGTCGACGTCGTCGGGTGTGAGTTGCGCGTCGGCAAATGCCGCGCGGACAGCCTCTTCGGTGAGGTCGCGAAGTGAACGATCGACGAACTTCCCGACGGGTGTCATGCCCACGCCGACAATCGAAACCGGTGTCATCGAGCTTCCTCCTCAGAGTCAGGTGTACAGCGCATCGATGAGGTCCCGGTAACGATCGGTGAACGCCGATCGACGAATCTTCATCGTCGGCGTGAGCGCGGGATCGGACGGCGCGAGCACACTCGGCAAGATCGCGAACCGCTTGACCTGCTCGGGGGGCGAGAGGTGATCGTTGACTTCGTCGACGTGCAGCTGTAGCAACGCGCGCACGTCCGCGTTCGAGGCAAGTGCGGCGATGGAAGAATCGAGATGGTGCTCGATCGCCCACGGAGCGATTGCCTCGGGAGCGAGCTCGAATAGCGCGACGACGTAGGGCCGGTCGCTGCCGATGAGGATCGCCTGATTGATGTAAGGGCTGAGCTTGAGCATGTGCTCGATACCGCTCGGCGCGATGTTCTTGCCGCCCTTGGTGATGATGAGGTCCTTCTTGCGATCGATGAGGCGCAACTCGCCGTCGTCGGACCACTCGCCGACATCGCCCGTGCGCAAGAACCCGTCGTCGTCGAAGATCTCGGCGGATGTGGCTTCGTCGCGGTAGTACCCGAGGCAGAGTCCCGAGCTGCGGATCAGGACTTCACCGTCGTCCGCGAGCTTCATCTCGACACCGGGTAGCGGAGTGCCGACCGTGTCGGTGCGCGGCGGGGTCGCCCACGGCATGCAGATGCCGCCACCTTCGGTCATGCCGTAGCCATTGCGGATCAACAGGCCGAAGTCGGCGAAGTACGACAGCACATCGGCCGCCAGCGGCGCGCCGCCGGCGAGCAAGATGCGCATTCGCTCGAGGCCGATCGACGTCAGTGCGTCTCGCCCTTCGCTGCCTTCGGACTGCGCGGTGAGCAACGTGCGCAGCTTTTCGATGACCCGAGGCACCGCGAACATCACCGTCGGCCTGATCGACAGGAGATCTTCCGCAAGCGTTTCGAGCGAACCGAAGTTGAGCGTCCAGCCGAGAGCCGAACCACAAACCAGCGAATTGGCTTGTTCGGCGGTGTGGTTCATCGGGAGGTACACGAGATAGTCGTCGGACTCGGTGTACCCGAGTGCGGGCGCAACCGTGTAAGAGACCTGGCCGATGGTCTCGAAGCTGTGCATCGCACCCTTGGGATCACCCGTGGTACCCGACGTGTAGACGATCGTGCACAGGTTGCTCGGGACGAGGCGCGTGGTGAGGTCGTCGAGATAGGCCACGGCGTCGTCGCCCCGACGCGCGACACGCGCGAAGTCTTCCCACGCGAGCACCTCGCTACGTTCGTCCGGCGCCAACGACGACGGGTCGAACACGATCACCTGCTCGATCGGCACGGACGTACGGATCGCGTGCACCTTGCGCGCCTGATCGGCGTTGCCCGCGAACACGAAGCGGGCGCCGGAGTGGGCGAAGAGATATTCGATCTGGGCAGTGGCCGATGTCGGATACGCGCCGACCACGATGCCGCCCGCGCTCTGCACACCGAGCGCGGCGATGTACCAGTCGACACCAGAGGGCGCGAATACTCCGACGCGATCCCCGGTTTGGAGACCGAGTTCGAGCAGCGAACGGGCGGCCGCCGCCACCGCTTCGACGAGACGGATACGGGTCCACTCGACCCACGACTGCTCGCGCTTGAATCGCACGGCGACCCGGGTCGGCTCGCGCCGTGCTCCCGCGACGACCGCGGCCGGGTGGGTGAGGAAATTGGCGGGGCGCTGCGAACGCTCGGCCGTCGTCACGTCGTGAGACTGTGTCACTCGAAGAACTCCGCGACGGTGAGCCATTGCCGAACCGCGACGTCGCCGTCGGTGTCGGTCAACTCGTATTCGATCTGGTGGAACTCGCGCACGCGCTTGGTGGGTTGCAGCGCCGGCGGCATCCGTCGCACCCGCACGGTGAACGGCTGACCCGCCTCGAGCGGCTTGAGGTACTCGGTGCGAATGCCGGTCACGACGGAGTTGAACCCTTCGGGCAAGCCGGTCGCTTCGCGTGGCGGCTCGCCCGAACCTGCACGCGTCGCCAGGAACAACTGGCCGTTCGCGACCACAACGTCGCGGTAGCCCTGCGCGCGCGCTGATGCGTGGTCGTGGTGTACCGGTGCCGCGACGCCCGTCAAGCGGGCGAACTCGGTCGCGAGGTAGGGGTCGATCGTGCCCGTACCTGCAAATCGAACCGGCGGCCGTTGATCGGACCCGCCGGTATCGGCATCGTCGCTCGCCATTGATCGCCCCCCACTCCTTGTACTCATTGACGTCGTGGATCGTCCGCCCGCCGATTATGCATACTTTCGGGGCACGCTCGCCGGATCGGGCTGCTCGATGCCGAGCCGGTCGAAGAACGGTGCGATGTGCACGAGATACTCCTGGCGTAGCTGTTCGTTGCTCTTCGTCTTCAAACCGAACTCGATGTACTTCCACTGCCGGGTACCTGATCGGGTGCCGAACATGTCGAGCGCGTAGCCATACCAGGTCGGTAGCCGCGTCTCGACGGCAGCCCGGCCCTCGTCGGTGCGGCACAGCTCGATCAAGTGTTGGAAACCCATCGCGCAGTGACCGAACTCGTCTTTGGCGACTGCGACGCCGGCCCGTGAAAGCGGCGCAAAGCTAGAGAGCTCGTAGTCGAGCAATTGGAACGCGCCGACGCGGTCGATGAAGTGGTTGAGCAACGCGAGGTCTACCCACTCGCGCACGCTGGACGTGGCGTTGAGTCCGTCGATGCTCGAGACGAAATCTTCGCCCGGTACCTCACCCATGGCGCGAACCACGCCGTCGAAAATCTTCTGATGGCGCATCTCATCGGCGAAGAACTCGACGATGCGTACGCGCGAGACCGGATCGGGTGCGAGCGCCACGTTCTTCGTCATTTCGCGCATCTGGTCGTAACAGACCTTGACGGAGCCGATCTCGTTCGTCTCGCGCAGCAGCCGCAACACCATGCGCCGGTACTCTTCGGGCATCTCGTCGCGCGCCTCGAATTGCAGAGGCGCATAGATGCGTTCGGGCTTCTCCCGCACATCGGTGACCAACGTCGTCATGACCACGCCTCCAGTCGGCTGGCTACACGCGCCTCGGCCGCCGCCAACACCGCCTCGGCATCGATCGGGGCGGCGATGCCTTCGCTCACCCATCGATGGCTCGCCTCTTGCGCGACGACGATGCGCAACATGTCGGCGGACAGCGCCTGCGATTGCGATTGCGCATCGCGTACTTCGGCCCGCGGCAACTGTTCGAGTGCGACAACCTCGCCGAGGGACAAAAGGCCCGTCGTGACCATGCCCCACTTGGCGTTGGGCCCGGGACGTGAGGCGCGGAACAACGGGCCATAGTTGGACTGCGCGCACAGCCGGATCATCGCGTGACCGATGCTGTCGAGGTAGCACATCGAGAAGACCAAGCCGAGCCACGAGCTCTGCAGGTCGGCGATGCGACCCGATAGGTCGCTCCACGGTCCGTCGACATGACCGTCGGTCATGTCGATGCGTGCCGCAGTGGCAAGGTTGGTGAACTGCCACACGTTGCGCTCGAGTTCGGCCCACACGTTGGCCGTGCGCACCCACTGATCGAGACTCGGACCGTCCATCACATGCTCGCCGTACATGTCGCGTTGACCGACATTCCAAACCGGGACGGATTGAGTCGTGAGCAACGCGGTCAGTGCCGTGCGGTACGCGTCGGATGGAGTGGTCTCGCGTTCGTACGCACCGGCCGCATCCTGATCATCTCGCGTCGTCGACGCCATCACGCCCTCGCGTCAGCCGTCATCGACCATCAGTGCCTTGGCCGGGCACCGATAGACCGCATTGCGGACGCGTATGTGTAGAGATTCGTCGGGATCTTCGTCGACGACCCATGCCATCGCGTTTTCGTCGACGTGGAACACCTCGGGCACGAGCCGTTCGCAGACGCCGTTGCCCCTGCACCGAGTGGGTATCACGATAGGCCGCATGCTCTCCTCATCGTAGGTGGTCGTTGGTTGCGACGACAGTCGCTTGACACGAATCAATTGTCCAGTGATCCACCCCACGCGTCAATCGTTCAAGTGGTCTAGCGACGGGCGCGAACCCCAAGGCGAGATTGACGATCTGCGCGGCAAACGGATAGGCAGCACTGGTGGGTGGGCTCGTCGCCGATAGGTTGGCGGCTGTGACACCCTCGGGGCCGCGTCCTCACGAACCGTGGCGCCGCGGTGCGGCCGAAGTGGTCGCCGACATGGGCAGCGACGCAACCGTCGGCCTGAGCGCGACCGAGGCGTCCGCCCGTCTCGAACGATTCGGACGAAACGAACTCGACGCGGCCGACGCGGTGCCGGCCTGGCGCAAATTCGTCGCGCAGTTCGCCGACCCCCTGATCTACCTACTGATCGCCGCGGTCATCGTGTCGTTCTTGGCGTGGGTCCTCGAGGGCGCGGACGGCGTGCCGTTCGAGGTCGTGGTCATCTCGTCGATCATCTTGCTCAACGGCGTGCTCGGCTATGTGCAAGAAGCGCGCGCAGAACAGGCGGTGGCGGCCCTCCAGCGCATGGCGGCGGCCAGCGCCGGCGTATTGCGCGACGGCCGCGAAGAGCGTGTTCCTGCCGTCGAGGTGGTGCCGGGCGACATCATGTTGCTGGCCGAGGGCGACGTGATCATCGCCGATGCGCGCCTGCTCGAAGCCGCGTCGCTCACGGTGGCGGAGGCATCGCTGACCGGCGAAAGCGAAGCAGTGTTGAAAGATGTTGCCGCGATCGCCGGGCAAGCGGCGCTGGGTGATCGCATCAACATGGTGTTCAGCGGCACCGCGGTCACCCGCGGTCGTGGGCGAGCGGTGGTCACGACAACGGGCATGGCCACCGAGATGGGCAACATCGCGCGGCTTCTCGATCAAATGGACGAGGCGCCGACGCCGCTGCAGCGCGAGGTCGACCGCATCGGCCGCATGCTGGGCAAGGCCGTCATCATCATCGCCGTCGTGGTCGTGGCCGCGATCCTCCTCACGGCCGACATCGAAGGGGCATCGGACCTCGTCGATGTCCTGCTCGTCGGGGTGTCGCTCGCTGTCGCGGCCGTGCCCGAAGGACTTCCCGCGATCCTGTCCGTCGTGCTCGCGCTCGGCGTACAACGCATGGCCGCCGAGCGCGCGATCGTCAAGAAGTTGTCGTCGGTCGAGACCTTGGGCTCGGCGTCGGTGGTGTGCTCGGACAAGACAGGAACACTCACGCGTAACGAGATGACCATCGTCAAGGTGGTCACCGCGTCAGGCGAGGTCGACGTGACCGGCACCGGCTACCAGCCGTCGGGCGAACTCCTGACGAAGGGCCTACCACTCGACGATCGTGCGCAAGGCGACGCGGGTCTGTTCGATGAGGTTCGTTTCGTGCTCGGCGGCGGCAGTCTTGCCAACGACGCCGTACTGCGCGAGGACGACGGGGATTGGACGATCCAAGGCGACCCCACCGAGGCGGCCTTCCTTGTTGCCGAAGCAAAGGTCAACGGTCTGACCGCGCTTCGAGTCGCACGATTCGTGCGCGTCGGAGAGATTCCGTTCAGTTCCGAACGCAAGCTGATGAGCACTTTCCATGCCGACGCGGAGCGTGACGGCGGCATCGCGGTGGTCACCAAAGGCGCGCCCGACGTGCTCCTCGCCCGCTGCACTCACGAGCGGGTCATCGACGCAGTACGGCCACTCACCGATTCGCGAAAGAACGAAATCTTCGCCACGGTCGACCGGCTCGCCGACGACGCGCTGCGCACACTCGCCGTTGCCTACCGGCCGCTCCCCATCAACGAGCGGCAACCCCAGGACGACTCGATGGAGCACGAGCTCGTGTACCTCGGCATGGTCGGCATCATCGACCCACCGCGCGATGAGGCCAAGGTGGCCATCGCCACGGCGCACATCGCCGGCGTGCGCATCATCATGATCACCGGCGACCACCCCCGCACCGCGACTCGCATCGCGAGCGAGCTCGGCATCGTCGGCACCGATGCACGCGTGCTCACCGGCAACGACATCGATCTCCTCGACGACGACACATTCGATGCCGCGGTTCGCGAAGTGTCGGTGTACGCGCGAGTGTCACCCGAACACAAGCTACGCATCGTCAACTCCTTGCAAGTGGGCGGAAACATCGTGGCGATGACCGGCGACGGCGTCAACGACGCGCCAGCGCTCAAGTCCGCCGACATCGGCATCGCAATGGGCCTCACGGGAACCGACGTGACGAAGGAGGCCGCCGACATGATCCTTGCCGACGACAACTTCGCGACGATCATCACCGCGGTCCGAGAAGGTCGCGCCATCTTCGCCAACATCCGCAAGTTCCTGCGGTTCTTGCTGTCGTCGAACATCGGCGAGGTGCTCACGATGTTCTTCGGCGTCGTGCTGGCGGGTGTCCTCGGGCTCGACGACACCGGCGAAGCGGTGGCGGTACCACTTCTCGCCACCCAGATACTTTGGATCAACTTGCTCACCGACGTGGCGCCGGCGCTCGCGATGGGTGTCGATCCTGCTTCTGAGGACGTGATGCATCGGCCACCGCGGCGTCTCACCGATCGTGTGATCGATCGCGAAATGTGGATCGGAATCTTCTGGGTCGGATCCGTGATGGCCGTAGTGACCTTGGCCGCGCTCGATCTACGACTTCCGGGAGGAATCGTCGGCGGATCCGGCAACATCGTCGAAGCGCGCAGCATGGCCTTCACCACCCTCGTACTCGCCCAGCTCTTCAATTGTTTCAACGCGCGCTCTGACCGCACGAGCGCGTTCAACCATCTGTTCACGAACCGACTTCTTTGGGGAGCAATCGCTCTCTCGCTCGCGCTGCAGATCGCGGTGGTTCAGCTTCGGTTCCTCAACGACGCCTTCGACACGACCCCGCTCGCACTGGACGATTGGTTGCTCTGCGTCGGGCTGGCGAGCATCGTGTTATGGGCTGACGAAGCAAAGAAGTTGCTCGAACGCTGGCTGAGGAGTCGTGACGGTCGATGATCAGGAACGCCGCGACACCGCAGGACGGCCGAGCAGCGTGGCCACTGCTGCACCGTTGCGGAAGATCGTGATGTCGCCATCGACGGAGACCTTGAGGACCACCAAAGCGGTCTCCGACAACGTCCTGGCGGCTGCCGTACGGGCTCCCTCGTGCTCGCTGTCGGCGCTGCTCACTATGGCGCCATACGCCAGCAAGCGGCCGTCCCGGTCGAGCACCGTCGCGCCGTCGAGCATCGCCAGACGAACGAGCGTGTGCTCGTCGAGGTTCTCGGCATCGATGAGGTGATGAAGGCGCGTCTCGAACTGCATGGCCAGCGGATCGATGTCGTTACGCAGGTCGAAGCGATCCTTCAGCGAGACCACCGCGTCGAGATCCGCGCCCTTGTCGACGATGGCGAGAATGGCTCCCCGTGGTCGGGCCGAGATCATGAACGCGGCCTGCGTGACGAGGGCCGCGACCGATCCACCACCGATCATGTCGGCAATACTGGTCGAGAGCTCGAGCGGGAACGCGGTCCAGTGCTCACTGCGCCGTACGAGCAGCGGCCGACCGTCGACGAAGGTCCAGATGCTGCGGTCGGCGCGAAGAAAGAACCCGAGTCCACCGAGCACCTGTGTCGCCGCGGCAACGAGCGAGCCGCTCTCACCCAGATCGAGCGCGGTGACCGGCGGTGGTGCGGCGGTAGCGATGAGGTGCTCGAAACGATGGCGTTGCAACTCGCGGCGAGCGCGCCCTGACGGGTCGATGACGAGCAGTGATTGCTGCCCGTCGAAGAGCAGCGGTGCGCGCTTTGCGGCGCGGATGTCAGAGGGATACGCAAACTCCAAGCGGGGCGAATCGCGTAAGACGTCGGCCACGATGACGCCGTGCGTGAGGTCGTGTGACTCGACCCGCGTGCCGCTGAGCTCGAGGAGATACTCGATCGTCTCCCCGACGAGGTCGACGCGCACATTCGAGACGCGGTCACGCAGGTAGGCAGAGAGCACTTCCGTGGCCACGGTGTCACGAACCGCGCGGCGCACCGCCGGTGTCACCGGCTCGCGCGTCGTGCTGCCGGTACGATTGCGCAACTGAGCCGCCGCGCGCACGGCCGCCCGGGGCAACTGAACGAGCAGATCCGCCAGACTAGTTGACTCGTCGGTACCGACGAGGTGCGCAATTCGCTGGCCCAGAGTGACGACGACCGTCAAGTCCCAACCGGCGGGACCGTCACCGGTGGCCGAAGCCTGCGCCCGTTTGCGCGCGGTCGACGGTGGCGCGGTGCCGGTCGCCGAGTAACAGAGCTCGACGGTCGCGCCACCGACGATGTCGAGCACCGCATCCGCGGCTGCATCCGCGACGGGGTCGGGGGGTGGTTCACCGATGGACGCTCGCCGCAGGACCACGCACCATGTTGTCCAAGATGTCCCGCGACAGCAACCACGGGCGCTCGGACACCCGCCGCGGCACTAGCAGCTATTGCCCGGCGAGGCGTTGGTGCGTTGGTCGAGACGGCCGAGTTCACCGTTTTCGATCGCGCAGCGGGCTCGGATCGTGCTGCTCGCTGGGGATGGGTTGTCGAACAACGCGGTGGCTGAGCGCGGTGGTGTGAATCAGGCGACGGTAGTGAAGTGGCGCAAGCGGAGCATCCAAGCATTCGATCGGACCCAGCCGATCCTGCCGATGAGACCCGGACAAGTGGAGCTACGCACGCACGATCAAGAACGCCACGGTGTCACCGATCTGTTCGCTGCGCTCACCTGCGATCAAGACCTGGCTGCGGCGCCACCCGCGGCTCACGTTCCATTTCACGCCGACATCGAGCTCGTGGTTGAACCTCGTCGAACGATGGTTCGCGGAAGTCACCCGCAAACTGCTGCAACGCTCCGCCCACAAATCCGTCGCCGTGCTCACCACCGCTCTCAACGCGTGGATCGCTGCCTGGACCGACAATCCGAAGCCATTCGTCTGGCACAAGGCCCCCTTGTCGAGCACATCGATAGTGCGGGATTTCGTTGATTTTGTTGGTATTTCGTTTGTGTT
>JBDTLT010000147.1:0-13447 GCA_039934635.1 Acidimicrobiales bacterium
ACTCCTCCGGCGCAACCGCGACTTTCGCACGCTCTTCCTCGCGCAGCTGATCTCCTACGGCGGCGACTGGTTCGCGACCGTGGCGATCCTCGGTCTCGTGCGCGATCGCACCGATTCCGACCTGCTCGCCACGTTGGTGTTCGTCTCGCAGGCGCTGCCCGCATTCTTCTTGTCGCCGTTCGCCGGCCCGGTCGCCGACCGTTTCGATCGTCGCTTGGTGATGATCGTCGTATCGACCGCACAGATCTTGGCGGCGTTGATCTTCCTCGGCGCGCTCGACGGACCGGTGTTCCTGGTCTTTGTCGCGCAGGCGAGCATCAGCGTCTTCGGCGCATTCTTCGGCCCGGCGTCGCAGGCCGCGTTGCCGAATCTGGTCGATGCCGAGGACCTTCCGGTGGCGACTGCATTGATCGGCGCGACCTGGGGCACGATGGTGACCGTCGGCGCCGGCCTCGGTGGGCTCTTCACACTGGCATTCGGTCGCACCGCGTCGTTCATCGCCGACGCGGTCAGCTTCGCGGTCGCAGCGTTGTTGATCACCAGCATTCGTCGTCCCACGCGCGTCACCAGCGTGTCGTCCGAGCGGCGCACGCGCCCCTTTGCGGATACCGCCGAAGGTTTGCGGTACGCGCGTCAGAACAAAGTTGTGTCGGCGCTACTCATGTCCAAGGCCGGCTTCGGGTTGTCGAGCGGGCTCGTTGGGTTGCTGGCGGTGTTGGCCGACCGCCGATTCGGAGCGGTCGAAAAAGGCATCGGATTCCTGCTGGCGGCCCGCGGCGCGGGCATCGTGATCGGTCCGCTCATCGCGCGACGAGTGGCACAGATGGACATGGGACGCGTGCTCACCGTGTGCGGTCTATCCGCGTTGTTGAACGGCACGATGTACTTCTTCGTACCCCTGGCACCAAGTCTGTGGCTGGTCGGCGTGTTCGTATTCGCCGCGCATCTGGGCGGTGGTACGCAGTGGACGCTGTCGAGCTACGGGCTGCAGGTCTCGACTCCTGACGAACTGCGCGGCCGCATCTTCGCCACCGATCTCGCGCTCGTGACGTTGACGATGACCATCTCGTTGGTCGTCGCCGGAGTGGCCTCGAATCAATTCGGACCCCGTCCCGTCATGTCGGTGCTCGCCGTTGTCAACCTGGCGTGGGGATCGGCCTACCTTTGGTTCACTCGGCGCCTACGGCGCGAGGGGGCAATCGTGAGCGAGACTGAGCCCCATGGTCACTCGCCATCTCCCGCCCACGTACTCCGTCGCCCGTGAGTCATTGCACCGTTTGGCCGAGCACGTCGTGAGCCCCGCGCTCTACGCGGCAACGGGCAAGATCGGGCTGCGGCAATCTCCGGGCGGGATCGCCACGCCGCCCTTCGGCGACACCGCCCGCGTGATCGCCATCGATCTGGATCACCTCGTCGTCACCGACCAGAACGGGTCCCGGCGTACACCGATCACGACGATCGCCGATGCGGCCCGCTTCGTCGGGATCACGCCCGGTGCGCCGAGCGAGCTGTACAACCCGAACACACCGCTCGAACCCGACTCGCCGCTCACCGCCGATCGCGACGCGGTCGAGGTCTTGGCAATGTGGTACGAACTGACCAACATGGCATTGCGCGCATTCGCGACGTCGATCGCCGACGACGCGCCGAGCGAAGCCCAGCTGTGGCCCGAACACTTCGACCTCGCGCTGGCCGCCGACAACATCAACTACGGCGGGTCACCGGGCGACGACTACATCGACGTGCCCTACCTCTACGTCGGCCCGTTCGAAGGTCGGCCCACCGAGCCCGACCCGTTCTGGAACCAGCCTTTCGGTGCCGCGATCGGATTCGACGAGATCGCGTCGATCCAGGACGCGTTCGACTTCTTCCGCCGTGGTCGCGAGTTGACGAAAGCCTCCCGCTAGCGCATCCACTCACCGGCGTTCACGAGGATCGATTGACCCGTGATCATCCGCGCGCGATCGGACAGCAGGAACGCCACACATTCGGCCACGTCTTCGTCGGCCGGGATCTCGCCCAACGGCATGTTGGCGGTGATGCCACCGATCACTTGCTCGACGGGGATGTTCTGCTGCTCCGCGACCATGTTGACGTAGCCCTGCACCGGCGGGCCCCACATCCAGGTCGGTACGACCGTGTTGACCCGAATGCGCTTCGGCCCCAACTCTTTGGCCATGTAGTACATCGCCGACATCAGCGCGGCCTTGGCCGATGCGTAGGCAATTTGCATGACCTGCGGGAAGTACATCGACTGCGAACCGATGAACACGACCGACCCGCCGCCTTGGCGATCGAGCTCAGGTGCCAGCGAACGCACGAGGTGCGCGGGGCCGAGGACATTGACCTGGAACGACGCCATCCAATCCTCGTCGGGCGTGGTGGTGACCCCGCCGAAGAGGGCGTCGAGGGCGGCGACCTGCACGAGGCCATGCACCGCACCGAAGCGTTCGACGGCACCACTCATCAACGCCGCGCACTGATCGGCATCGGTGATGTCGGTGGCGATCGCGGCCGTACGCTCCCCCGACGGGTCGATCTCGAGCGCGAGCGCCTTGAGTCGATCGGCCCCGCGCGCCGCGAGCACCACGTTGGCGCCATCGCGCAGTGCGATGGTCACCACCTCGCGGCCGAGCCCAGGACCGACACCCGATACGACAATGGTCTTTCCTTGGAGAATCATGGCCGGGGACTGTAGTGCGGGCGGGCATGATTGACGCGATGGAGCCGAATCCCGCACCGTCGACGCCGTTCGCCTCCATCGTCGAAGCGAGCCGGCAGGTCGCGAGCACGCGATCGCGACGATCCAAAATCGCCACGATCGCCGGGCTGCTGCGCGCGCTTCCCTCTGGCGATCTCGCGGCCACCATCGGCTTTCTCACCGGCGAACCACGCCAGGGAAAGATCGGCATCGGCTGGGCCACGATCAGCGAGACCGATACCGAAGCGAGCCCGACGCCCTCGCTCACCGTGCGCGAGATCGACGACGCGTTGGACCTGTTGCAGGCGACCACGGGAGGCCAATCCGTTGCGGCACGGCGAACGACGCTGCGCGCGCTCTTCGCTCGCGCGACCGAGGCCGAGACCGACTTCCTGCGCCGGCTGCTCATCGGTGAACTACGCCAAGGAGCGCTCGACGGCGTCATGGCCGAAGCGATCGCAAGCGCGTATGACGTCGCGCCCGACTCGGTTCGGCGTGCAGCAATGCTCACCGGGCTGCTCGGCCAGGCCGCTGCGCTCGCGCGCGACGGCGGCGAACCCGCGCTCGGCGCGGTGAAGCTCGCCATGTTCCAGCCGGTGCTGCCGATGCTCGCCGGTAGCTCTCCGAGCGCGGGAGAAGCCATCGAGGCCTGTGGCCTGTCGTCGGTCGAGTACAAGCTCGACGGCGCTCGGATTCAAGTGCACCGCGCCGGCGACGCGGTGCAGGTGTTCACCCGCAACCTCAACAACATCACGGCGCGATTACCCGAAGTAGTCGCTGCCGCGCTCGCGATCGAGGCGCGGGAGTTCATCTTCGATGGTGAGGTGTTGGGCTTCTTCGACGACGACCGTCCTCACGCATTCCAGGACACCATCAGCACCTTCAGCTCCGATTCGCAGATTTCCCGGTCGTCGCTCGTTGCGTACTTCTTCGACTGCCTTCACGTCGATGGCACCGACTACCTCGATCGACCGTTGCGCGAACGCAGCGCAGTGCTCGAACGCATCGCTCCGGCGCGTTACATCCCGCGCGTGATCACCGACGATCCCGGCGTCGCACAATCGTTCCTCGACGACGCGATTGCCGCCGGGCACGAAGGCGTGATGGTGAAAGCGATCGATTCGCTCTACGACGCGGGCCGCCGGGGTCAGTCCTGGCGCAAAGTGAAGCCGGTGCACACGCGCGATCTCGTCGTGCTCGCCGCCGAATGGGGTCACGGCCGGCGCCACGGATGGTTGTCCAATCTCCACCTCGGTGCGCGCGCGGCCGACGGCACCTTCGTGATGGTGGGCAAGACGTTCAAAGGTCTCACCGACGCGTTGCTCACATCGCAGACCGAGGCGTTGCTCGAGCGCGAAGTGCGCCGTGACGGCATCGTCGTGTTCGTGCGGCCGGAGCTCGTCGTCGAGATCGCGCTCGACGGCGTACAGGCGTCCAAGCGCTATCCCGGCGGCGTCGCGTTGCGCTTCGCCCGCGTGCGGCGCTACCGGCCCGACAAGTCTGCGGCGCAGGCCGACACCATCGAGAGCCTGCGGGATCTGCTCCCTCGCTGACTCTCGGTGGAGGACCTACTTCAGCTGCCAGAGCGCCTCGTCGGCCATCTGGAACACGCGATCGGGTTCGCGGACCTCTTGCCACATCTTGAAACACGAAGGGCACGAGAGGTAGCACCGGCCCGACGCGCCTTCGCGAATGTCGAGCTGCCCCGGCGTGGCGCACGCCGGGCACGGGAACACTTCTGCGTGGGGCAGCTCCGGCAGTTCGGTGAACTCGACGGCGCGGCGTCGGTTGCGCCGGGTGGCACTCGGCGGCGCCGTCGCCCCCCTCAGGTTGAGCCGGGTGTGCTCATCGAGCAACTCGATCAGCGGGTTACCGTCGTGGCTGCGACTGGTCATTGAAGCCTCCGTTACTACCCAATGCGTGTCTCTAGTCCTTTTGGGTACTATACAGACCCGAATGTATTAGTCAATAAGAACTATGGCAGCCCGGGTCGTGCTGGTGGGCGGCTTCCGCGCCCAGCCTCGACGGTGGCGATCGCCAGCGCGGTCACTACGGCCCCGAGGCCCATGACGACCCAAGCGCGGCGGAAGGAACCGAGCGCTTCGGGCCCCCTCGGGTCCCCGAGCACGGCGATGACCACTGCGATGCCCACCGCGTTGCCGATCTGGAGCGCGGTGCGATTCGAGGCGCTCGCCACCGAGAGTTCGGCGCTGGGGACACCGCGTACCGCGATCGCCGCGATCATCGGATAGGTGAGTGCCAGACCCGCACCGAAGAGCACACAACCAGGCAGCCAGTGCGACACGTATGCCTTCTCGCGGGTGGCGAGCAACCGATAGCTGGCGATACCGGCAGCAATGACGAGCGCACCGGGGACCGCCACGGCGCGTTCGCCGAAGCGGGCACCGAGACGGCCCGCGAACGGCGCGACGATCGCCGCAGTGAGAGCGAGCGGCAACAGCCCAAGACCGGATTGGAAGACGCTTCGCTTCCACACGACATTGAGAAACTGCACGTTCGAGAAGAGAACCGCACCGGTCGATACGCCGAAGGTGAACGCGGCGATGTTGGCGCAGGCGAAGCTGCGCAGCGAGAAAAGGCGCAACGGCAATACCGGTGACGGATGATGGCGCGACCGGAAGACGAACAACGGCACCATCAACGCGGCCATCGCAAAGGCAACGTCGACGCGCACACTGGCCCATCCCCACGACCGGCCCTGCACGATGGCCAGCGAGAGGGACAGCAACATCACGACGATGATCGACGCGCCAAACACGTCGGGCAGCGTGGTCTTGCGATCGGCCGCGACTCGCGGCAGCGACTCGCGGCAGCGACGCGCGACCGAAGGCGAAGGACACGGCAGCGATCACCGGGCTCAATAAGAACGACCATCGCCAACTCGCGAACTTCACCACCGACGCCCCGACCGTCGGCCCCAATGCGCCGCCCAACGACGACAGCCCCGAATAGAACGCCGTCGCGGTCGCCCGCCGGTGCAGTGGCGTTGCGTCGAGCAACAAGCCGAGCGACGAGGGCACGATGGCCGCGGCACCGATGCCCTGCACGACGCGTCCCGCGATGACCACCCACAGCACCGGCCCGAGACCGGCGATGAACGAGCCGATCGAGAACACGACGAGGCCCCAGAGGAATACCGCGCGACGACCGAGGCGATCGGCCAGCCGGCCGGCGGGCACGAGCAGCGCACCGAAGAAGATCGTGTAGACGGAGAGCACCCATCCGAGGGCGGCCAGTGACTCGCCTTTGAACGCGTGTGCCCGCATGTCCGCGAATGCAATCGAAACGGTGTTGAGGTTGAGGCCGACGACGAGGGCGCTCGATCCGACCGCGACCCGCACCATGCGCTCGCGCCGCGAGCTCTCGATCACGCCAGGCCCAATAACTCGGCTGCGTTGTGCCACAACAATCGTTCGAGCACTTCATCTCGCCAACCGAGCGCCATGAAACGCTCGAGCGCATTGGGCGCCTGAGGCCACCCGAGTGAACTGCCGTAGAGCATCCGCTCGGCGACATAGTCGCTGCGATTGGCCCACTCGCGATAGCGCTCGCCGCCGGGGAACTCGTGATACGGGTCAGGGCCCAGCCAGATGTTGTCGTGCTTGAGGACGGCCATGATCGCCGAATCGGCGTGCGGGTACGACGCGTGGGCCATGACGATCTTCAGTGCGGGGAACTCGCGGGCAACCCGGCACACCGCGTCGGGCGTGGTGTGACTGAGCTCGGGCCCGGCGAGCGGACCGACGTGAACGATGGCAATCGCACCCAGCTCGGCACAGCGCTCGTAGAGCGGGAAGATCGACGCGTCGTCAGGATGCAGCGTCGGTTGCAGCCATCCGACTTCGAGATGCATCCCCCGAAAGCCTTGGGCGACGCGCCGCTCGACTTCGGCGATCGCCGGTGCACCCCGTGATGGGTCGACGCCGGCGAACGCAATGAATCGATCCGGGTACCTACGGCAGAGGTCCGCGAGGTGATCGTTGGGCACGGCGGTACACGGCATGTCGCGCCCGGGCAACACCCCGATGACATCGCGTTCGCGCATCCAGTCGACACAGTGTTCGAGCGATGCCTCGGCGAACGGCTCGGCCGGTGCGGGCTCCGTCTCGGCGCGCCACAACGCGGTCGGCCGCTTCTTCCACCACAGGCAATGGTGCGAGGCCGCGGCTGCTTGTGCGAACTCGACGGTGGGCACGCGGAAGCGAAAGTCGATGACGCGTTTGGTCATGTGAGTAGATGCCCGCCGTCGGTGAGGATCGTCTCACCGTTGACATACGACGAGAGTGGCGACGCGAGAAACAACGCGACCCGAGCGATCTCGTCGGGCTCACACTCACGCCCTACTGGATTGCGGGCGCAATATGCCTTCTTGATCTCCGACAGGTCTACCCCCGCGCTCTCGGCAAACGCAGCCGCGGTCGCCATCGCACCTTCGGTATCGACCGCGCCCGGCGCGATGGCGTTGACCCGGATGCGCAACGGGGCCAACTCGAGCGCCAGCGACTTGGTCAGCATCACGACGGCGCCTTTCGATGCCGCGTAGTGCGCCAACCCGACGGTCGGTTGTATCGCCGACTTGGACGCGATGTTGACGATGGCCCCGCCCTTCATGTGAGTGGCGCATGCCCTCGACACCAGAAAAGTGCCCCGCGCGTTGATATCGAGCACGCGGTCCCACGCCTCGACCGTCATGTCGAACATCGGCGTGGGCGGGAAGATACCCGCACCGTTGACGACGATGTCGATCTGGCCAAGTGCG
Source organism: Acidimicrobiales bacterium (assembly GCA_039934635.1). GTDB lineage: Bacteria > Actinomycetota > Acidimicrobiia > Acidimicrobiales > WLNW01 > DATLFA01. Next base: position 7,482 of record JBDTLT010000147.1, read on the forward strand.
GTAACTGCCTCACTCGCGAGTGCCCGGCATTGCTCGTCGTCGCGCACATCGACGGTGACCGCGATGGCGTTGCCTCCGGCGTCGCGCACTCGCGCCGCGGTGTCCTCGGCAGCGCCGCCGTGCACATCACCGGCGACGATCGACGCCCCCGCTTGGGCCAGGCGCAGAGCGCAGGCGCGACCGATGCCGGAGCCCGCGCCGGTGATGACCGCGACTCGACCGCGCAGGCTCACGAGTTCGTCGGTGGGAATGATCGTGTCGGCCATACGTTCACTGACCGAACTTGTAGAGCCGTTGCGCGTTGCCCGCCAGCATCAGGTCACGCTCTTCGCGCGGCACACCGGCCATCGATGCCTGGATGGTGCGCCACGAGTAGGGCCAGTCCGCGCTGATGTGCGGGTAGTCGCTCGACCACAAGATGTTCTCGATGCCGACCTCGTGGCGGTTCTGCAAACCGAACGAGTCGGTCATGTAGGTGAAATGCACGTGTTGCTCGACGTACTCGCTCGGTAGTTTGGGCAACGCATAGTTGTTCGCCGGCGCCAGGCGGTGATAGTTGTTGTCGATCTGTTCCTTGTAGTACGGCACCCATCCGACGTCGACTTCCGCGATGACGAGATTCAACGCCGGGAACCGGTCGAATACACCGGCGAACACCATCTGCACGATGCGATTCGGCGCATCGAAGAACCGGCCATAGCCCGGGAGTGCCGAACGATGAGCCGACGGCATCGTCAGCGTGAGGCTGACGTGGATGCTCAGCGCACAACCGGCTTCGGCGAGCCGGCCCCAGAGCGCGTCGTCTTCGGGCATGACATCGAGCGTGCCGTTCGGGTACGCGCCGATCACCGCGGTGCGCATACCGGGACGCCCCCAGACCCGATCGAACTCGGCCACCGCGAGGTCGGCGCCGTGGTTCGGCAGCAGGATGACGCCACAGAATCGGTCGGGCGCATAAGCCGCGAACTCGCTCATCCAATCGTTGTACGCCTGGATGCACGCGAGATGGAAGTCGGGATCGCGGTTGGCAAAGATCGCTTGCGACAACCGGGGCGTCGGGTACAACACCTCACCGTCGACACCGTCGACGTCCTGTTCGTCGAGTCGCGCCGCAGGGTCGAAACATCCTCGGCGCAGCTCGTCGTGGCGCGCCCAGCCGTTCATCGATTTGGGATCGTTGCCCGCGCACGCGTTCCAACCGAAATTGACCGGATCGTTGACGCCTTCGATGATCCACGCGTCGCCTTCGGCAAACCGCTCGATGCGAGGGCACCGGTCGCGGTACTTGGCCGGCACGCGATCGGTCCAAACATCGGGCGGCTCGACGATGTGACCGTCGCCCGAGATCAGTCGATAGGTCGATCGCGCGCGCTGATCGATGGGCATGTGTACTTCTCCTCTGGCTTCTTCTAGGTGAGTGACGCGCCGCCATCGACGAGCACTGTGGTGCCGGTGATGAACGACGAGGCGTCGCTGACCAAGAACAGCACCAACCGAGCGACCTCGTCGGGGGCGCCGAAGCGACCCAACGCGATGCGCTTGCGGTAGCCCTCGCGGACGCTGTCGGCGTCGGTACCCGACATCGAGCCGCGCGAGACGCTCGCGCGGGCGGCCCCTTCACTGTCGATGGGCCCGGGCGCTACCGCATTGACGCGCACGTTCGGCGCCAATTCGAGCGCCAGCGCCTGCGTGAGCTGGATCACCGCCGCCTTGGCCGCGCTGTAGTGCGCGAGCTGCGGGCTCGGGCGGTAGCCCGCGCGCGAACCGAGGTTGACGATGGCGCCGGTGCCACCGGCACGGGCGAGGTAGCGACCGTAGGCCTGCGAGCAGAGGAACGTGCCTTTGACGCTGACATCGATCGTGCGGTCGTAGAGCTCTTCGGGGGTGTCGAGGAACGGCGAGTGGGGGAACAGCCCGGCGTTGTTGACCAAGATGTCGAGTCGCCCGAACCGCGCCGCGGCAGCCTCGATCATCGCCGCGACCTCGATCGAATCGCGCACGTCGGCGACGAAGGTCTCGGCCTCGCCCCCGGCCGCGTGTACCAGTGCCTGTGTCGCGCGTGCGCCCTCGATGTCGACGTCGGCGATCAGCACGCCCGCGCCCGCTTCGACGAGGCGCAAGGTGATCGCACGGCCGATACCCGAGCCCGCGCCGGTCACCACGGCCGCCTTCCCGGCCAGCGACCACAGCGTCGCGAGATCAGGAAAGCCGGTTGGCGCAGTCATTGATTCGTCCCCTCGTGGTTGTTCGCGCCCGACTATAGATTCACCAACCGACCCGTTCTTGTGGTGTTCGATACGTGTATACACGTATCGAACACCACCAGAAGGTGAGTTCGCGGGGCGGGCGGCAGGTGGCTAGGCGGGGATGAAGGTCTGGAGGGCGACGCCGAGGCCGCCGTCGACCCAGATCACTTGTCCGGTCACGTAGCGGGCACCGTCGCCGAGCAAGAACACCACCACGGGGGCGACATCATCGGCGGCGCCGGTGCGCCGCAGCGGCACGACCGGTTCACGCTTGTCCCGCGCGGCGGGATCGGTACTGCTGGCGCTGAACCGGGTGCCCCAGATGAGCCCTGGAGCGACCGCGTTGACGCGGATGCCGTCGGGGCCCCATTCGAGTGCCATCTGCTGGGTCAACGAGGCGAGCGCAGCCTTGGCCGCGTTGTACGCACCCGCGAACGGCGCCGGATGGAAGGCCACCAGCGACGACGTGTTGACGATGGCGCCGCGGCTCTTGCGCAATGCCGGCAGTGCGACCTGACTGCAGAAGAACGCCGTGTCGAGGTCTACTTCGAACACGCGCTTCCAGTCGGCCGCGCTGAGCGACTCGAGCGGCCCGCCCTTGACGATGCCGACGTTGTTGCACAGGCCGGTCAAGGCGCCCATGATCGCCACTGCGCCATCGACTACCGCTCGCGCTCCCTCGAGCGTCGACACGTCACCGGCGACGGCATCCGCGGTGCCCCCGGCCGAAACGATGTGCGCGCACGTCTCTTGCGCACGCTCGGCGACGAGGTCGTTGACCACCACACGGGCGCCGGCCATTGCGGCTTCGTAGGCGATCGCGGCACCGATGCCCGAGCCGGCACCCGTCACGAGCACCGACCCACCGCGGAGAGAGAAATCGGTCATCGGATCACAGTCCTTCGATGGTTCGCAGGTCGACATCGTCGATCATCGTCTGGCGCACTGTTTGCCACATCGACTCGGGCAACGCCAGTCGCGGCCGGCGCATCGTGCCGCCCGGCAGACCCAGGAGTTGCAGCGCCGCCTTGGTGCCCGTGATGCCGCCCATGTCCCGTGTCGCGGTGAATAGGTGCATCAGCCGGTTGTACGCCTCGAAGCAACCCGCCAAGTCGCCGGCGGCAAATCGGTCGATCACGGAGACCGCCAGATTGGGGGCCAAGTTGCCCTCCGAGCTCAGGTAACCCTGACCGCCAAGGGCCAAGCACGTGAGCGCGTGCATCGGCCCACCGACGTGGACGTCGGCGCGCCCGGCAGCGGCGTCGATGACTTGCTGCAGATAGGACATGTCGGGACCGGACACGTTGACGCCGATGACGTGGTCATAGCGATCGATGAGCCGGCCGATGAGCGGCGGCGGTATGAAGTAGCCGACGGACTGATGCGTCGACAGCACACAAGGGACGGTCGTCGCCTCGAGAATGTCGCTGTAGTAGCGCTCCATCTCGTCATCGCGCGGCCGGTTGCCGTGACCCTGGTCGAGCGAATAGATCTGCATCGCCTCGACGCCGATCTCCTCGACGAGGCGGGCGAGGCGAATCATCTCGCCCGCGGTCCGCGGCTCGACGCCCATCGCCCGAAACGGCACCTTTCCGGCGAGCTCTTCCTTGCCGATCTGCAGGATGCGGGCGACTTCGGCACTGTTCAACGTGTACCCCTCGCCACTTCCGCTGCCGGCGAGATACACCCCGATACGTGCCGCGGCGAGCTTGCGTAAATGGCCACGCAACGACTCCTCATCGACGCGCTCGCTGCTGTCGAACGGTGTGATGCTGATCACGAACGTGCTCGGTGTTCTCGTGCTCGCGTGAAAATCAGCCATGCGATCTCCCCCTCTGCGCCGCGCCTGCCGACTGCGTGATCGAGTCGTGGCGGCGACTGACTATGGTAGGCACATGCACCCCCGCAAGGTCGATGTCGTCACGACACCCGAGCGGCGCGCCCACTACCTCGCGGCAGGCCATTGGGATTCGAGCACGCTCGCCGGCCGTGTGGGTGACCACGCCCGCACAAAGCCCGATGCGGTAGCGATTGTCGACGATCGCGGCCGCTACCGCTATCGCGACTTGCGCGACGATGCCGCCGCGTTGGCCGAATACCTGCGCAGTCGTGGGGTCGACGCGTCGTCATTCGTGTCGGTGCAATTACCCAATCGCTACGAGGCGTGCGTCGTGGCGACGGCCATCCAGTCACTCGGCGCCACGATCAACCCACTGCTCCCCAACTACCGGGCCCACGAGTTGCAACACGTGTTCACAACGGCGCGACCGGCAGCGATCTTCACGCCGGGCGACTACCGCGGCTTCGACCACCGCGCGATGGTGCAAGACGTCACTGCCGCGACCGGCGTCGCGCCGGTACACATCGTGGTGGGCGATCACGTGCAGGGCGGCCAGATCGCCTACGACGACTGCGTCGCGTCGACATCCACCCCCGACCTCGGCCGCGGCGACGCCGAGTTGATCTCCGAGCTGATCTTCACCTCGGGCACCGAGGCCACGCCCAAAGCCATCATGCACACCGAGCAGACCGCCAATTTCTCGGTTCGTGTCGCGTACCGCGACATGGGCATCACGGACGACGATGTCGTGTGGATGCCGTCGCCGGTCGGCCATTCGACTGGCTTCAATTACGGCCTTCGCTTCGCGTTGTACCACGGACTTCCGCTGGTGCTGCAAGATCAGTGGGACGGCGCGGCCGCGGCCGACCTCGTGGTGCGCGAACGCTGTTCCTACACACTTGCCGCGACCACTTTCCTTCAAGATCTCACCGAGACCGCGCGGCGCACCGGCGTACGGCTCGACTCGTTGCGCTGCTTCGGTTGTGGTGGCGCACCGGTGCCGCCACCGTTGGTCGAAGCGGCCGCCGAGCAAGGTATTCGGTGCTTGCGGCTCTACGGGTCGACCGAAGTGTTGGTCGGCACCTGGAACCGGCCAGATTCGACGCTCGATCAGCGGCGCTACACCGACGGCACCGCCATGTCCCACGTCGAGGTGATGATCGTCGACGACGACGGAGCGCCCGCGGCGCCCAACACTGCGGGCGAGATCGTCACTCGCGGCCCCAACACTTCGGTGGGCCTATTCGGCGACGATGTGCGCACCGCCGCGACGTACCGCCCCGACGGCTTCGTCAAGTCCGGCGACATCGCGACTATCGACGACGACGGCTATCTCACGATGGTCAGCCGCAAGAAGGAGATCATCATCCGCGGCGGCCTCAACATCGCCCCCCGCGAGATCGAAGAGCTGCTCGTGGCGATGCCCGAGATCGAACGCGCCGCGGTGATCGGCCTGCCCGACGACCGGCTCGGCGAGCGTATGTGCGCGTGCGTCGTCCTGCGGGCGGGCGCGCAGATCGATCTGCCGACCGTCGTGCAGCGCCTCGAATCCGGCGGCTTGGCGAAGTTCAAGCTGCCCCAGCGGCTCGAAGTCTTCGACATGTTGTCGGCCACCGCCTCGGGCAAGATTCAAAAGCACGAGCTGGTTCGTATCATCACCACCGAACGCCACGATGCGGGTCGAGAAGAGCTGCGATGACGTCAGCAGAACGGGTGCAATTGGAGCTGGCCAAAGTGGGCCGCGGGCGCGACCGCGCCGCAATCATCCGCCTCAACCGGCCCGATCAGCTCAACCCGATCGACTGGGCCACCGTGCACGAGCTCGACGCGCGCATCGACGAGATCGAGAGCGACTCGTCGGTCCGCTGCGTGCTCGTCAC
>JBDTLT010000148.1:0-13444 GCA_039934635.1 Acidimicrobiales bacterium
GGGCTTCACCTCCATGAAGGGCCGCGGCGACCATTAACCTGGCTCTGATGGCCCGCAAGTACGTCGTGCGCACCTTTGGGTGCCAAATGAACGAGCACGACTCCGAGCGCATCGCCGGCTTGCTCGAGGCCGACGGCTACGAAGCGACGACGGTCATCGAAGACGCCGATGTGGTCGTGCTCAACTCGTGTTGCATCCGCGAGAACGCCGACAACAAGCTCTACGGGTTGCTCGGCCACCTCAAGGTCGAAAAGGACCGCCGTCCCGACCTCCAGATCGCGGTGGGGGGGTGTCTGGCGCAGAAAGATCGCGACCTGGTGCGCCGGCGCGCCGGCCACGTCGATGTCGTCTTCGGTACCCACAACGTGCACCGGGCGGGCGAGTTGTTGCGGCTGGCGGCCGAGCACGGCCCGATCGTCGAGATCCTCGACGAGGCCGCTCGCGACGATGCCGAAGCGTTCCCCAGTTCGCTGCCGGCGCGGCGCGAACTCGATCACGCGGCGTGGGTCACCATTCAGGTCGGCTGCGACAACTCGTGCGCGTTCTGCATCGTCCCGTCGGTGCGCGGTCGCGAGATCAGCCGGCCGATCGCCGATCTGGTCGACGAGGTCCGCCAACTCGCCGCCAGCGGCGTCGTCGAAGTCACCTTGCTCGGACAAAACGTCAACAGCTACGGCCGCGATCTCACCAAGCGCGGCCCGCTGTTCGCCTCGCTGTTGCGCTCCGTGGGCGCCGTCGAGGGCATCCGCCGGGTGCGCTACACGAGCCCGCACCCCAAAGACCTGCGGCCCGACACGATCGAAGCGATGGCGAGCACGCCGACGGTGTGCGAGCACCTGCACCTGCCGCTGCAAAGTGGCAGCGACCGCATCCTCTCCGCCATGCACCGCGGCTATCGCGCCGAGCGGTATCTCGAAAAGCTGGCGGCGGCCCGCCAGGCGATCCCTGATCTCGCCGTGTCGACCGACATCATCGTCGGGTTCCCGGGCGAGACCGACGCCGACTTCGAACAGACCCTGCAGGTCGTGGCCCAAGCCGAATACGACAGCGCGTACACGTTCATCTTCTCGCCCCGCAGCGGCACCGAGGCCGCCGAGTTGGTCGATCAGTTCGTTCCCCACGACGTCTGCGTCGAGCGCTTCGAGCGCCTGCGGGCCGTGGTCGAGCGGGCGGGCCGGCGCAAGCATCTGGGTCGCGTCGGGCGAGTCGAGGAAGTGATCGTCGAAGGTCCGAGCAAACGTGACGCCGCGGTGCTGACGGGGCGTACGCGACAGAACAAGCTCGTGCACTTCCCGTCGGTTGACCCCATCCGCATCGGGTCGTTCGCCGATGTGCGCGTCGTCGATTCGGCCTCGCACTACTTGATGGGCGAGCTCATCGGTGTCACGGCGCGACCGCGTCACCGCACCCGGATCGCGTTATCCGTCGGATAAGTGACGATGCCGGCAGAGCAGCTCGTAATCCCCGACGGTTTGCCCGAAACCGTGCTCGAGGCGATCGCCGACGGGGTGGTCGTGTCGAGCGAGCAAAAGAACCGCGGCACGCGTGTCTTTCTGCTACAGTGCAAGAAGGGCTGGCCGTTTCGGTTGCTCAAAGTGGCCGACGGTAGCGACCCGTTCAGCGTGCTGGCCGAGATCGACCGACTCGATTGGCTCGACCGCCGGCTGCCCGTCCCCAAGGTGCTCGCGTCAGAGCCGTTGCCCGTCGGCGGTCATGCCACGGTGTTGGCGCTGCCGGCCGGCGCGGCCGCGACCGCGCCCGAGAACGTGCACGGTCCGGCCGAGATCGTCGAGCTTTTCGCGAAGGCGTTGCGGTTCGTCCACGAAGTGCCGATCGAGCGGTGCCCGTTCAGCAACCGTCTCGACATTCGCTTGCGATCGATCCAGCGCAAGCTGCGCGCTGGTCGCTATGACACCATGCAGCTGTCCGAGGCGTATCGCCGTTACCCACCGGCGCGGCTCTTCGAGATCCTGAACGAGACCAAGCCCACCGAAGAAGATCTGGTTTTCGCGCACGGCGCGTGGCATCTGCGCTCGGTATTCCTCGATACCGCGGGCGTCAGCGGCATCGTCGATTGGGATCGCGCCGGCGTGTCCGATCGCTACGCCGATCTCGCCATGGGCGCCAAGGTGATCGCCGACAACGTGAGCGTCGAGTTGGTCCCGCTCTTCTTCGAGGCCTACGGCGTACCCCGACCTGATCCGTTGCGACTGGACTATTACCAGTTGCTTGCCGAGTTCTGGTGATGCTCGCGCTCGTCGGGCCGACGGCGACGGGCAAATCGGCAATCGCCATGATGGTGGCGCAGGCGCGCGGCGACGTCGAGATCGTGGTCGTCGACGCCATGCAGGTCTATCGGCGCATGGACATCGGCACCGCCAAACCGACCGCCGCCGAGCAGCGGCTCGTGCGCCATCACATGATCGACATCGCCGAACCATCGGTCGACTACTCATTGTCGTTGTACCAACGTGATGCCCTCGCCGCGATCGCCGACATCGAAGCGCGCGGCCGCGTGCCGCTGCTGGTCGGTGGCACCGGCTTGTATCTGCGCGCTGTCGTCGATCAACTCGACATCCCGCCGCAGTACGAAGCGGTCCGCGAAGCGCTCGATGCCGACACTGACACTGCGGGATTGCATCGCCAACTGTGCGAAGTCGATCCCGTCGCGGCGTCGAGAATGGAACCATCGAACCGGCGCCGCATCGTGCGCGCGCTCGAGGTCACTTTGGGCAGCGGCCGGCCGTTCTCGTCGTTCGGGCCCGGCCTGGCCGCGTACGCGACGACCACCACGCGCCTGCTCGCCATCGGCATGGACCGCCCTGCACTCGATGCCCGCATCGAGGCGCGTTATGCGCGGCAGATGGAGGCAGGGCTGCTCGATGAGGTGCAGTCGTTGCTCGACGAACCGGCCGGCCTGTCGCGCACGGCGGCGCAGGCACTCGGCTACAAGGAGTTGATCGACCACGTCCGCGGCGAGGTCCCGTTGGCCACCGCGTTGGCCACCGCCATCGCTCGGACCAGGCGGTTTGCCCGCCGCCAAGAGCGTTGGTTTCGTCGTGATCCGCGCATACGGTGGCTCGACGGATCAAATCCGGTGGAGGCACGCGACGCGGTGCTGGAAGAATGCAACTCGTGCGATTGACAAAGCATCACGGCCTGGGCAACGACTTCCTTGTCGCGCTCGTCGAGAGCGAAGAAGAAGCGCGCGCCTACGACGCCGATCTGGCGCGCCATGCCTGCCATCGCACCCGCGGCGTGGGCGCCGATGGACTGATCGTGGCGCTCGTCCGACCCGACGCGCAGCACGATCTCCGCATGACACTGTTCAACGCCGACGGGTCGCGCGCGGAGATCAGCGGCAACGGCATTCGCTGCCTCGCGCAAGCCGAGTTGATTCGCCGTGGCGCACGATCCGCCGATCTCCGCATCATCACCGACGCCGGTTTGCGCGTCGTTGCCGTGCGCGCCACCGATGTTCCCTTCACCGTCGAGGCCAGCGTGGCGATGGGGTGCGTCACCGAACGCGCGATGGTGCCCGCTGCGCCGCCGGGTTACGACATCGGCAAGAGCGCGGCGGCCGACATCGGCAACCCGCACTGGGTCGTGCTCGTCGACGACGCATGGGCGGTCGATCTGGCCCGGCTCGGCCCGCAATTCGAACACGCCGGCGGCGGTCTCAACGTCGAGTTCATCGCGCCGACCGCGGGCACCGCGGACGCCATCGATCTCGCCGTATGGGAGCGAGGTGTCGGCATCACCGAAGCGTGTGGCAGCGGTGCCGCCGCGGCCGCGTTCGTCGCGCATCGTTGGGGCCTCGTCGGCACCGACGTCACCGTGCACATGCCGGGCGGCGCGGCGCGCGTCGTGCTCGACGGTGCAGAGGCCACGCTGATCGGGCCATCCGTATTGATCGCAAAATTGGAGCTGGCTCGTGGCTGAATCCTCACACCGTGGCGGGTTCGGCGACCTCGGTGGCGACGCCGCCGGCGCGCTCATCGAACGCACCTTCCGTGAACGCATCGTGCTCGTCGGCGTCACCGTTCCGCCGCATCGCGTCGAGGATGTCGAACGTTCGCTCGACGAGTTGGCGCTACTCGTCGACACCGCCGGCGCCGACACGGTCGGTCGCGTCAACCAACGGCGCGATGCACCCGACCCTGCCACATTCGTCGGCAAAGGCAAGGTCCACGAGATACGCGAGCTGTCCGAGGAACTCGACAGCGACACCGTTGTCTTCGACGACGAGCTGACGCCGGCGCAACAGTTCAATCTCGAGAAGTTGCTCGGCCGCACGGCGCTCGATCGCACCGCGGTGATCCTCGACATCTTCGCCCAGAACGCGCACAGCCAAGAAGGCAAGGCGCAAGTCGAGTTGGCGCAGCTGCGCTACCGGCTGCCTCGCATCCGCGGTTCGGGCGCGCGCCTCTCGCAACAGGCCGGTCGCATCGGCACCCGCGGTCCCGGCGAAACCCAGCTCGAGATCGACCGCCGGCGCATTCAACGACGCATCCACAAGTTGGAAGACGATCTCAAGCAGGTGCGCCGACACCGTTCGACGCAATCCAAAGCGCGGCGCCGCAGTGCCAATCGTTCAGTGTCGATCGTCGGGTACACGAACGCGGGCAAGTCGACATTGCTCAACCGGCTGACCGACGCCGGTGTGCTGGTCGAAAACCGTTTGTTCGCCACCCTCGATGCGACGACGCGCCGCTTGCAACTACCCGGCGGCGAGACCATCTTTCTCTCCGACACCGTCGGCTTCGTCAACAAGCTGCCGCACCAACTCGTCGAAGCGTTCAAGTCGACGCTCGACGTCGTCGTCGATGCCGATCTGTTGGTACACGTCGTCGACGGGTCCGGCCCCGACCCCGAAGGCAACATCGATGTCGTGCGTTCGGTGCTGACCGAGATCGGCGCCGGCCCCGTGCCCGAGTTGTTGGTGTTCAACAAGGCCGACGCCAGCGACGAACCGCGGCGGCTCGCCGACAAATACCCGGGGTCGGTGGCGGTGTCCGCCATGACCGGCGAAGGCGTCGACGAATTGCTGCTGGTCATCGGCGACCGCGTGCGGGCGCTGACCGAAGTGACCGAATTGCTGATCCCGTTCGATCGCGGCGACATCATGGCGGCCGTCCACCGCGAGGGCCAGGTGCTGGTCGAGACGCCGGATACCGAAGGTGTGCGCGTGCGCGCCCGGCTCGAGGCAGGCTCGGTGGGGCGCCTGCGCGAGTTCGTCGTCGACTGACGGTGATGAGAAACTCGAGCGTTGCCGCCCCGAATCCGGGTGAGCGGTGGTGCGACCAGAAGGGCATCGAATGACCGAAGGGTTTCGGCCTCCGCCATATCCGTACGACCGCCTCGACGAGCTCAAGGCGATCGCCGATGCCCACGAAGGTGGCTGCGTCGATCTCTCGGTCGGCACCCCGACTGATCCGACGATGCCCGGCGTCATCGAAGCGTTGGCGTCGTCCAACGCCGAGCGCGGGTATCCGGCCTCGATCGGTTCGCTGGCCTACCGCCGCGGCGCGGCGCAGTGGTTGGAGCGGCGCTTCGCCATCACGATCGATCCCGGGCATCTCGCCGCCTGCGTCGGCACCAAAGAATTCGTGGCGTTGTTGCCGCAACTCCTGCATCTGCGCACGCCCGAGCGCGACACCATTTTGTTTCCCGCGGTCAGCTACCCGACCTATTCGATGGGAGCGACGCTCGCCGGCTGCCGCGCCGTTGCTGTCCCCATGGACGACAAGTGGCGCCTCGACGTGTCGGCGATCGATGACGATGACGCTCGTCGGGCGCTGGCGTTGTGGGTCAATACGCCGGGCAATCCCGCCGGCGGTCTCGACGATCTCGGCGCGGCGGCGGCGTGGGGCCGAGCGCACGCCGTCCCGGTGTTCAGCGACGAGTGCTACATCGAATTCACGTGGGCGGGCGCACCGCGCAGCATCCTCGAACACGGCACCGACGGTGTCGTCGCGGTGCACTCGCTGTCCAAGCGGTCAAATCTCGCCGGCGCACGTGCGGGTTTCTACGCCGGCGACGCCGAGCTCGTCGGGTATCTCGCCGAGGTGCGCAAGCACATGGGTTTGATGGTGCCGGGCCCGGTGCAGGCGGCATCGGTCGTGGCGTTCTCCGATGACGGCCATGTCGATGCGCAACGCGATCGCTATTACCGCCGGCTCGAACGGGCGCAGCAGATCATGGCGGCGGTCGGTGCCCCGTGTGACTTGCCGCAGGGCGGGTTCTATCTCTGGGCGCCCGCGCCCGACGGCGACGCATGGGGACTGGCGCGAACGTTGGCCACGCGTGGCGGAGTGCTGGTCAGCCCGGGCGAGTTCTACGGTGAGGCCGCCAGTGGCTACGTGCGCGCTGCGGTCGTGCAATCCGATGCACAACTCGATCTCGTCGCTCGCCGGCTGGGCGTGAGCTGAGCATGCCGATCGAAAACCCGTTGCTACCCGAGCGTGACCTGCTGGCGCTGACGGCCGAGCTCGTCGATATTCCGTCGGTGAGCCACGACGAAACGGCCATCACCGATCGCATCGAACGCGAGCTGCGTTTGCTCGACCACCTCGAAGTGACTCGCATCGCCAACAACCTCGTCGCGCGCACCCAACTCGGGCGTCCGTACCGAGTGGTGCTCGGTGGGCACACCGACACGGTGCCGGTCAACGACAACGCGGGTGCACGCGTCGACGGCGACACGTTGTGGGGGCTCGGCTCGGCCGACATGAAAGGCGGGCTCGCCGTGATGCTCGAGCTCGCTCGCAGCATCGTCGAACCCGCGGTCGACGTGACCTACGTGTTTTACGAGTGCGAAGAAGTGGCGTCGAAGTTCAATGGATTGCGCACGATCGAACGCGAGCGGCCCGAGTTGTTGGCCGCCGACGTCGCGTTGCTCGGCGAGCCGACGGGCATCGCCCTCGAAGCCGGCTGTCAGGGCACGATGCGCATCGTGGTCACGCTGCGCGGCACTCGCGCCCACACGGCGCGCGCGTGGATGGGACGCAACGCCATCCATCGCATGGGCGAACTGCTGTCGATCTTGGCCGCCTACGAGCCGCGCCGGCCCGAGATCCAGGGATGTCGCTACCACGAAGGCTTGCAGGCGGTCTACGTCGATGGCGGCGCGGCGGGCAACGTGGTGCCCGATCGGGCGACGATCACGATCAATCACCGCTTCGCCCCGGACCGCAGTGCCGCCCAAGCCGAAGCCCACGTGCGCGAATTGCTGCAACCGGTCCTCGAACCTGGCGACGACTTCGAAGTCGTCGATCTCGGTGTTGCCGCTGCGCCGCATCTCACGCATCCCTTGGTGGCGGCGTTGTGCGGACGCAGCGATCTCGAAGTACGGGCCAAATTGGGTTGGACCGACGTGGCGTTCTTCGCCGAGCGCGGCATCGCCGCCGCCAACTTCGGCCCCGGCGACGCCGAGATCTCACACACTCGCGAGGAGCGCATCGAGCGCCCGTATCTGACCTACGCGTATGCCGCGCTCGCGGATCTCCTCACGCACGGAGTCTGACCGACGATCCCACCGCGGTACGACAGCGTCTGGAGTCGCGCCTGGCGCGACCCCAAACGGTCTACAAACGGCGCAAGACGGTAACGACTCGCCCGTAGATGGAAATGTCGGAGGGGTCGTACTCGATCGGCTGCAACCGCTCGTTGGCGGGGCTCAGCGTGATCTTGTTGCGGCTCGACTTGAAGTATTTGATCGTCGCCTCGTTGCCGGGGATACCGGCGACGATGATCTCGCCGTTGGATGCGGTCGGTTGTACGCGGGCCACGACGAAGTCGCCGTCGAGAATGCCGGCGTCGATCATCGAGTCGCCGCGCACCCGGAGCATGAACAACTCGCCGTCGCCGGTGAGGTCCGCGGGCAGCGGCATGATCTCTTCGACATTCTCTTGCGCGAGGACACCCATGCCCGCGGCAACGTCGCCGATGAGGGGCACGTGGCGGACCGGCCGGCGCTCCATCGCCGCGCCGGAATTGGGGTCGTAGCGGACCTCGATGGCGCGGGGCTTGGTGGGGTCGCGCCGGAGGTAGCCCAGCCGTTGCAGGGTGCGCAGGTGCGCGTGCACCGTGGACGGTGACGTCAGGCCGACGGCCTCGCCGATCTCGCGAACCGACGGTGGATAGCCCCGTTCACGCATCATGCGGTCGATGAACTCGAGCACCTCGTGCTGGCGGGCGGTGAGGGTGATCTCGGTCATGGGAATGCTCGCTTCGTTGGCGCAGGAGGGTGCGGGCGGGGTTTGAAATCGGACTTGACAGGACGAACTGCTGTTCGACAGGATAGGCACCGAACGAGCGTTCGTCAAACATCTGTTCGGCGAACACACAATCGACAAACAGATGTTCATCGAACGGAGGTTCCATGTCAAGCATCCCCGCTTCGCTGTCTCACCCCCTCGGGACAATGACGACCATGGCTACCCAAAGCACCCAGATGCACCCCCGGCTCGTCCGGTCACCCCGTCCCGCCCCCCGTCCTTTGTCGCCCGCCGTGACCCGTGGCGTCGCCGATCATCGAGTCGCCGCCCGGCCGATCGATCCCCGGCGCCGCGCTCTCTACCGTCGCCGCCGGGCCACCGCCGTCGCGTTCGCGCTGCTGCTCGTGGCGGCCATCTTGGCCCTCGCGTTCGTCGGGGGCCGCGCCACCGCCGATGGCTCGGCGCCCGGTGAGATCCGGCCGGCCGCGGTCTACGTGGTGCGTCCCGGCGACACGCTGTGGGATCTCGCCGTGGCGCTCGCGCCCGACCGCGATCCGCGGGTCGTGGTCGCGGCGCTGCAGCGCGCGGCAGGTGGCAGCGAGGTCCATCCCGGCCAGCGCATCGTGTTGCCGGCCAGCCTTCAGCGATGACGCGTGTCGGCTCGATCCTGGACCAACGCCGGTGTCCTCAACTGCGCACGTACCGCAAGAACAACCAACCGTCTTCCTCGAGCACGCGGTCGAGCGAGAGGTGCTGCACATTGAGGCCGGCCCCGTCGATCACGCGGGCGGCCGCGGTGCCGACCAACAACGGCGACAGCGTGAGGCAGAGCTCGTCGATGAGCCCGGCGTCGTGGAGTTGCCCGTTGAGGGTAGGCCCGCCTTCGGCGAGCACGATCGACGCGCCTCGCTGACCGAGCGCCTTTACGGCGGCGACCATGTCGACGCGATCACCGTCAAAGCGCACGACCTCGGTGATGGCCTCGGCCCGGCGCAGCGCACTGGCGGGCGCCTCGGTCGTGGTCAACAGCAGCGGGGGCTGATCGCTGGTGAAGAGATCGGCGTCAAAGTCAAAGTCCAGATGGCGCGACAAGATCGCCAGGCGCGCCACCGGTGTCTGCCCGCGGGCCACACGCGCCGCCCGCACGGCCTCGGTCGCGCGCACCGGGCGATAGTTCTCGCTGCGCACGGTGCCCGCGGCGACAAGGATCACGTCGGCGACCGCCCGGATCGCCCGGAACACCACGTGGTCGCCCTCGCTGCCGAGCGCGCCCGACGTGCCGTCGATGTGGGTGGCGCCGTCGGCGCTCGAGATCATGTCGAGCAACAACCACGGCCGGTCCCCATGAGGCGGCCGCGCGTCGCCGGCGTAGACGACACTCGGGTCGGCCGCATCGAGGGCAATAGGCAGCAGCTGGCGCACGTCCCGACCGTACCGTGCCGCCGGGGTCGGCCCTCGCTTTTGCGGTGCTCTGTGGATGGCGGGCGACTTCTCCACCGATCGCGGCGCGCTGTCCACCGACAATTCACAGTGTCATCCTCTATCGCTCCACAGGGCGGGCGTCGTACCGTCGCTGTCGGCGTGCGGCGCGGCGCGGTGGGCCGGATGGTGGCTGATGTTTCGCACCTTGGTGGGTTCGACTCAACCTGTGGTGGACGCCCGACTGGTCAGGGCGCTTTGCTCTGTCGGCTAGGCGTGCAAGCCTGGTTCACCCGCTGCGCCGCATCTGCCCACCCCATCGCGGCCTCCACGGTCGCGTTCGGTGCCCGGCGTCGCCGCGTGCCGGGCGCGCGTATCGAGGAGCCCGCCGTTTCCACAGCTAGCGTTTTGATCCACGAGAAGGAGTTCGCCTCATGGCGATAGCGTCCGAGCAGACGGCCATCGGTGTGCGCCGTTGGTTCACCACCGACGGTGTCCACCCGTACGACATGGTCGAGTGGCATACGCGCGACGCGCGGCTGATCGATCACCGCGACGGTACGGTGATCTTCGAGCAGCTCGGCGTCGAGGTGCCGGTCTCGTGGTCGGTCAACGCCAGCAACATCCTCGCTCAGAAATATTTCCGGGGTGCGCTCGGCACCGCGGCACGCGAATGGTCGCTCAAGCAGGTCGTCGATCGCATCGTCGACACCATCACGGCGTGGGGTGAACGAGACGGCTACTTCGTCGACGCCGCCGAGGCCCGCGCCTTCAGCGACGAGCTCAAGTACCTGATGATCTCGCAGCGCGCCGCGTTCAACTCGCCGGTGTGGTTCAACATCGGCGTGCAAAACACGCCGCAGGTCGCCGCCGCCTGCTTCATTCTCGCGGTCGACGACACGATGGATTCCATCCTCAACTGGTACGTGGAGGAAGGCAAGATCTTCCAGCGCGGCTCGGGGTCTGGCGTCAATTTGAGCAACATCCGCGGGTCGATGGAGCACCTCGGCGGCGGTGGCACCGCCAGTGGTCCCGTGAGCTTCATGCGCGGCGCCGATGCATCGGCCGGCACGATCAAGTCGGGGGGCAAGACACGGCGCGCGGCCAAGATGGTCGTGCTCGACATCGATCATCCCGACATCGAAGAGTTCATCTGGTGCAAGGCGGTCGAAGAGCGCAAGGCGCGCGCGCTGCGCGACGCCGGCTTCGACATGGATCTCGACGGCAAGGACAACTTCTCGATCCAGTATCAAAACGCCAACAACTCGGTGCGCGTCACCGACGAGTTCATGCGTGCAGTGGTCGACGACACCGAGTGGCAATTGCGTGCTCGTCTCGATGGCCGCGTCATCAAGAGCCTCCCCGCCCGTGACATCTTCCGTCAGGTCGCCACCGCGGCCTGGGAATGCGCCGATCCGGGCGTGCAGTTCGACACGACGATCAATCGTTGGCACACCGCGCCCAACACCGGGCGCATCAGCGCCAGCAATCCGTGTTCCGAGTACTTCCATCTCGACAACTCCAGTTGCAATCTCGCGAGCCTCAATCTGCTCAAGTACCTGCACGACGATGGCAGCTTCGAGGGGTTCGACGTCGAGGGCTTTCGGGCAACGGTCTCCGTCGTGTTCACCGCGCAAGAGATCCTCATCGGCAACGCCGAGTATCCGACCGAGAAGATCGCGCAGACGACCCGCGACTTCCGTCAGATCGGCTTGGGCTACGCCAACCTGGGCGCGTTGTTGATGGCGACCGGCCTGCCCTACGACTCTGACCGCGGGCGGGCCTATGCCGCCGGCATCACCGCGTTGATGACGGGCGAGGCCTACGGCACATCAGCGCGCCTCGCGGCGCGCATGGGTCCCTTTGCCGGGTTCGTCGCCAACCGCGAGCCGATGCTGCAGGTACTGCAGATGCACCGTGACGCGGCGCTGCAACTCGATGCCGACGCGACGCCGGTCAATCTGCGCGAAGCCGCGGCGCGGGTATGGGACGACACGTGCTCGTTGGCCCGAGAGGTCGGTGTGCGCAACGCGCAGGCAACGGTGGCCGCGCCGACGGGCACCATCAGCTTCGTGCTCAACTGCGACACCACGGGCATCGAGCCCGACCTCGGCTTGGTCAAGGTCAAAAAGCTTGTCGGCGGCGGCACGATGCAGATCGTCAACGAGACGGTACCGCGTGCGCTGCGCCGGTTGGGCTACACGCCAGAGCAGATCGACGCCATCATCCAACATGTCGATGCGCAGGGCTCGGTGATCGGCGCACCGCACCTGCGCGCCGATGACGTGGCCGTCTTTGCCTGTGCGATTGGCGACAACGCGATTCACTACATGGGCCACGTCAAGATGTTGGCCGCACTACAGCCGTTCTTCAGCGGCGGGCAGTCCAAGACCATCAACTGTCCCGAAGAGACCACCGTCGAAGAGATCGAGACCCTGCTGCTCGAAGCATGGACGCGCGGCGTCAAATGCGTCGCGCTCTACCGTGACAACTGCAAGGTCGCGCAGCCGATGTCGTCCAAGCGGGCGGCGACGACCGCGGCGCCGGGGGCACTGCCCGCCGTGCACGCGGTGCAGCAGTTGGTCGAGCGCGCGGTGGCGCGTCCGGTGCGCGAGCGCATGCCGCGCAACCGGCGTTCGCGCACGTTCGAGTTCCGCGTCGCCGACTGCAAGGGTTTCGTCACGGTGGGCGAGTACGACGATGGCCGCCCGGGCGAGCTCTTCATCCGCGTGTCCAAGCAAGGTTCGACACTCGCCGGCATCATGGACGCGTTCGCCATTTCGGTGAGTCACGGTCTGCAATACGGCGTTCCGCTGCGGGCGTTCGTCGAGGCATTCGTGGGTATGCGCTTCGAGCCGGCGGGCATGACCGATGATCCCGACTTGCGCATCTCGACGAGCATCGTCGACTACTTGTTCCGCAAGTTGTCGCTCATGTACCTCGACCCGGCCGAGCGGGGCGCACTCAATATCTTGTCGACCGACGAGCGGGTGCAACCGACGTTGCCCGGTGTCGAAGAATCGGTGACCGAGACGCGCCAGGGCATGGACATGTCGCCGCATCGACCGTCGATCGAGCCGGTTGACACCGAGCACCGCCATGTCGACATCCGTGCGACCGACGCGCCGCTGTGCATGGTGTGCGGCAATCAGATGGTGCGGGCCGGCAGTTGCTATGCGTGCACCGATTGTGGCGCGACGAGCGGCTGCTCCTGAACCGCGGCGCAACCGATCGGCCGCGGCCGCATCGATTCGATCAGGCCGCGCTCACGGCGCGACTTGTTCTCGTCGCGCGGTATCCGCGCGCGCCGCTGCTTGCAGCCACGCCCGGTACTGCGACCAACTGAAGTCGTCCGCCCCACACACGAGACAGCCGTAGTTTCCGGTCGGCGTGCGCAGGCGCTGTTCCTTGTCGAGCCGGGCATCGACGCACGGGGTGGGGCACGGCGCCTGCGCCTGCGCCTCGCGGGCTAGCCGAATGCGCTCGAGCTCACTGCTGTGGACCATAGGCACTACATCGGCGCGCGAGAGGACACAGCTGTACGACAAGATCATCATCGAATGATCAATAGCGCGTTGCGAGTGATCACCCTTGGCGCCGATCCAACGCCGTGAACTGCGAGATGTCCCCAAAACGAGAAACGGTCGCAGTCGAAGAAAATCTTCGGCGACGACCATTTCGAGACTCTCGCACCGCCGCGAGCGAGCCCGCGGCGGTGCGAAAGATACCGAGAGTGCTACTTGTCGATCCACGCCTTGTCGAAGGTGACGCCCGACCGGTTGGTCTGACGCATGCCCTTGATGTTG
>JBDTLT010000149.1:0-13364 GCA_039934635.1 Acidimicrobiales bacterium
CCCGGTGGTATCGGCATCACCGAGCTCGGTCTCGTCGGCACACTCACCCAGTTCGGCGGCGAGGAGGCCAAAGTCGTCGCGGCGGTATTGCTCTTCAGGGCGTTGACCGTGTTGCCACCGATCGTCATCGGCGCGTTCGTCGCGTTCACTTGGCGTCACCACGAGCAGCATGCACCGTCGGTGTAACGACGCCACGATGATCCAGGCGAGTCAGATTATGAATTGGTCAAACATCGTTGGCGCGGCTGACTTTGGGTGGAGCCTTCGCATGATGCGACTACCCTGAACCCGAAGTAGTCGACCCGTCGCAAAAGTCTTGGTTGGGCGAGATTGATCGATATTTCGAACGCGCGGCTGACACTGCGTGTTCTCGAGGGATGGCTGACAGCCAACGACTTTCGCCAGAACTTCTCGCAACGAAAGCAAGTAACCAGTGACGACTACACGGAGTGGGTGACGACCGCTCTGTGCATCGAGATCAAGGTCGACGGCGGCCAGATATTTCTCGGCATCGGTCTGCGCGCGATGGCCAACACGTTTCATCCTGACGAATGGGAAGCGTGGTCCGAGGGCGTGCCGTTGCCGCTCCAACTTTCCGATCTCGGCCACCAGGTCGACTTCATCACGCGCTATTGGTTGCGTGCCGCGGAGCGCGCGGGTGCTGATGTCACGGCTGCCGAACGCGCCCTCGAAGCGATCGGGCTCGATTGGCTCGAACGACGATTCGGTTGGCGGCCGGGCGAGACAATCAGCGTTGTGCAGGGTGGTGCCGGTAGTCGGCGGTGAGCGCGTCGAGCTGCGCGAGAACATCGGCGTCGAGTCGGCGATCGAGCGCGGCGACCGGTTCCGCGAGTTGGTCGGGATGGCTGGCGCCGATGATCGGCGAGGTGACCGCAGGTTGCGCGAGACACCACGCGACAGCGAGTTGCGCGAGGCTCATGCCGGCGTCGGCCGCGATGTCGCGCAGGACGTCGACCGTGGCGAAATCGCGATCGTTCCAATAGCGATTCTGATAGTTCTGCGCGGCCGACCCGAGGGTGAATCGTGTTCCCTCTGTGGGCGCGCCTGGTCGGTGCTTGCCCGTCAGGAATCCACCGGCCAGCGGGTTGTAGGGGATCACACCCACACCGTCGTCGAGACAGACCGGGAACAGTTCGCGTTCGCAGTTGCGGTAGAGAAGGTTGTAGCGAGGTTGCACTGAATCGTACCGAGCGAGGTTGAGCGCCTCGCTTCGACCGATCGCACGGGCGAGTTGCGACGCGAGGTAGTTCGAGCAACCGATGTAGCGCACCTTGCCATCTCGCACGAGTTGGTCGAGCGCGCTCAGCGTTTCGTCGTGCGACACGTTCGGATCGAAGCTGTGCATCTGATACAAGTCGATGTAGTCGGTGCCGAGTCGCCGCAGCGACCCTTCGATCGCGTCGAGGATGTGGCGCCGACTCGCCCCTTGCTGCCACGGCTGCGGACCCATGCGGCCCACGCATTTCGTGGCGAGGACGACGCTGTCGCGGCGGCCGACGAGCCAGCGACCGATGATCTCCTCGGTGCGACCCACCGTGTCGAGACCACCACCGAGCGGGTAGACGTCGGCCGTGTCGAGAAACGTGATGCCGGCATCCGCCGCCGCGTTCAAGATGGCCACGCTCGTCGGCTCATCGCATTGATAACCGAAGGTCATCGTGCCGAGGCACAACCTCGACACTTGCAGGCCGGTACGACCCAGACGCACATGTTGCATCGCCCGATCATCTCAGATGCTCGATGGTTGGGCGAGATGTCGGGCCGCTCAGAGATTGGTGGATCGGTCGAGCGAATAGCCCCGTGCCCGCAGCGTGCGCAGCGACAGGCCAAGTGGTTCGACGCGCCGCCGCAGGCGTAACACATGGACGTCGAGTTGATTGCGGGACGGCTCGCCCGAAGGCCAACCCGAACGGGTCAGCGTCGCCCGGCTCACCACCGAACCGAACCGGTCGAGCAGAGCACTGATGAGGCGACATTCGATCGGTGACAATGCGACCCATTGGGTGCCGACGTAGAGCCGGCCGTTGTCGTCGAGCCGAGGATGCAAACCACGGGTCGCCCGTAAGCGCAACGTCGAAACCCGTGCTTGTACTTCGCGAGGATCGGCCGGGGTGCGGACCCAATCCTCGAGCACGTCGTCGGTGACCGGCGGGTCACAGTCCTCGGGAACAAGTAACAAACGGGGCATGCCTGCATCGCGCAGCGTCACTCGCCGCTCTTCTGCGCCAGGCCACGGAACGAGAGCGACTTCCACGAACGGAACGGTACGCATCTGCGATTGCGACATTGTTACGTCATCATGAACAACACTCATGTTGCCCCTCGCTTTCCCGTGTTGTGCCGGGTTGTGCGAGTGGGGGCGGGCTGCATTGCCCCGCCCCCACTCGTCTACAAACCAGCGTTTCTCAGCTGTCGCTCTCTGACTGGAATGTCAGCGTGAGGTCTCTTGGCCGATCGGCCCGGCCTCACCCGGAGGTTGATGTCCGCCGCCGACGAGTGACATCTCGACGTGCTGTGACGACCCGTAGAACTCGGGGTAGGCGAGCACACCCATTTCGGGAATGTCCATGCCTTCCATTTCGACCTCGGCCGTCGGACGGATGCCGCCCTTGGTGAACTTGTTCTGCAGGAAGAAGAACCCATAGGCGATTCCACCCATCACCACGATGATCGTCGCCGCACCGATGGCTTGCGCCCCGAGCTGACTCGCACCGCTGTGCCCGTAGAACAAGCCGTAGACACCGGTTTGGTCGGCGAGGCGAGTCGTGCCGTTCCAGCCGGCGCCGTAGCTACCGTCGGCGAACAGACCGACCGAGAGTACGCCCCAGAGACCGCCGATGCCGTGCACCGAGATGGCGCCTACCGGGTCGTCGATCTTGGCCTTGCGCTCCCAGAACCACACCGACTCGACCACGATGATCGCAGCGATGATGCCGATGACCATGGCCGCCCACGGTTGCACGAAGGCGCACGGGGCAGTGATCGCCACGAGGCCGCCGAGCATTCCGTTGGCCATCATGCCCGGGTCGGGCTTGTGCTCCTTGGTGCGGATCTGGTTCCAGAACATGCCGGCCACTGCACCGAAGGCTGCCGCGATCGCGGTGTTGACACCGGCGACGACGAAGCGGTTGTCGGTTGCGGCGAAGGTCGATGCCGCGTTGAAGCCGAACCAACCGAACAGCAGGATGAACGTGCCGAGCATCGCCATCGGGATGTGGTGTGCCGCCAGTGTGCGCGGCTTGCCGTCGGGCCCGTACTTGCCGATGCGAGGGCCGAGCACCTTGGCTCCGGCCAGCGCGGCGATGCCGCCCATCATGTGCACCACACCGGAACCGGCGAAGTCGACGTAGCCGTAGCCCAGATCGGCACTGCTGCCGAGCTTGGCGAGCCAGCCGCCACCCCAGGTCCACGCGGCGAACAGCGGGTAGTACAGACCGCCGCAGAACAGGCCCCAGATGACGAAGCTGTTCCACTTCCACCGCTCGGCCATGGCGCCGGTCGGGATGGTCGCGGTCGTGTCCATGAACGCGACCATGTAAAGGAAGAACGCCATTACGCCGACGTCGTATCCCTTGCCGCCGAGGAACGAACCGCCCCACCACGCGAACACTCCGTTACCGGAGCCGATCAGGGGATCGCCCACCGCCGTGTTCATGCCGAACAGGTTCGGGAAGCTGAAGCCGCCGAACGCCAACGGAAAGCCGATGATGAAGAAGGCGACGAAGCCCACGCCAAAGACGGCGAAGTTCGTGCTCACGACGTGCGCTGCGTGTTTCGCCCGGCAGAAGCCGGTCTCGACGAGCGCAAAGCCGGCTTGCATGAAGATCACCAGAACCGCACCCAAGAAAAGCCACAGCAGGTTCAACGAGAGCTCGGTGCTACCAAGTGCACCATCGCCCTCTGTCGCCTCTGCGGCGGTATTGGATGCCGACGCGACGCCGGTTTTGAACAAGACCACCGCGCCGACAAGTGTCAGCGCGACAATCAACCTTCGCTTTCGTTTCAACAACATGAGTCTCCTCCTCGCGGTTGCTTACGCTCGGCGCGAAATTAGGAGGAGGGGGTTTCGGCCTTATCACCGCTTAGTGTCGATCCTGTTAGCAGTGGCTGAACAGAATCTTTCGATTTTCCGTCGCGACGACGGCCTCGCTTGAGAGGCGCTCCGCGCCGCAGGAGTTGTTCGATCGACAATTGGGTTGCCGCACTCAACTTGGCGCCGCGCGGGTCTGTCAATTCAAAGACGTCGACGGCGTTGTCGCCGTCGGTGGTCACCCGCGCGGTCTTGACGCTGGCGCCGGTCGCCGCGAAGGCCGTCGTGATCGCGCTCAGCAGACCCGCTCGGTCGGGCCCCTCGACCGAGCACAGCGTGTGCCAGGGCGACGCATGGTCGTCGAAGACCACCGTCGTGTCGGCGACGGCGACGACAGTGAGGTCGTCATCGAGGCGCGCTTCGAGCGTGTTCTGTAGCGCCTGAAAATCGGGAGCATGTTCACCGGTGACGCGAAACGACGCAATCGCCAGCCCGTCGCCCCACGTGACCGCCAATGCGTCGATCACGTTGTAGCCGAAGTGGGCCAGCACCGCGGTCTCCCGGGCAACGAGGCCGAGGCGGTCGCGGGCGCCGAAATCGACGCGCCACGTGTTGGTGCCCTCGGCCTTGGTGACGGCCACTCGCACGCGCCGTCGATCGAGCGGGGGCTCCAACAATTTGGCCTGGCGAAGCAGGTCTTCGGGGGCGGCCGCCAAGACGTAGGCGCGGGGCGCGGCGAGTATGCGATCTCGGACGAAGTCCTCGTTCGTCAAACGCGCGGCCTGCAGCCGGCGCGTGTCGGCCATTGACACATCTTCCACGCCTTCGTGCAACTCGCTGGCGATCGTGTCCTGGACCAACTGGTGGAGTTCGTCGAGGCGTGCCAGCTCCCATGGTTCGAACTCGTTGGTCGCTTGTCCCAACATGTAGAGCGCACGCGCTTGCTCCGCCGAACCGATGTGCGCGGCCATCTGCCGGACATTGTCTTCGCGCAACTGATCGATGCGGCGCGCCGCGGCCGGCAACAAGGCGATGTCCGCGATCAATCCCGCGATCGACTGCTGTGCGCGCGGACCGAGATTGAGCCGGTCCGCGACTTGCTGCGCGATCGGCAGGCTGCCCTCGCCGTCGGTCGCATCGAAGATGATGGCGGCGAGCGCGAGATTCTCTGGATGTACCAGCTGATCGCGGCCTTCGGCGCGGCTCACGCGCGCGAGTGTCGGCCACTCGAATGCGCCGATGGGGTCGAGGTCGCGCAGATCGGCCTGCCGGCGGCGCAAACCTTCGGCCAACTCGGGCACCGCCCGCTCGAGTACACCCGTGACGTACAAGAGCCGCCACGAGCGCGGCCCGCCGGTATCGAGCAGATCGTGCAACTTCGCCCGTGAGACTGTGTTCCAGGTCATCGGTTCGTCGGGCAGGCGACCGAACCAGTCGAGCAGCGTCGCACCGGGGCGATGCTGCTGCGCGAGCCGGGCGGCTTCGAGCGCGATCGGCAGCGACGCGGAGAACGGGGGCTCCCCTGCCAATTCGATGGTGGGCACCTTCGCGCCGTGCTGTACGTGCAGCCAGGCCGCCGCATCGCGTACGTCGACTTCGGGCCCCGACGTCAGACGCTTGCGCAGTTGACCCATGCGCAATCGAAGGACCGGCGGGGTGATCACCGTCGTAACCAACACCGTGAGCAACAGTGCCGCGTAGACGTCGTCACCGAACACGCCTTCGCGCAAACCGATCGTGGCGAAGATCAGACCGACTTCACCGCGGGGAACCATCCCTGCACCGATGAGCCAACGATCGCCGTCGCCCTTGCGCAACACGAGCGCAGAGAGCAACTTGCCGACGATGCCGACCACTATGAGCAACGATGCATCGCGTAGCACCGTCGAACTACGGAACTGATCGATGTCGGCCTCGATGCCGATCTGCAGGAAGAACACCGGGATGAACAGATGGCCCACGGGTGTGAGTTCGCGTCGCACTCGTTCTGATGTGTGGCTCTGACGCAGCGCGATGCCGGCCACGAACGCTCCGACGATCGGCGCCAGCTTGGCTGCATCGGCGAGCTCAGCGGTCGCGAGAGTGAACGCCAGCGCGACCGCAACTAATGTGCCCGCCGAGCGACTGTGGCGGCTGACGAAGCCAAAGAGGAACGGTGTGGCCTTCATTCCGACATACGACGTGACAACCAGGAATGCGATCGCAACGAAGATTGTGCCGCTGACATACCCGACCGATACCGACCCTTGCGTGGCGACGCCCACGACCACAGTGAGGATCACCAGGCCGATCACATCGTCGGCAACGGCCGCGCCCAGCACGGTGCGGGCTTCGGTGGTGGCAAGCGCTCGCAGGTCGCCGAACACGCGAGCGGTGATGCCGACGCTCGTGGCGGTGAGCGCGGCGCCGACGAAGACCGCTTCTTTGGTCTCGAAGCCGATTGCCATCCCAATGGCGATGCCCCCCGCGAAGGGCAAGATGACGCCGGCAAGCGCCACCGACATCGAGGCGCGGCCCACCGCCAGCAATTCGGTGAGCTCGGTCTCGAGGCCGACGGTGAACAAAAGCAGGATGACGCCGAGCTCGCCCAGCACCTGCAAGGTGTCGCTGCTCTCGACGAGGCCGAACGCGGAGGGGCCGATGATGAGGCCGGCGAGAATTTCGCCGCAAACCGCGGGCAGCGCGGCGCGTTCGGCCAGCTCACCGGCTACTTTCGCCGCGAGCAGGACGACGAGGATGTCGATGAATATTCCGGTGTGTTCCATGGACCTGCGCGGAACGTATTGACGTCATATTGCGGCTTGGTGTGCAGTTTGTGAACAGCGTGTTAACCGGCGGAGAGGCCGCCGGTGAGGGTGAGAAAGAGAGCAAACGAATGTCGGCAAAGCACCAGCTCACGAGCGCCGAGGTACGTGAGCGCGTCGGGCATCCGATCGTCGATGCCGACGGCCACATGCTCGAGTTGATCGACGCCGCTCACCCACACATCCGCGAGGCGCTCGGGCCTGCGCTGTTCCAGCAGTGGCTCGACAGAGGCACCATCATCAAGCGGGCGCAGGCACCGATGAGCCTCGACGAGCGCCGCGACTCCCGCACGCCGCAGGGCGCGTGGTGGGGGACCCACACGGTCAACGTGCTCGACCGGGCGACGGCCACTCTGCCCGCGTTGTTGTACGAGCGTCTGCCCGAGCTCGGCATCGACTTCACGATTCTCTACCCGACCAACACGCTGTTGACCCCGGCCGAAGAGGACCCCGATCTGCGGCGCGGGCTGTGCGCCGGTTTCAACGCGTTCTATGCCGACGTGTATGGCCCGTTCTCCGATCGAATCACGCCCGCCGGCATCGTGCCGATGCACACACCCGAAGAAGCAATCGCCGAGCTGCACCACATGAAAAAGCTCGGCATCAAGGTCGCCTGCTTCCCCGAAGGCGTCTTGCGTCCGTTGTCGCAACCGGCCGGCGATTTGCCATCGCCGTGGTTGTTCGCGGGGCAGCGCCAGTGGTTCGACTGCTTCGCGCTCGACAGCCTCTACGACTACGACCCGGTATGGCAGACGTGCCTCGATCTCGGATTCGCCGTCACCTTCCACGGCGGCCTCAACGTGCGGCCTGGTATCCACTGGTCGATCACCAGCTATGCGGCCAACCACATCGGCCAGTTCATGGCCGAGATGTATCCGCTCTGCAAAGCACTCGTGATGGGCGGCGTCACCAAGCGGTTTCCCACCCTTCCCTTCGTGTTCTTGGAGTGTGGCGTCTCGTGGGCGGTGCAGATGGTGGGCGACACGATCGAGCACTGGGAGCGGCGCAACATCGAGGCGCTCGAGATGTACAACCCGGCGCGTCTCGACAAGCAACAGCTCGCCTCGTATTTCGAGAAGTACGGCGGCCGGTTGGCCGAGCTGCTCGGTGGCGACCCCTACGACTACGTGCAGAGCCTGCCGATCCACGGCAAAGCACCCGAACAGCCCGACGAGTTCATCCACGTCGGTGTCAGGGACGAACACGAGATCGTTTCGCTCTTCGACTCGATGTACTTCGGTTGCGAGGCAGACGATCGCGGCATCGCCACCGCCTTCGCACCGTGGAATGCCGAAGGCGCAGTGCTGAAGCCGGTGCTCGGTAGCGACATGGGCCACTGGGATGTCACCGACATCGCCGGCGTGGTCTCCGGTTCGTACGAGCTCGTCGAACAAGGCCACCTCACCGCGGATCAGTTCCGTGCAGTTGCCTTCGACAATCCGGTGCAGATGTTCCGCGCCGCGAACCCAGACTTCTTCCGGGGCACGGTGCTCGAAACCTCGGTGTGACCGGACCCGCTGTTTACGCGGTCATGCCACCATCGAGGATGAACTCTGCGCCTGATGCATACGCGCTGTCGTCGCTCGCCAACCACAAGGCAAGTTTGGCGACTTCGTCAGGCGATGCGTAGCGACCGAGCGGCACGCGTGTGGCCATGTCGCTGATCGGCTTGTCGGCCATCATCGGCGTATCGATGATGCCCGGGTGGATCGAGTTGACGCGAATGTTGAACGGCCCGAGTTCTTGTGCGGCGCCCTTTGTCATGCCGCGCACTGCCCACTTGGTCGCGGCGTACGCGAAGCAGGGCGAACCGCCGCGCATTCCGCCGATCGACGAGATGTTGATGATCGAACCCGACCGCTGTTCCTTCATCGCCGGCGCCACGGCTTGCATACCGAGGAAGACGCCCGTCTGGTTCACCGCGATGACGCGCTGCCAGACATCGAGCGGTGTGGTCGTCATCGGCTCCCAGTGCAAGATGCCGGCGTTGTTGATGAGCACGTCGATCCGTCCGCGCTCGGCGACGACGCGATCGATCACTTGCTGCCATTCGCCGGGTTCGGTGACGTCGTGGCGCATGAACGTGCAACCGATATCCGCGGCGCTCTTCGCGCCTTCGTCTTCGAGTACGTCGGTGATATAGACGGTGGCGCCTTCGTCGGTGAACAGGCGCGCCTCGCTCGCACCCTGACCGCGGGCGCCCCCGGTGATGATGACAACCTTGCTGTCGAGTCGGCCCATGCCCCCGCCTTTCGGATCTGCCGCGGAGACTAGTGGCCCGAGCGGTTCAGGGCTTGCGCGACAGGATCAGGGCGTAGTCCTCGGCGGCATCGGGGAGCCAGGCCAACACTTCGAGGCCGGCCGCGGCCAACTCGGCGCAGACGCGGTTGCGCCGGAACTTGGCGCTGATCTCGGTGCGCACCTCTTCGCGTTCGGCGAAGTCGACGGTGATCCCGATGGCGCGAATGGTCACCCGCTGCGGCTCGATCGAACGCAATCGCATTTCGATCCACTCGTTGACGGGATCCCATTGGGCCACATGTTCGAAGCGGTCGAGATCGAAGCTTGCCCCCAGTGCACTGTTGATCACCGCGAGCACGTTCTTGTTGAACGCCGCAGTCACGCCCGACTCGTCGTCGTAGGCACGCACGAGACGAGCCGGGTCCTTGACAAGGTCGACACCGAGCAGGAATGTGTCGTGCGCATCCATCTGCGCGCTGATGCGCTCGAGCAACCGCGTGCGCTCGAGCGGTTGATAGTTGCCAATCGTGCCGCCCAGCAATGCGATCATGCGACTGCCGCCGCGCGGGATGACGTCGAGGTGGCGGTCGAAGTCGCCGACCACCCCGTGCACCGTGAGCCCCGGGTAACCGGCGGCGATCATCTTCGACGCGTTGGCCAATGCACTTTCGCTCACGTCGAACGGTACGTACCGCTCGAGCGAACCATGTGACCGCAGCGCGTCGAGCAGTACGCGGGTCTTGTCCGCGCTGCCTGCGCCGAGCTCGACGAGCGTGTCGGCATCGGACAGATCGGCGATGGCAGCCGCGTGCTCGGCGAGGATGGATCGCTCGGCCTCGGTGGGGTAGTACTCCGGCAGTCGAGTGATCTTGTCGAAGAGTTCGCTGCCCTGCGCGTCGTAGAACCACTTTGGCGGAAGCACTTTGGGTCTGGCCGACAAGCCTTCGCGCACATCGTTCGCAAGTGCTCGCTGTAGGTCTTCCGGGTGCAAGAAGACGTCGATTACGGGACCAACGAACGCGGTCATGATGCCTCTCGTGTTCAGGCCTGGGCGGCGAGGCGCACGCCGGAGAACATCCACCGTTGCCACGGATAGAAGAAGTTGCGGTAGGTGGCGCGCACGTGGTCGGCAGGCGTGACGCAGCACCCGCCGCGCAGCACCATCTGGCCGCTCATGAACTTGCCGTTGTATTCGCCGACGGCTCCCTCGCTCGGGGTGAAGCCGGGATACGCGTGGTAAGCGCTCGTCGTCCATTCCCACACGTCGCCGTAGAGCTGTTGGATGCCGGAGTCACGCGCTGCCGATGCCGGGTGCAAGCGGCCGCTCGACAAGAAATTGCCGGCGCCAGGTCGCGCGTGCAACTCCGCGACGCGTTCCCATTCGGCTTCGGTGGGCAAGCGTGCGGCGGCCCACCGTGCGAACGCGTCTGCTTCGTAGTAGCTGACGTGCACCACGGGCTCCGCGCGATCGATCGACCGCAGGCCACCCAACGTGAACAGCTGCCATTGTTCGTCGGCGCGTTGCCAATAGAGCGGCGCCGTCCATTGCTCGCGGTCGACGGTGGACCAGCCGTCGGCGAGCCACAACGATGGCGTGCGATAGCCCCCGTCGTCGATGAAGTCCATCCATTCACCGCACGTGACCAAACGATCAGCAATGCGAAACGGCTCCAACCACACTTTGTGACGCGGGCCTTCGTTGTCGAAAGCGAACGCGTCTGTAGCGCTGATGCCGATTTCGACGAGTCCACCATCGACCTCGGTCCATCGCAGCGGCGTCGGTGTCGACGCGACGTGGTGAGGAAGCTTTTCGTTGTACGCCGGCGCGAGCGGGTTTCGTGAGAACACGTGCTTGATGTCCATCAGCAGCAACTCTTGGTGTTGCTGTTCGTGTTGTAGCCCGAGTTCGACGAGTTGGCGAAGCGCGGTTTGCTCTGGGCTGGTGCCGTGGATGAGTTTGACCATCGCACTGTCGACGAATGCCCGATAGCCGCCCACCTCGGCCGCGCCCGGCCGCGTGAGGTTGCCGCGCTCCGCTCGTGGATGCCGCTCGCCGATGGCCTCGTAGTACGAGTTGAACAGATAGCCAAAGCGCGGGTGGAATTCGCGAAACGACGGTCGCTGAGGCTTCAACAAGAAGGTTTCGAAGAACCACGTCGTGTGCGCTCGGTGCCATTTGGTCGGTGACACGTCGGGCATCGACTGCACCGTTTGGTCTTCGGCGGACAGGACGGCCGCGATCGATTCGGTGACTGCGCGCACGCTCAGATAGCGCTGCGCCAGATCGCCGTTGACATCGCGCCCACCATTGCCGTTCGCGGCAGCGCTCCTCACGACTTGTTGTGTCATCGCCCATTCCTGTCGTGCCCGGCAACTCCCGTACCCCGAGGCGCGGTCGGTCGAACCTGCCGGGCGCGAATGTTCATGGCAAGAATGTGCACGAGTAGGCCGGTGAGCCCAAGCGAATCGTCACCGTCCGTGATATGCCAGAGGTTGTTCTCGTTCCCCGGGAGAAATCGCTGATGAGAGTGGCAATGGTGTCGTTCGACGCCGGCGAGTACGGCGTCCAAGTGGCGAATGCCATATGCGACCACGCCGATGTGCTGTTGTTGAGCCCGCGTGACCGGGTCGAGCCCTACGCGTCGAAGCTGAATCCGAAAATCGAGACGTACTTCTACGACATGCCGCGCATACGCGAGGCCCCCCGACAACTCGTGGCGATGACGAAGTTGCGCAAGGCACTCACTCGCTTTCGCCCAGATGTCGTGCACGTGCAGCACGTGCATCTGTGGTTCAGCTTGTGGTTGCCCACATTGCGCAAATACCCGCTCGTCATCACGGTGCACGATCCCGTGCACCATGTGGGTGACGCGGAGTCGGCTCGTACGCCTCAGCGGCTGGTGCACTGGGGCTACCGCCGCGCCGATGAGCTGATCACCCACGCCGAGCAACTCAAGTCGGTATTGGTGGATGACGTTCACTTGCCGGCCGATCGCATCACCGTGATCCCCCACGTCGCCATCTCGTCGCACGGTCCCGACGCGACCGTCGCCGAGCGGGGCAAGCGGCTGCTCTTCTTCGGGCGCATCTGGGAGTACAAAGGCCTCGAATATCTGATCCGGGCCGAACCGCTCATCTCGGCGCGCATCCCCGACGTCGAGATCGTCATCGCCGGTCGCGGTGAAGACTTCGACAAGTACCGCCGCATGATGGTGAATCCGAGCCGCTTCGTGGTCGACAACGAGCTCATTCCCGAAGAGCGGGTAGCCCAGCACTTCGGCGAAGCGAGCGTGGTCGTGTTGCCGTACATCGACGCGTCGCAATCCGGTGTAGTTCCGATTGCCTATTCGTTCAACCGTCCTGTCGTCGCGACTTCGGTGGGCGGCCTGCCATCGGTCGTCGAAGACGGTGTCACCGGCTTGTTGGTTCCACCGCGCGACGAGCGGGCGTTGGCCGACGCGCTCATCACGTTGCTCGAGAACGACGATCTGCGCCACAAGATGGGTGTTGCCGGACGCAACAAGCTCGAGCGCGAGTGGGCGCCCGAGGTCATCGGTCCCCAACACGTCGCTGTCTACGAGCGCGCACTACGGAGCCATCGGTGACGAGCGGCGGCGGCCCGGTGGTGGTCCTCGATCGAGACGGCACGCTCAACGTCGAGGTGCACTACTTGTCGCACCCCGATCAGGTCGAGTTGTTACCCGGGGTCGTCGAGGGCTTGCAGGCATTGCGGGCTGCCGGCTGCCGCCTCGTCGTCGTCACCAACCAATCGGCGATCGGCCGCGGCTACTTCGATGAAGCGTGTCTGCAAACAATCCACGACCGGCTGCAGGCGCTGCTCGGCGAGCACGGCGTCACGCTCGACGCGATCTACCACTGCCCGCACATCCCCGAGGACGGTTGCCAATGCCGCAAACCAGGGACTCTGCTCGTCGAGCAGGCGGCAGCCGCGCTCGACTTCGACCCGACCCACGTCTTCGTGGTCGGCGACAAACCGTGCGACATCGATCTGGGGCGGGGTCTCGGTGCGACGACCTTGCTGGTGCGCACCGGCTATGGCAGCGCCCACGAGAGATCCGGCGACACGTCTGCTGATTTCGTGGTCGACGATCTTCGCGACGCGTCACGGGTAATTATCGGGAGGCTTCGTGCCGACAGGACTGGCGAGATGACCCAAAATCGACAACACATCCGAGCGCGCCGTCACCTCGAGGCGAGCATCGAAGTCACGCGCCAGACCGTCGACGAATGCCTGCCGTCGATCGTCG
>JBDTLT010000150.1:0-13333 GCA_039934635.1 Acidimicrobiales bacterium
TGGCTTCCAGACCTGGCTTCTACGACCCGGCTTGTGCGACCCGGCTCGTACGACGTTCGCTAGTCTGGCACGCATCGACATCGTTCCCCTCACCACCAACATCGGCGCGGAGATCCGCGGGCTGACCATTGCGCAGGCCGTCGACGACCCTGCGGCCATGGCCGCCGTCGAACAGGCATTTGCCGATCACCTCGTGCTCTTCTTCCGGGATCAACGCGACCTCACGGCCGACAGCCACGTTCGCTTCGCCGCTCACTTCGGCCCCATCGAAGAGCACGGGTATACGACGACTGACCCCGCCAATCCCGAGGTGACCGTCATCGACGTCACCAATCCCGTCGGGCTCGGCACTGATTCGTGGCACAGCGACTCGTCGGGCAAAGAAACGCCCTCGCTCGGTGCCGTGTTGCGCGCCGTGCAACTGCCGCCGGTCGGCGGCGACACCTGCTGGGCGAGCATGTACGCCGCGTACGAGACACTGTCGCCGCACATGCAGCGTTTCGTCGATGAGCTCACCGCCATCCACGACTTCGCCCGACCCCTCGAAGGCGCGATGCGGGCCGGCTACAAGCCGCCGACGACGATCGAAGAAGTGCGCGCGAAGAATCCACCGATCGAGCACCCGATCGCGCGCACCCACCCGATCACCGGTCGCAAGGGCATCTACGTCAACGGCAATTACACGACGCGCATTTGCCAGCTCAGCGACGCCGAGAGCGAGCAGGTATTGGGCATCTTGTTCGAGCACATCCAGCGGCCCGAATTCCAGGTGCGGTTTCGCTGGGAGCCCGACTCGGTTGCCTTCTGGGACAATCGCTGCACCCAGCACTACGCGGTTGCCGACTACACCGGCCACCGGCGCGTGATGCGCCGCGTGAGCATCCGAGGCGAACGGCCGAGCTGAATTGCTCAACGCGCCAGCGCGGCAAATGGGCTTTCTCTATCTCGGCCAAGCCGTGCTCACGATGGCGTCGGGCGCGGTCTTCGCGTTGCTGGCCGAGATCCAGGACCAGTACTCGCTTCCCGGTTGGAGCCTGGGCGTGATCGCGGCGGCGACGTTCGTCGGCAACGTCGCCATGCAGATCACTTTCTCTCGCTTTGCCGACCGGGGCCACACGCGGTTGCTGCTACGCGCCGGTTTGCTGTGTGCCGGCCTCGGCATGATCGGCTTCGCCCTTGCGACCGGCGTCTGGGGCTTTGTCGGCGCTCGCTTGCTGACCGGCGCGGGAGAAGGGCTTTACGGGCCGGCCGCGAGAAGGGTCGTCGTATATCGCAATCCCGCGCGCACCGCAGAAGCACTCGGCCGTATGGGTGCAGTCGCCGTGGGCGGCTTCATCGCGGGCCCGCCCCTCGCGGCGTTCCTCCTCGAGGTCAAAGGTATTCGCGCGCCGTTCATCGCGCTGCTCGCGGTGTTGGTCATCTGTGTGCCGGCAATCGCGCGCATTGCCGAGCCACCTCCCGAACCGGCGCAGAGCCGCGCCGCGGTTCGGCGTCTGCTGCGCCGGCGCAGTGTCCACGCCGCATTGATGCTCGGTGCTGCACTTCAGTTCCTTTTCGGCGCGTTCGAAGCCCTGTGGTCGCGGTTCTTCAAGGATCTGGGTGCGAGCCCGCGGTTCATCGGGGTGTCGCTGGCGCTGTTCCCGATCCCGCTCATCATTTTGTCACCGTTGGGCGGGCGACTCGCTGACCGCTACGGCGCACGGCAGGCGGCGGTCGTCGCCAACCTGGCCAGTGTCCCCTTCGTGATCGCGTTCGGCTTCGCCTCGACACCGTTGCTCGTTGCCTGCCTCGCGCTCGTCAATGGCGTGACCCAAGCGGTCTCGATGCCCGGCGGTCAGGCCGCCATGGCGAGGGCGAGCCCGGTCGAGTTGTTGGCGTTCGGGCAAGGCCTCTACGGCGCCGTGGGCGCGGTCGCGGCCGCGATTGCCGCGGTGAGTGCGGCGTCGGCATACGCGGCGTTCGGTCCGCGAACCACATTCACCGCGACGAGCCTGGTGGTTGTGGCATTGTCGTTGGGTTCCTACCTTTGGGGGAACAGCAAAGCGGGGGACGAGAGCAATGAGTGAACCGGCGAGCGAAGCGACGCAAGCCAAGCGTGTCGGGCGATCCGATGTCGACGAAGCCCGCAATCGCAGCTTCGGCGCCGGGCTCGTCGACGATCCGTATCCCACCTATCACCGACTGCTGCGCGAGTGCCCGGTACACGCCGGCGGCATCGCGCAGCATTTCGGCGTGACGAGCGCGACCGAAGCCACCGGCGACCATCTCTACACGGTGAACTCGTTTCGCGAGTGCGTCGACATCTTGAAGTCCGACACCGCGTTCACGAACCAGTGGTACGAGCCGTCGCTGAACGTGATGATCGGCCCCAACATGTTGGGCATGGACGAACCGCAACACAAGCGATTCCGGCTCTTGGTGCAACGAGCGTTTTCCAAGCGTGAGATGCGATGGTGGCGCAGCGACATTGTCGAGCCGATCGTCGCGCGCCAACTCGACCCGCTCGTCGTGCGGGGTCGGGGCGATCTCTACAGCGAGTTCGCCGCGTTCATCCCTGCGCGCGTGATCGTCACCGCATTGGGTCTGCCCGAGAGCGATCTCGATCGGTTCGTCGAATGGGCCATCGTGATGACGTCGATGGCCGAGACCGCCGAAGCCCGCGCGAACGCGACGCAAGCGATGTCGGACTATGTGCGACCGCTCTGCCGTGAACGTCGTGAAAACCCCGACCGAGACCTCATCTCGATCCTCGTGCAAGCGAGCCTCACCGACGAAGAGGCCGCCGAAGATGGTGGGCTCGAGCGCCACCCGTTGACCGACGCGGAGATCGACGGCTTCATCAAGCTGTTGCTGCTCGGCGGCGCGAGTACTACCTATCGAGCGTTCGGCATGTTGCTGTACATGTTGTTCACGCACCCCGATCAGCTCGAAGAACTGCGGGCCGACCGCACGCTGTGCGAGAGCGCGATCGAAGAGCTGTTGCGCCTCGAGCAGCCGTTGGTGCAGTTCGGCCGGCGGGCCACGCGCGACACGGTGCTTCGTGATGTGCCCATCCCGAGCGGGGCAACCGTCTTGCTCAACATCGGCGCCGCGAACCACGATCCGGACGAGTGGCCCGACCCCGATGCGTTCGACATCCATCGCAAGAACCCTGATCGGCATCTCACGTTCGGATTCGGCAAACACCATTGCCTCGGTGTGCACCTGGCCCGGATGGAGCTCGACGTCATGGTGAACGCGGTGCTCGATCGCCTACCCAACCTCCGCCTCGACCCGGCGGCCGACGGCGTGCACGTCACCGGCCTCGGCTTTCGCATGGTGACGAAGCTCCCCTGCCTGTGGGACGCGTAGGCTTCGGCTGAAAGCGCCGCTCGGGCGCGCGATCCGAGGATTTGGGCGATTCCGCGGCTATCCTTTGCGCCACAGGCGGTTTCTGTGAGCCCTCGCAGCTGCTAATCCGGCGCTTGCGGGCTCGCCGCCGTAGGAAGTTAGATGACCATCACAACGACCAGGCGGGGCTGGCGACGCGCGCGGCGTCGCGACCAATCCGCCACTGGCGCCGAGCTCGATAACGCGGCGAACACCGGCGCTGACGCCGAAGTTACCGCCGACGAAGCCAATGACGCCGAACCCAACGACCACACCAGCCAAAGTCCCGATGAGATGAGCCAAAGTCCGGACGAAACGAGCGAGGGCACCGCTGACATGCACGAGGCCTCGCTGATCACCACCGGTTTCGCATCGCTCGGTATCGATCCCCGGCTCGACGCCGCGCTGGCGCGGGCCGAGCTCGTCGAACCGACCCCCATCCAGGCCGGTGCCATCCCGGCGGGCCTCGAAGGCCGCGACGTCGCCGGTTGTGCCCGTACGGGCTCGGGCAAGACCCTCGCCTTCGGCCTCGTGATGATCTCCCGACTCGCCGGCGCATCGTCCAAGGCCGGTCGCCCCCGCGGTCTCGTCTTGGTGCCGACCCGCGAGCTCGCGGCACAGGTCACCGGCGTGCTCGCTCCACTCGCGAAGGCGATGGGTGTCGGCGTGGCGGCTGTCTATGGCGGTGCCGATCGCCAGGCGCAGATCGTCGAGCTGCAGCGCGGCGTCGACATCATCGTGGCCACGCCGCTGCGACTCGCCGATCTCGTGCGCACCAAGGACTGCATGCTCGACGCGATCGAGATCGCCTGCATCGACGAGGCCGACCGCATGGCCGACCAAGGGTTTCTCCCGCAGGTCGAGTGGCTGCTGCGCTTGTGCACCCGTGAGCACCAGACGCTGGCGTTCTCCGCGACGCTCGATGGCGCCATCATGGTGCTGCGCGATCACTGGATGCGC
Organism: Acidimicrobiales bacterium; assembly: GCA_039934635.1. Classification (GTDB taxonomy): domain Bacteria; phylum Actinomycetota; class Acidimicrobiia; order Acidimicrobiales; family WLNW01; genus DATLFA01. The sequence goes on from JBDTLT010000150.1 coordinate 4,330, forward strand.
GACGCGGTCGACATCGGTGTCGACACCCCCATGCAGACCGTCGACACGATGCAGCACCTGTTCTTGTCGGTGCACGAGATGGACCGCCATCGGGTGGTCGCGGCGCTGCGCGAAGGCGCCGGGCGCACGCTCGTCTTCTGCAATACCAAACGGGGCGCCGACCAACTGGTGCGCAAGCTCAATGACGACGGTTGCGCGGCGCAGGCGATCCACGGTGATCTCACGCAGCCGCAACGTGACCGTGCGCTGCACAAGTTCCGTACCGAAGGCCACGCCGTACTCGTGGCAACCGACGTCGCCGCCCGCGGCATCGATGTCGACGATGTCGACATCGTCGTGCACTTCGACATGCCCGTCGATCACAAGGCGTACCTGCATCGCTCGGGCCGCACGGCCCGTGCCGGCCGCGACGGCACCAGCGTCGTGTTCGTCATGTGGAACGAGCAGGTGCAGGCAGCGGTGCTGCAAAAGCGTCTGCGGCTGCAACTGCCGGTCGTCGAGGTCTTCTCCAACGACGCTCGCCTGCTCGACGCCGTGAACTTCGCCAAGGGTTGCGCCTCGGGCAACATACCGCCCGCCGTCAAGCGCTCATAGACCCGATCACCGTCGCAGTAGCGCTTCGGTGTTCGCTCCGGCGACACCGCGCGCGGCGTTGTCCGGAACATCCTGCAGTTGGGCGGCCAGGGCGGCGCGACTGCGAGGCCATGGCGAGTCGGCGTGCGGGAAGTCGCATTGCCAGTGCACATGATCCGCGTCGATTGCGCCGAGCATCGTCAGCCCGAGGGCGTCGTCGATGAACGATAGGTGCACCTGTTCGCGCACGATGTCGCTCGGCGTCCGTTGCCGCGACGGCGGTGACCACACCTCGGGCCGTTGGCGGCCGAAGAATTCGACGCGGTCGACGACGTAGGGCAGCCAGCCGATACCGCCTTCGACGAGCACGACGCGCAGGCGCGGATGGCGCACGAGCACGTAGGCATACAGCAGGTCGATCAGCGCGTTGGCGACATCGAAGCCCCCCTGCACCAGCATCGCTCCGGGCGAGCCGGCACCGACGGTGCTGGGCGGAGCGCCCGACGAGCCCACGTGGATCAACACCGGTAGACCCGCGTCCTCGGCAGTGGCAAAGAGCGCCTCCCAGGCACCGTCGCCGAAGCCGGGCAGCCCGATCATCGCCGGTGCATGCGGCAACGACACGGCGCGTGCGCCGAGTGCGGCACTGCGGCGCAACTCTTCCGCCGCGTCGGAGAGATCGTGCAACGGCATGATGGCCACACCGACGAGGCGATCGGGGGCCGACGCGCAGAACTCGCGGAGCACGAAGTCGTTGTAGCGCCGAACCGCGCGCCGCCTGGCCTCGGGTTCAGGCAGGAAGCGCAACCGCTCGCCGGCAAAGCCGATGACGTGCGGCAGCAGTGTCTGCACGGCGACACCGTCGAGGTCCATGCTCTGCACGCGCGCGCCCGGCTCACTGACGGCGGGATGCATTTCGCTGACATGGGCTGCTCGTTGCCCACCGCGACCGAGGACCGACAGCGCCCGCACGGTCAGTGATTCGGTTCCGATGACCCATCGTTGTTCGCCGTCGACCGACACCACGTGGGGCTGATCGTCGCGGCCACCCCAGAGGTCGGGCGGCTCGACGAGGTGATCGTTGATCGAGATGAGGCGGGCGTCATCAGGCAACATGGGCAGCGGCGACATCCACTCGCAGTTGCTCGATCTTGCCCGTGTGCGGGCCAACGCCGGCTCGGGTGTGGCTGATGTCGGGCGCCGTCGCGACGTAGAGCGTGTGCCCGTCATCGCCCCCGAGCTCGACGTCGAGCACGGTACGCCCGGTGTCGATGCGCTCGAGCACTTCGCCGCCTTCGCGAACTCGCTGGACCTCGGTGGTGGTCGGACAGGCGACCCATACTGCGCCCTCTGCGTCGAGGCAGATGCCATCGGGGATCGTGTCGAGGGTCGCGAACACCGCTCGCTGCGAAAGCGAGCCGTCGGGCGCGACACGGAACTTGGTGAGGCAACGGCCGACGCTCTCCGCGACGATCAACATCGTGGCGTCGGGCGTGAGCACCATGCCGTTCGGGAACGAAAGTCCTTCGGCTGCGGTGCGGGCGACGGCGCCATCGACCAGCACAATTGTGCCTGCCCCGGTGAGCTCGCCGGGGCGCTCCATCGGTGCGCCCACGCTGCCGTAATACGCGCGGCCGCGGCTGTCGACCACGAGGTCGTTGCCGTTGTAGGGCACATGGCCGGCGAGGTCGATGCCCTCGTCGAGCGCGCTATCGGCGTAGCGCAACAGGCGCCGCTCGAGCGTGCTGATCATGAGGGCGCCGTTGGTGTCCCAGCCCAACCCGACGGGATGCTGGGTCGTCTCGAAGGCCACGAGGACGATGCCGTTGGTGTCGCAGCAGTACACGCGGCGCGCTTCGACATCGGTGAACCAGAGCCGGTCGCGGCGCCACCGTAGGCCTTCGGGGAAAACGAGCCCGCCGACGACCGTCGTGAACCGCGCGTCGTGCATCTGTCCCCCAGTTCGTACCAACGCTGCCCGCACCCTATCGTTCGCGGTACATGTCATCTTCGACACCAGGGCGCATCGTCGTCGTCGGCGCCGGATCGATCGGCGGCTTCGTCGCGTTCGAGCTCGCGCGAGCCGGCCGCGACGTGGTGTTGTGCGTGCGCTCCCCTTTCGAACGCCTCGTCGTGGTCGACGAACACGGACAGCGTCACGAATCTGACCTGCCAGTGCTCACCGACCCCGCCGACGTCCCGGTTGCCGACTGGGTCATCTTGGCGACCAAGGCGCACCAGACCGATGCCGCGGCAGCATGGCTGCGCGGTGCGTGTGGTCCGTCGACGCGCGGCGTGGTCGTCATGCAGAACGGTGTCGAACACGAAGCGCGAGTGCGGCCCTACGTCGGTACCGCCCCGGTGCTGCCGTGCATCGTGCGCTGCGGCGCCGAAGCAATCGCGCCGGGGCACATCGTCCATCACGGGTTCGCGAACTTCGACGTCCCGGCCGGGCCGACCGCCGATGCGCTCGCGGCAGTGTTCGCCGGCACGGGCCTGCAGCTCGTGGCCGTCGACGACTTCACGACGATCGCGTGGCAGAAACTGATCAGCAACGTCACGTGCTCGCCGTTGACCGCGCTGACACGCCGGCGTCTCGAGATCCTGCGCGACGACGCCATCGCCGACCTCGCGGTCGAGCTCGCCGCCGAGTGCTTGCGCGTCGGCGAGGCCGTCGGTGCAAAGATCGACGCCACGATGGCCCGGCCGATGGTCGAGGGCATGCGCACGGTGAATCCGCGAATGGGGTCCTCGATGCTCTACGACCAACTCGCGGAGCGACCGACCGAATACGAGGCGTTGACGGGAGCGGTCGTGCGCTTCGGGCGCCAGTTCCGGATCCCGACGCCCATGAACGACGCGATCTACGCACTGCTCTCGGTGGCCAGCGCCGAATGGGTGAGTTCTCCGGACGAGCGAGCGACGACCTAACCTGACGATTCCCAGGGGGGTCTCCATGTCCGAATCCAAGGCCAGAGATGCGTTCAGCGAGCTACTCGATGTGTTGCGCGAGGCGAGCGAACGCTGCGTCGGCGCCGAGTGGGGCGTGACCAACCCTGACGATGTCGGCGACGGGCTCCGCAACCTGACGCACATCCTGCAGTCGGCGTTGTTCGCGCATCAAGAGTTCGATCCTGATCGGCCTGTGTTCCTGCGCATCGTGTCGCCGACGCGCAGCTTCACCGGGGACAACAGCGACGCGGTCTACTTCGAGACACCCGTCAGCGGTGCGCGGGAGTACATCGTCAAGGGCAATCTCGCGGGCGCGGTCTACACGTCGTTCACGATGGAAGCGGGCGCGTCGGACGGCAAGTATTCGACGGGCACTGCCGGCGTATTGCGCGACAACGACATGGACATCGACGCCGAGGGCAACTACGAGATCCGCCTGGGCGGCCCGGCGGCCGATCGCAATTGGCTGGCGGTCCCACCCGAAGGCGGTCGCATCACGACGCGCCACTACTTCGAATGGCCGATGTCGGCGTCTGCCTCACAGACACTGCACATCCCGCTGTCCATCGCAGCGACGGTCCCCGCGGGCCCGCGTCCGCGGTGGGACGACGACACCGTCGCGCGCGCCATCGCACGGGTGACGAATCATGTGCGGGGCAAGACGATCGACGCTCCCCGGCCCGGTACCAGCGCGCCCGCGCCATTCGTGTCGATCGTGCCCAACGACTTCCCCCCGCCGATCGTGCCGGGCAACATGGCCTTTGCCGCGTTCGATGCCGCGTACAGCATGGCGCCGTATCGCATCGGTGCCGACGAGGCGTTGGTCATCACCGGCCGTTGGCCCACCTGTCGCTTCGCCAACGTCTGCCTATGGACGCGGTTCTCGCAGATGTACGACTACGTCAACCGCCAGGTGAGCCGCAATCGCGCCAACACCGTGCTCGAATCCGACGGTTCCTTCCGCATCATCGTGGCCCACCAAGATCCCGGCCTACCGAATTGGATCGACACCGAAGGTCGCCAGTCCGGTTCGATCTTCTGGCGCTTCTTCTTGCCCGAAGGACCGATCGAAACTCCGCAGGCAACGGTCGTCAAGTTCTCGTCGCTGCGATAAACCAAACAGAGGTTCACCATGTTGCCCACCGACGTCAAGGCCATCTCGGTCGACGATCACATCATCGAGCCGCCGCATCTGTGGCAGACGCGGCTTCCGCAGAAGTATCGCGACATCGGCCCGCGCGTCATCGAGCTCGACGACGGCACGCAGGCGTGGACGTTCGAAGAACAGGTCGTACGAACCGTGCGCGGCAACACCCGCACCCGGCCCGAATTCAACCAGAGCCCGCACGGCTTCGCTCGATTCGAGGAGATGCGGCCCGGTTGCTACGACCCCGCGGCGCGGCTCGTCGACATGGATCACGACGGTGTGTGGGCGCAGTTGGCGTTCCCCGACTTCTGCCGGTTTGCCGGGCATCGATTCATTCTCTGTCATGACAAAACGCTCGCCACGTTGTGCATCCAGGCATACAACGATTTCCTCGTCGACGAGTGGTGTCATGCCGACCCGCAGCGGTTGATGGGCGTGGCGGTGCTGCCGCTATGGGACGTCGAGGCGGCAGTGGCCGAGGTGCAGCGCGTGGGCGCCACCGGCGTGCGGGCGTTCGCGTTCTCCGAGAATCCGACGACGCTCGAATTGCCGTCGGTATACACCGAACATTGGGAACCGCTGTGGGCCGCGATCGCCGAGACCGGTCTGCCCATCTGCCTTCACATCGGGTCGTCGTCGAAGTTGTTACGCAGCTCTCCCGACGCGCCTGATCCCGTGGGGCTCACCTATGTCGGGGCCAACTCGATGATCGCCTGTGCCGACTGGTTGTTCTCGGGCGTGCTCGAACGCCATCCCAGCTTGAACGTCGCCTTCTCCGAAGGTGGTGCCGGGTGGGTGCCGTACGTGCTCGAACGAGCCGACCAAGTGTTCTACGACCTGGGCGAGGTATTGCCCGCCACCAAGCCGCCACGAGAGATCTTCGAGCAGCACATGTACGTCTGCATCCTGCGCGACAACTTGGCGCTGGCGTCGCTCGACCAGATTCCCCTCGACAACATGATGTGGGAGTCCGACTATCCGCACGAGAGCGGCACGTTCCCCAACAGTCGCACCATGCTCGACGAGAGCATGCGCAATGTTCCCGACGCGATCGCAGTGAAGATCGCCGAGACGAACGCCCGTCGCCTGTTCCAACTGCCCTGACGAGCGTCGCCCGCATGACCGATCAAGCCACCGAAGCAGACGCGCTCGGACGTTGGCTCACCGATCGCATCGTGGGCGCGCGTTCGGTTCGTGTCGACGGCTTCACCATGCCCAAGAGCGGCTACTCGGCCGAGACCCGCATGGTCGACGCCACCGTGACGGCCGCCGATGGCGCGCGTGCCGAACGGTTCGTGTTGCGCCGTGAGACTCCCGACCCGCCGGTCTATCCGACGCAGGCGCCCGGTCTCGATGTCGAGATCGCAATCCAGTACCGCGCCATGCACAGCATCGCGACCCACTCGGCGGTGCCGGTCGCGCCACTCATCGGTTACGAGGGCGATGCATCGATCCTCGGTGCGCCGTTCTTCGTCATGGGCTTCGTCGACGGACAGGTACCGATCGAAAACCCGTCGTACCTTCGCGAAGGCTTTTACCACGACGCGGCTCCCGCCGATCGACGGCGATTGATCGAGGGTGGGCTGCGCGTGTTGGCCGACGTGCATCGCATCGATTGGCGCCGGGCTGATCTCGATTGGCTGAACCCGCCGGGCACGGTGCCGGGCACGGCCCGCCAACTCGAGATTTGGGAGCAGTACGGGCGGCGCGAACTCGGTGACCGCAACCATCCGCTGCTCGACCGCGGGCTCGCGTGGCTACACCGGCATCTTCCTGAAGACGGCGAGATCGCGATCGCCTGGGGTGACCCGCGTCCCGGCAACATGATCTGGCGCGACTTCGCCTGCGTCTGCGTGACCGACTTCGAAGCCGTGTCACTGGCACCACCAGAATACGACCTCGGATGGTGGCTCATGTTCGATCATTGGTCGCACGAGTCGATGGGCGTCGAGCACCTCCCCGGCGAGCCGAGCCGTGACGAACAGCGGGCCATCTACGAGCAGGCACTCGGGCGCGACGTGGGCGACATGCACTACTACCAAGTGCTCGCGGCGGCGCGCTACTGCGCCATCGTCGTGCGCGTGATGAACCGCATGGTCGCCCGCGGCCACATGCCGGCGGATAACACCGTCTGGCTCGAGAACCCGTCGACGAAGTGCCTCGAGATGCTGCTCGACGGTTGATCGGTCTGGTTGGCGCGGGAGGAGCGGCCCGGCCGTCACACTCCCGTCAGCGTCGCGACCATTGCCGCGGCCGCCGCGGCGGCTCGATCAGAGGGCGAGGCCTCGATCGACGCGCGGTTGAACACTTCGATGCCCACCACCACGTCGGGGTTGTTGCGCCGGGCAATCGTGACGATCTCGCGGATCGGGACCACCCCTTGTCCGGGCAATAGACGGTCTGCGCTCGGCGGGTCGACCCCTGTCCCCCACGCCGCCGCGGTCGCGTCGCCGACCTGCACTGCGCCGATGGCACCGGGCGGCAGCTGTTCGAGTTCGTCGAGTGACCCGGCGGTGCGGAACAAGTGCCACGTATCGAGCATGATCGCCACGTTGGGTGCCGCGACACCGGCCACGATGGCGGCGGCGTCGCCGAGATTGCGAATGCCACCTTCGGGCATGAACTCGACGAGGACTTGCAGTCCGCGATCGCGTGCATCACGACCGATCGCGGCGATGGCGTCGATCAGCTGATCGAGTGGCGTGGGGGCACCCATGTAGTGCGCGACGTTGATGGACCTCGCGCCGAGCGCTTCGGCCGCGCGGAACGCGTCATCCGCCCCGTATTCGAATGTCGAGCGGAAACGTCGAGCCACCGACTCGGGGTCGAGCGAGCCGGGGAGGCCGCGGATGAGCGGGTCGATGACCGCCACCGTGACCCCGGTACGGGCCAGCAGCTCGCGCAGGTCATCGTCGCTCGCACCGCGTGCGCGCGCATCGAAGTACATCGCGGGTGTGGACGAGATGGACCCGAACCCCGCGGCGCCCGCCACCTCGGCCAACGTCGCAATGTCTGCACCCTCGACCGTGCCCCACCACAGCCCGAACGACCGTGCGGTCATGACGACAAGACGACGTCGAGGGGGCGCGCGCCGGCTTGCCCGCGGAACGCATTGCTGCGCTCGGCGATGATGGGCAGATGCCGGGGCGGGCTGAGCAACGCGTCGACCGTCGGTGCGTTGATGCGCGCGGCGACGTCGACGAGCTTGGCACGATCGAGGCCGAAGGCGCGCACGGCGTTTTCCCCCGCCATCGCCCGCGCCGCCGGCTTGGGCACGCGCGAAAGCGAATTGCGCAGCGAAAGATGCGTGATCGGTTCGGCACCGTCAGGACCGACCTGGAATGCGCCTTCGATATGGGGGTAGTCGCGGCCCCACAACACGTTGTCGACGAACCCTTCACGGAACGCCTGCTCCGCGAGCGCGGGCGACAAGAAGCTCGCGCCCATGAAGACATGGAGCCGCGCGTAATCGCTCGGCATCTTGGGCAACACGCTGCCGCGCCTGCCGAAGCGCATGTAGACGCTGTCGAGTTCGTGCAAGGTCGGCGTCCACCAGCCCTCGAATTGCTCGGTGATCACCAACTTGAGATCGGGATGACGCTCGAAGACCTGTCCGTGAATCAACCACCACACGGCGCGGCGCGCCATCCAGCCGCCGCTTTCATAGATGAGCAGATCTTCGCCGCCGGGGCCCGAGAAATAGTCGAACGCCGCGGCGCCACTGGAATGCGTGTTGAGCGACATGCCGTAGGCCTCGCACGCGGACCAGAACGGCTCCCACGCGGGGTTGTTGTATTCGAGGTGGCCGGCGCGACTCGGGGGCGGGAAGTTGACGCCGCGCAGGCCTGATTCGCGGGCGCGCTCGAGTTCGTGTAACGCCGCGTCGACATCCCACATCGGCAGATACGCCAAGCCGATGTGGCGTTCGGGCTCCACCGAGACAAAATCGGCGAGCCAACGGTTGTAGATCTGGTAACCCGCGGCGCCCAACTCGAAGGCCGTGGTGGGCACGGTGCCGAGCCCACCACCAGGGTCGGACACCAGCGGCATCGGCTCACCGTTTTGGCTGAAGTGATAGATCACTTCGGCGGCGATGCCGTCGTTGTTCATGTCCGCGAGCCGGGCATGGATGTCGTGGTGGCCGGCGATGGCGGTGTTGGGGTGTCCGGTCGCGAAGCGGGCGCGTTCGTCCACAACACCGGCACGCGCCATCTCGGCGCGGCGTGCCTCGTGTGCGTCGACGAATGCGTCGTAGTCGCGCAAGTAGCGCTGCGGGCAGTACTCGCGCAGGTCTTCGCGAAGGCGCGGGCCAACGTGGCTGTCGCACGACAC
>JBDTLT010000151.1:0-13255 GCA_039934635.1 Acidimicrobiales bacterium
CCGCGGAACGACTGCATCGTTGCCAACCACGCGATGGCTTCGAGCACGTTGGTCTTGCCCACGCCGTTGGGCCCGATCAACGCGACGCGTCCCGGTGGAAACTCGACTTCGAGCTGCGTGTACGAACGGAAGTCGACGAGTACCAGTTGCTGCAGGTGCAGCGGGGCGGTCACGACACGCGAACAGGCATCAGCAAATAGAGGAACTCGGCGTCACCACTCGAGCGCAGCACTGCCGGCTTGAGTGCATCGACGGTCTCGAGCGTGATCTTTTCGCCACCGCATACTTCGACGCCGTCGAGTAGGTACTGCGGGTTGAACGCCACGGTGAGCTCTTGCCCGTCGTATTCGGCGTCGAGATCTTCGTGGGCCTGGCCGATATCTTGCGTTATGGCGATCAACTCGAGGCCATCGGAGCGCATGGCAACGCGTACCGGCGTGGCCTCTTGCGCCATCAATCGCACACGGCGCAATGCGTCGAGGAAGGTCTCACGCTCGACCGTCAGCTTGTTTGGATGGTTCTTGGGGATCAGACCGCGGTAGTTGGGGAACTCACCTTCGATGAGGCGCGTGCTCAGCTGTACCCCACCGACCGAGAACGACGCGTCGCGTTGGCCGAGCATGAGGCTGACCTCTTTGCCGCTGTGCAACGTACGGGTCAATTCGTTCAGCGCGCGCGAAGGCACGAGCACGTGCTGTCCTTCGCTCAACACTGCAGCGCCGCCGATATCTCGCACCGCGAGCCGGTAGGAGTCGGTGGCGACGAAGCGAACGCCATCCGCCTCGGCCGCCATGAGCACACCCGTCAGGATGGGCCGGGAGTCGTCGGAGCTCGCGGCCGGAACCACTTGCTTGAGCGCGATCGACAACTTGTCGGATTCGATGGTGATCGCTTCGCCCTGCGGCCGCTCGAAGCGCGGATATTCGTCGGCCGGCATGATGCGCAACGAGAAGTTGGAACGATCGACCGACACCTGTGCCTGATCACCGTCGACTTCGAGATGCACTGCGCCTGCCTTGAACGAGCGCACGATGTCACTCGCCAACTTGGCCGGTAGCACCGCGACGCCATCTCGCTCACCATTGACGACGCGCTCGACGCTGATCGTGAGATCGAGGTCGCTTCCCGTGACGCGCAGGTTGTCGCCGGTGAGTTCGACGAGCAGGCCCGATAGCACCGGCAACGAACCACCCCGGCTCGATACGGCACGGCCGGCGGTCGTGAGCGCGTCGAGTAACACGTCACGTTCGCAGCGGAACTTCACGACGGTCTCTCTTTCTTTGTCTGTACACCTTGGAAGAGTAGGGGGAGTAATAAGGGCTGTGGATTGGGGAAAACCGGGTCGCGGTGCTGGTCAGACCCATGACGCTCGCGCGCGGGTTGTCCCCAATTACACACTGGGTTTCATGACGGGGTCTCGGGGCTGTGTACGGCCGGTGGGCCATCCCCTGTTTTCGATCGTGTTGCACAGTGCCATCCACCGGGTTGTCCACTGTGATGTTTGCGGTGGGTCTCGGAGATCGGCGACAGCTTATGGCGTTGCTGTGACACTGCTAGTTGCCGGTCTTGATGCGCTGGATCAACTCGGTGACCTGGTCATAGATCTGGCGTCGTTCGGGCATGAGTGCGCCGATCTTTTCCACCGCGTGGATGACCGTGGTGTGATCTCGGCCGCCGAATTCGCGCGCAATGGCGGGATAGCTGAGATCGGTGAGTTCGCGGGTCACGTACATCGCGATCTGCCGTGACGTGACGAGCGGACGGCGCCGGCTCTGACCGGTGATGTCTTCGATCGGGAAACCGAACATCTCGGAGGTCTTGTCGAGGATCAGTCGTGGCGTCACCGGCCGCGGTTGATGCCCGTTGACGATGTCGCCGAGTACGCGGCGGGCGAGATCGACCGTCAACGGCGACTGCGTCAGGCTCGAGTACGCGGTGACGCGGATCAGTGCGCCTTCGAGCTCGCGGATGTTGTCGGTGATGTTTTCCGCGATGAAGGTCAGTACTTCTTCGTGGATGCCGTACGGATCGCGCTCGGCCTTCTTGCGCAGGATGGCCATGCGGGTTTCGAGGTCGGGCGGCTGGATGTCGGTGATCAGGCCCATCTTGAAGCGGCTGCGCAACCGGTCTTCGAGGGTCGGGATCGAGTCGGGCGGTCGATCTGACGACAGCACGATCTGGCGGTTTGCCTGGTGCAACGAGTTGAAGGTGTGGAAGAACTCTTCTTGGAGGCCTTCTTTGCCTTCCATGAATTGGATGTCGTCGACGAGCAGGACGTCGATCTCTCGGTAACGGCGCTTGAAGTCGCTCATCATGTTGGTGCGGATGGCGTCGACGAACTGGTTGAGGAAGGCCTCGGTCGAGACGTAGCGCACGGTGTAGGTCGGGTAGTGCGCGTGGACGTATTGGCGGATGGCCTGCAACAGGTGGGTCTTGCCCAGCCCGGCGGCCCCGTAGATGAACAGGGGGTTATACGAGCGAGCGGGCGTCTCGGCGACGGCGAGCGCGGCAGCCTGGGCGAAGCGATTGGAGGTACCGGTGACGAACGCGTCGAAGGTGTAGCGCTCGTTGACGGCTTCGTGCTGGCCCCCGTTGTCGGGCCGGCCGATGACGAGGGCCCGCGGCCCCCGCAGGTCGATGGCGTCGACGTCGCCACCCCAGTGCGGCGCGGTGGCATCGTTGGCGGGCTCGGTCTCGACCAGGATCATCAGGTCGACCTCGGCCATGCCGGCGTCGGCGAGGGCGTCGCGTAGTAAGCCGAGGTAACGGCCTTCGATGCGTTCTTTGACCAGCAGACTGGGGACGGCGATCACGAACTGTTCGTCGTCGAGCACGAGCGGCTTGATGGCGTTGAAGGTCGTCTGCCAGACGGCATCGGAGACCTGGGGCCGGATGCTGCCGCTGCAGGTTGTCCACAGGCTGGCGGCATCGCTGCGTGCGTCGGGGATTTTCATGATGGTTTCCACATCTGTGGAATGTGCTGGGGATGAGTATTCGAATCGAGCTCGTGGTGTGGAACGTCACGAGAACGTCACGAGGGCGGCGCACCGTATCACCGCACCGTCCGTCGTGCCACCGGGCTGTGGATTGTCGCGTCGAACCAGTTCAACTGGCATGCCACGCGAAGTTGCGACGGTCGCGACACCGCATTGGCGGCTCGGCCTGACACTTCGTCAAGTCGGCGGATACACTCCCTCTCCGCAGGTGCGCTCGGGTCATTCGACCGAGCGGCACGCGCCACATTCCGCTGCAATGGCGGCACGCTGCGTGGCGAACGTTCGAGGAGGCGAAAGATGAAGCGGACCTATCAGCCGAATGCCCGGCGACGGTCAAAGGTGCACGGATTCCGTAAGCGGATGAGTACCCGTGCCGGACAAGCAGTCGTGCGGGCCCGGCGCCGCAAGGGTCGGGCGAAGTTGACGGCTTGATCAAGGGCGTCGCTCGCCGAGCCAGCCTGGGACTTTTGCGCCGCGGGGTCACGGTTCGGGCGGGTCCCCTGTCGGTGCGCTACGCCCCGACCGGTGGGGCCGTCGCCGAGGTGGCCTACGCGATCCGGCGCAGTGGCGGCTCCGCGGTTGTCCGCAACCGGTGCCGTCGGCGACTGCGGGCATGCCTGTACCAAGTCGACCAGCGAGGCGGCCTGTCGCCGGGGGTCTATCTGATCGGGGTCCGCGACGAGGCCGTCGAAGCGGCCTATCAAGAGTTGGAGAAATGGATGAGCCAAGCCATCGAAGCGCTGGCCCGGCGAAACGAGGAGACACGGTGAGCTTGCCGGCGCGTGCGATGCTGCGCTTCGTGCACGGTTACCAGCATGTCTTCGCCTACCGTGCGAGCCCCTGCCGCTACCTCCCGACGTGTTCCAACTACGCCCTCGACGCCATCGAGCGTCATGGGGCGGCCAGCGGTGGCCTCATGGCCCTGCGGCGCATCACCCGCTGCCACCCGTGGAGCGCGTCGGGCTGGGACCCTGTGCCTGAGCGGAAGGCCAGCGGATGCTGAACGGCATATTCGACCTCTTCGCCAACGTGCTGGCGTTGCTCTACTCGTGGATCCACTCCTACGGCTTCGCCATCACTGCCCTCACCATCGTGGTGATGTTGGTGACGACACCGCTGACCTACAAGGGCACCAAATCGATGCTGCAGATGCAGCGTCTGCAGCCGCAACTCAAGCAGATTCAGACGCGCCACAAGGGCGATCGCGAGAAGATGAATGAGGAACTGCTCAAGTTCTACAAGGCCAACAACATCAATCCTGTCGGTGGCTGTTTGCCCTTGGTCATCCAGATGCCGGTCTTCTTCATCCTATTTCGGGTACTCCGTGGCCTGACCGGACGCGTCACGAATGTCGGTCTACAGGCTGGTTTGGCGGCCAGCGGAGCGGTCTCGGCGCAGAGCATTCCGAAGGCCGACGATCCACTGAACAACTTTCGGCCGAGCTATATCTCGCGCGATTCGCAGCTTTATCGAGACCTTTCGGGCACCAACCGCATGAAGTCCTGGGGTATCGACATGGCCGAGAGCGCGAGTAAAGCGCTCACGCATTCGATAGGTCACGCTATCCCTTATCTGTTGTTGATTGTGGCGGTATTAGTTACTGGTGTGGTGCAGCAACGGCAAATAGCCGGGCGCAATACTTCCGCCCAAATCAATCCCCAGCAGCAGATGATTATGAAATTGATGCCGATCTTCTTGCCGGTATTTTCGTTTGCGATGCCGGCCGGTCTGGTGGTCTATTTCATTGTGTCGAACCTGTGGCGGGTGGGTCAGCAAGCCTTCATCACCCACAAGTTCTATACCGGCGAGCATTCGCTCGGGAACCTTGCGGTGGCGGCCCGAACGGCGGCGCTCGTCGAAGTGGAATCCGAACCCGAGCCGACCGAAAAGGTAAAGCCGGTCAAGGGGGACAACAACGGCGACGCGGCAAAGCCGGCCGTCGGACGCAACCGATCGACAATGGCGCGATCGTCCAAGGGTGTTGGTGGACGACTGCGTGAGCTCGAGACAAAACCGCCGGACCGTAAAAAGCCCGCGGATCGAAAGCCGGACAAGAAGGGCTCGAGCGAACCCGCCGAGCCCCCCAAATTCACGTCCCGCCGAGTGACACCCAAGAGTGGCGACGGCAAGGGCAAGAGGAAGTAGCGAGCAATGGAATGGGTTGAAGTCACCGGCCGTACGGTCGAAGAGGCAAAGGACCTCGCCCTCGACCGCCTGGGTGTGGACGAACGCGATGCCGAGTTCGAAGTCGTCGAAGAGCCGCGTGCCGGTTTCTTCGGCCGGCTCAAGGGCGAGGCGCGGGTCCGGGCACGGGTCAAACCGGCATTGCGGGCCAAGCCCGATTCCGGTGGCGGTCGCAATCGGCGCCGGGGCCGCCAGCGCCCCGACGGCGCGGGTGAAACCGAGACCGGTGGGCGGGCCCCGGCCACGACCAAGGTCAAGCCCCGGTCGGCTCCCCGTACCAGCCCTGCCCCCGCCGACGACTTGGCCGACAGTGGCGCCGCCGCTGTCGATACCGACGAGGGCGACGAAGACGCCGGCGAACGCCCGACCGGCAGCGCCAGCGGCCGCCGTCGCGGCGGCCGCGGTCGTGGTGGCCGTCCCGCGGGTCGCCCCACCGACACCGATGAGGACAATCGAAAGGAACACAGTCCCGTGACATTGGAAACGCAAGTCCGTATCACCGAGGAGTTCGCCAAGGGACTCGTGCAGGCCTTCGGCTACGAGGCACAGACGACCACGGAGACTGCAGAGGACCAAGAGTCGGCCGAGGTGCGCATTGAAGGCGGCGAGCTGGGCTTGCTGATCGGGCCCAAGGGCCGCACGCTCGCGGCCATCAACGAGATCAGCCGCGCCGTGGTGCTGCGCCAACTCGACGCCGCGCCCGAGGGCCGGGTCCATGTCGACATCTCCGGCTATCGCCAGCGTCGTCGCGAGGCTCTCGAGCGGTTTGCCCGCTCGGTGGCCGATGAGGTCGTTTCCTCCGGGCGGGCCAAGGCGCTCGAGCCGATGTCGGCCGCGGACCGCAAAGTCGTCCACGATGCCGTGGGCGAGATCGATGGCGTGCAGACGTCGTCCGAAGGCGAAGAACCCTCCCGCCGCGTGGTGATCTCGCCCGCGAGCTGAGTTTGTCCCGCCGCGGCCCGCGCGGGCCGTGGTGGTGCGGAAGGAAAGGCGCCGATGGGTGCCGCGCTCGATGAGGTGCTGAGCGACGCTCAGCACCGCGGGTTCCTGGGCATCGGCGCGCCTGCCGACTTCGTCCGCCATGCCCTCGGCTACGTCGACGGGCTGCTCGAGGTGCTGGAGCTGGGCGACGGCGTCGACCTCGGGTCCGGCGGCGGCATCCCCGGTCTGGTGCTGGCTTGCGAGTTGCCGGCGACGACGTGGCATCTGATCGAGCGCGGTCGGGCGCGTGCCGACTGGCTCACCCGTTCGGTGAGCCGCTTGGGTCTCCGCGATCGGGTGACCGTGCATCACCAGGCGGCGGAGATCACGGGTCGGGGTCCACTGCGAGGCACCTGCGGCTTCGTCGTGGCCCGGCGGTTCGCCGCTCCCGCAGTTGCCGCGGAATGCGCCGCCCCCCTGCTGCAGGTCGGCGGCCGCGCCATTTTCAGTGACTTGGGCGCCGCCGGTCCTGCGGGTAGCGGGTCGGGCCAAAGCGGACGGTGGGACAAGGAGGGCCTGGCCGCACTGGGGATGCAGCGGATGCGCTCCTGGCAGGGCGGCGAGGGCACCTATTCGATTCTCGAGCAACAAACCCCGTGTCCGGATCGATTTCCTCGCAGTCCGGGGGTTCCGGCCCGCCGGCCGCTATTCTGATGAGCTGTCGGTGGGTGGACCGAACAGTCCCTTCTGTTTCACGTGAAACACACCGCGCGGCACATTTGTGCCGATCTCTTGGGAGGCACCTTGCCCGAGCAATCTCTCCGAAAGCGACGGGTGCTGGCCGTTGCCAACCAGAAGGGTGGCGTGGGTAAGACCACGACCGCCGTCAATCTGGGGGCGAGTCTGGCTGAGCTGGGCTACCGCACGCTGGTGATCGATCTCGATCCACAGGCCAACGCCACCACGGGGCTCGGACTCGATCCTCGAGCGATAGAGACATCGATGTACGACGTCATCCTGCGGGAGATTCCGCTGGAGGACTGCATCGAGCCGACCGTCGTCAAGAACCTCTTCGTTGCGCCGTCCAGCCTCGATCTCGCCGGCGCCGAAATCGAACTGGTCCCCGTCTTCTCCCGGGAGCGTCGTCTCGGTAACGCGATCGAAGCCGTGCGCGACGAGTACGACTTCATTTTGATCGATTGCCCGCCGTCGCTCGGGCTGCTGACGGTGAATGCGCTCGCGGCGGCGTCCGAGGTGCTGGTCCCCATCCAGTGCGAGTACTACGCCCTCGAGGGTCTCGGTCAGTTGCTGCGCAACGTGGAGCTGGTCCGTAAGAACCTCAATCCCATCCTCGAAGTCACCACCATCGTCCTCGTGATGTACGACGGTCGGACGAAGTTGGCCGAGCAGGTAGCCGAAGAGGTGCGGGGCCACTTCGGGGACAAGGTCTGCCGGCAGATGGTGCCCCGCAGTGTCCGGCTCTCCGAAGCGCCATCATTCGGTCAACCGATAACCACATTTGATCCGTCGTCTCGTGGCGCGGTTGCCTATCGTCTATTGGCGAAGGAGGTGGCCGGTGATGAATAAACGCAGCGGGGGTCTCGGGCGCGGCCTCGGGGCACTCATCCCGAGCGGCGGCGCCATGAGTACTGCCGCCGGCTCATCGCTCACCGAGCTTCCGTGTTCCGCGGTGATCCCCAATCGCTTCCAACCGCGCGAGCACTTCGACGAAGAAGCGCTCGCCTCGCTGACCGCCTCGATTCGCGAAATGGGGGTGCTGCAACCGATCCTGGTACGCCCCGCGGTCGACGACCAGTACGAGATCATCGCGGGAGAGCGTCGGTGGCGCGCCGCCAAACGCGCGGGCCTGCAACACATCCCGGCCATCGTGCGTGAGGTCGAAGACACGGCAGCACTCGAACACGCATTGGTCGAGAATCTGCATCGCCAGGATCTCAACGCGCTCGAAGAGGCGGCGGCCTACCAACAACTCATGGAGGACTTCGGCCTGACCCAAGAGGCGGTCGCCCAACGCGTCGGGCGCAGTCGCTCGGCGGTGGCCAACACCCTGCGGTTGTTCCAACTACCGCCCTCCCTGCAGCGGATGATCGCGGACGGACGGCTCAGTGCCGGGCACGCTCGCGCGCTGCTCGCGACGCCCGACCGGGAGCTCCAAGAAGAGTTGGCCGACGAGATATTGAACCGGGGACTTTCGGTTCGCGACATCGAGCAACTCGTCCGTGACCGATTGGCACCCAAAGCGGACCCCGAACCCGAGCCCGAAGCGGAACCCGCGGTGCCGGGTAGCCCCCGCCCCGCGCCGGCCTTGCGCGAGCCGGCGGTGCTCGAACTGGAGGAGTTGCTCTCGGCTCGGCTGAACACTCGGGTGTCGGTGAGCCTTTCGGGTAAGCGAGGACGAGTCGTGGTCGAGTTCGCGGACCTCGACGATCTCGAGCGGATCTACCGCGTCATCACGCCGCCGGGCACCATTCTCGAGACCTGAGCGCGTGGTCCTCGAGACCTGAGGGTGCGCCGGGCCACCGCCGGCTACCTGTGACCTTCGCCATCAGCTTCGACTATCCAGAGGCTTTTCCACACCTTGTGGGTGAAGGGAACTGTCCACTAGTCGTTGAGAGCCGGCCGCTGTACCCACTGATGGAGCGCCTCTACGAGCGCGGCTGCAACTGCCGCGTTTTGGCTTACGACCCGTGCCGGTGACCCCACCCGGCACAACACCGCGGGCATGCGGGTCTCGCGCAGGATCGCCATGCGCATCCCACTGGCGGTTCCGCTCGTAAGGCCGAGCGCCGTCGGGAGGAGGTCGGCGCAGATCTCGGCGAGCTGGCGACCGCCGGCCGAAGTGAATCCGGTGGTGGCGAAGTAGGCGACGTCGCAGTGGTCGTCGTCGTTGGGGGTGATGGCGACGAACACCTGGGAGCGGAATTCATTGGCGTTGCGCGCTTGTGTCGACCAGTCGGGATGGTGCTCCTCGAGGACCACCGCCCCGTGTTCGCGAATCTGGCGTCCGACAAGATGTACGAGTGCGTGGAACGGGCCGTTCTGCCCGACCGCGACCCGAAGCCCTACCAATTGACGAGGGCGGCTGCGCAGCTCCTCGTGTTCACGGACCTGCGCCACGGAATGCGTGATGTCGGCGCGGGCGCTCAACCGCACGAGCTCGGCGATGGTTTGTTGCCCCGCAACACCATCAGAGGTGAGTCCGGCGTTGCGTTGAAAGTCGGCGACCGCCCGCTCGGTCTCGGGCCCGAATATGCCATCGGCTCGCCCGGCGTCGAAGCCGAGTGAGCCGAGTCGCAGCTGCAGATCGGCGATGTCGTCGCCCCGCAGCATCGGTTGGGTGTAATAGATCGCCCGATCGCCCAGCTTGTAGCTGGCCTCGACCAGAGTGTTCCAGGTGGCTTGATCGCACACGCCGGTCGCATCGAGGCCGTGCGCCGACTGGAACTGTTCGATCAAGGCGGCGGTCGACGCGCTGTAGTACGCGCCGCTCGACGTCAGCCGATAACCGGCGGCCGCGAGGCGACGGTGGAGGTCACGGACCTCTTCACCGGATGCCCCGACGGTGAGCGGCAGGCTCATCGTGGATCAACGACGCTGCCGTCGCGCCGGCGCTGCGCCCGCCCACGCACCGCGGGGGTTAGAGGAATGCGGCGAGCGATTCGAGCAACTGTGCCTTGCCCCGGGCACCGACGAGCCGGTTGACCTCGACGCCGTCCTTGAAGACGATCAGCGTCGGGATGCTCATCACTTGGTACTTCATGGCAACGTCGGGAGCGTCGTCGACGTTGAGCTTGACGATCTTGAGCTTGCCCGACTGCTCCTCGGCGATCTCTTGGAGAATCGGGGCGATCATCTTGCAGGGGGCGCACCACTCGGCCCAGAAATCGACGAGTACGGGCTCGGACGCGGACGCCACGACCTCGTTGAAGGTCGAGGAGGAAAGGGTGCTGATTGATCCGGCCATGGCCGTCTCCTTGTGCTGGTGAGTGAAGAGCTGGTGAGTGAAGTACTCGTGAGAGCTTCGCTGAGTGAACGTTGAAACGTAGACGAGTGACGCCGCATTCCCGGGGTGGCGGCGTCAGTGCTGTGTCTCCAGCCACCGTTCGGCGTCGATGGCCGCCATGCACCCGGAGCCGGCAGCGGTGATCGCTTGGCGGTAGATATCGTCTTGCACGTCGCCGCAGGCGAAGACGCCGGCGACGTCGGTGGCACTGCTGCGGGGCTGGGTGATCAGGTAGCCGGACTCGGCCATCTCGAGTTGCCCGCGGAAGAGGTCGGTGTTGGGGCGGTGGCCGATCGCGACGAACAGCCCGCTGATGGGCAGCGTGCTCACGACGTTGGTTGTCGTATCGCGCACCACCACACCTTCGACCTTGTGTTCACCCAGGATGTCGTCGACGGTGTGATTCCAGAGAAAGTTGATCTTGGGATTCGCGAACGCGCGGTCCTGCATGATCTTGGAGGCGCGGAGCTCTTTGCGTCGATGGATGATCGTGACGCTGTCGGCGAACTTGGTGAGAAAGGTCGCTTCTTCGACGGCCGAGTCACCGCCACCGACCACCGCGATGTTGTGGCCGCGGAAGAAGAAGCCGTCACAGGTCGCGCAGGTGGAGAGTCCGTGGCCGATGAGGCGCTGCTCGGCCGGGAGCCCGAGCATCAGTGACTGCGCGCCGGTGGCGACGATGATCGAGCGGGCGAGATAGGTCGGCGCCGCGCTGGGGTCGCCCACCCAGATCTTGAACGGCCGTTCCGAGAGGTCGACACGGGAGACTTTGACCGTCAAGATCTCGGCGTTGAATCGCAGCGCCTGCGAACGCATGTTCGCCATGAGGTCGGGGCCCATGATTCCCTCGGGAAAGCCGGGGAAGTTTTCGACCTCGGTCGTGAGCATCAATTGCCCGCCGGGTTGGTCACTCGTGCTCGAAGGTTCACCTTCGAGGACGAGCGGGGCCAGATTGCCCCGCGCCGCGTAGACCGCGGCGGTCAGGCCGGCAGGCCCTGATCCGATGATAACAACGTCACGAATATCGCTCACAGAGATGCCTCGACGAAAGAGAATCAGGAACTAGGCAGGCCGGTTGGAGGGCTTGCGCTTCGAGAACAAGAAGGCTCCGCCAAGGGTAAATATTCCACCGAGCAAGAGGTAGGTGGTCCACACCGTGCCAGGCAGGTAGCCGTTGACCAACCGGATGGTGCCGATCAAGAACAAGAAGATGGCCACAGTGCCGATCGACAGTGCGATGAGGCCGAACACGAGGGCTCGGGCAACGGTGATCGCCGGTCGCGTCGTCTTGTCGCGGATCTGCTCGATGACGCGAACGGCAGTGTCCGCGATCTGGGCGGGCCAGTCGCGGCCGGTATCGACGTCTGAGGCTCGAGTATTGGAATTCAGTGGCGGTTCGGCCATGGCCGCGCAGCATACCGGTCACCGCGCGTCCGTCGCATGGTCAGCGAGTGGTGGTCGTCGCACGGGGATCACCGAACGTCAGCGGTGGCGCAACGAGGAGGAGGTTGGTCGGTCCGACACATGTCGCGTCGTCGAACATGTCGGCGCGCGTGGCCGTCACGACGATCGTGACGGGACGGCCGCCCAGGTCGGCGGTGTAGATCCGGGCGTCGGGCGGATCCGTGCGCCCGCACAACGGAGCATCCGTGACCGCCCGCTCGGGTGGCGAGGTCGCGCGAGTCGCCCCCGCGGCGGTCGCGCTCTGCGGCAGCGCGGCGCGCAACGACGGCAGGTTGTCGAAGGCGCCGAGGTAGACCGGGGCCACTTTCGCCGAGCCGCCGGTCCCGCCCGACGACGCGCCGCTGCCGGCGGCCGCGGACGTGGTCGCGGCCGGCGCGTTCAGTTGGCCCTTGGCGTCGAAGAGATCCTCGGCGACCGACGGTGCCGCGGCGGAGGTCGATGTGCGGTCGTCGTTGTTGTCCTGCGATGCCACGAGCCAGGTGCCGAGGCCGAAGAACAGGGCAATCACGGCCGCCGCCGCGACGATCGGGCCGAGGGCCGCCGCTCGGCGACTGCGCAACGGGTGGACGGTGGCCTCCGGCGCGGCGGTGTCGGCGAGGGCGCGCGCGATGAGTGAGTGGCGAAGGTCGTCGGCCGCCGGTGCCGGCGATGGCGCGAGCGCGTCCCGCACGAGGCGGAAGGTGGCGGCCCGCTCGACGAGCGCAGAGTCGCCTTCGACGCGGGCGCGTTCGGCGGGAGTGGCAGCGCCGTCCACATAGGCCGAGACGATTTCGTCGAGAGAGGGGTCGAACTCGTTCATTCCGACTGCTTTGGACGATCGTGAGTGGGCACTTGGTTCCCTATCGAGGCTTGATCGACGAAGCGGGCGAGATGCGCCCGACCGCGCGCAATGCGTGAACGCACGGTGCCGGGCGGGATAGCCAGTACATCGGCGATTTCGTCGTAGTCGAGTTGGCAGAGATCACGCAGCACCACCGCCGCGCGAAAATCGGGGCTCAACTGGGCCAGCGCGCCGTCGATCTCGAGGCGATCTGCGATGTCGTCGGCGAAACGGTCGGATTCGGTCATTGCCGGCATCACGTCGTCGGCCATCGCGATCGGTCGCCGTCCCTTGCGCCGCAGTTCGTCGAGACAGGCATTGGTGCTGACGCGATAGATCCACGTGCTGAACGATGAGCGCCCGTCGAAGCGGGTGATGCCGCGGCAGATCGCCATCAGTGCTTCTTGGGTGGCGTCGTCGGTGTCGGCGTCGTTGGCCATGACCCGGCGACACAGCGCCCGGACCCGATCGAAATGCAATTGCAGCAGCTGTTCGAGGGCGTTGCGGTCGCCGCGTCGGGCGGCGTCGACGAGACCGGCGTCGTCGACGCGTCCCGCCCGATCAGCTGGCGTCACCCGCTTGACTGTACGCCCGAGCGGCCCTCGGAGCGGGCGGTTACGCCCGAGCGGCCGGTCAGCCGCCGAGCTTGTCGAGGAGATTGGTGACGGTGTGGCTGCCCGCGAGCAAGGCGAACGCCAGCGCGCCGGCGCCCACGATGATCGAAGTGACGATCATGACGCCGAGCGCGTGGCGCAGCGAACGCCGCGCCGGCGGTGCGTCGATCGGCCCGTCGACGACCGGCGCGGCGATGGTCGCGACCGTTGTCGGGTCGGCCAGTTGCGGCAG
>JBDTLT010000152.1:0-13061 GCA_039934635.1 Acidimicrobiales bacterium
GTCGTCAGCCAGGCGGCCATGGACGCGCTCGCCCCCGTCCTCGCTGCCCTCTGACCAACTTGTGCGGCTCCGCCGCAACGGACTGGCGGCGCCGCCGCGGAATTGACTACGCCGTCAACTGAGCGATGGGCCGGAGAGGTTGCGCGCAGAAGGGTTCAGCCGTTGATCGGGCGGATGAGCTTCTCCGCGAACTCTTCGAGCGTGGCCCGCTTCGTGGCGAGGTCACTGGTGACGATTCCGTTGAACAACCACGGCGGGTTGTTGTAGGCCGTGACGCCGACGTCGCGCAATCGTTTCACCGTGTCGGCATCGGGCAGTTCGTTCAGGGTGGCGAAGATGTCGAACGGTTTGTGATCGGTACCGGCCCGCTTGCGCTCTTCGTTGAGCTTGGCGATGAGCGGCACGAGCTCGTCGAAGTCATAGTTGACCCCGATCCACCCGTCGTTGCGCGCGGCGCGCCGCAACGCGGCATCGGTATGCCCGCCGACCCACACCGGCACGGGCTTGGTCGCCGCGGGTGCCATTTGCATCGGTGGGAAGTCGTAGTAGGTGCCGTGGTGTTCGACCATGCCGCCCGCCATCAGCTTGGCCATGACTTCGAGCATCTCGTCGGTTCGCTTGCCCCGATTGGTCCAGCTCTGGCCGGTGAGCGCGAACTCTTCGGCCATCCAACCGACGCCGAGCCCGAGTATGACGCGGTTGTCGGAGAAGTACGCGGCCGTCGAGATGCTCTTGGCCAACGTGAACGGGTCTCGCATCGGCACGATGTAGATCGTCGGCATGAAATGCAGGTTGGTCGTGTGTTGCGCGAGCACGCTGTACATCGACCACGTCTCGGGAAAGTGCGTGTTGGGATCCCACCACGCCTTGCCGTCGGGTGCGTACGGGTACGTCGAATTGATCGTGGCCGGCGTGATGAGGTGGTCGGCGGTGGCCAGGCCGAAGAAGCCGAGGTCTTCGGCGATCTTCGCAACTTCGATGAGTTGGTCAGTCTCCGAGAACGCGACGTTCTGAAAGAACTTCATTTCGATTCCCCCCGGATTCGTTGGTTTGGTCAGCGGTCTGATTCGCGGGTGACGATGCGCGTGCCCGCCACGAACTCTTCGCGGGCGGCGCCGCCGTCACCGTAGAGGTTGAGCTCGTACGTGTACCCCTGCTCGAGTCGGTAGTGCTTTTGCAAGTGGTAGATGTCGATGTGGTTCAGCGCCTCTTTGGCCGCCCGCAACACGCGTGGTCGCTTGGCGCAGATCTTCTTCGCGACCTCTTTGGCCGTGGCCATCAACTCGTCGGGCTCGCACACCTTGTAGACGGTGCCCCATTCGTAGAGCTGCTGCGCGCTGACCGCCTCGCACGTGAACACCATCTGGCGCAACTTCATCGGCGGGACCAGCTTGGCCAGATGCGACGCACAACCCAGTGCGCCGTTGTCCACCTCGGGCAGCCCGAAGCGCGCCTTGGACGACGCGACGATCATGTCGCAGCTGCCGACGAGGCCGACACCGAGGCCCATACAGAAATCGTTGACCGCGGCGATGGTGGGCACCAACGACATGTAGATCTTCTCGAACGTCGAATAGCACGCGGCCCCCGACGAGAGGAAGAACTCGTAACCGGGGCGCGATTGCATCTCTTTGATGTCGATGCCGGCGTTGAATCCCTTGCCTTCGGCGGTGAGGATGATGCAGCGCACGTCGTCACGGCGACCCAATGCCTCGAACTCTTCACCGATCTGCCACGTATCGCCGACCGTCAACGAATTGACGGGCGGATGCTGCATGGTGACGACCGCGACGCCGTCGCTGTCTACCGTCGTGGTGATGGTCATGAATTGGCTCCCTGGTGGCGAAGAGGCGACTTGCGATAGCGGGCGAGCGAAGGCGAGACGACGAGCACGACGCGCTTGGACCATCGCCGCCGTGGGAATGAGTCACCCAGGTACTTCTGCGACAGCGCGTCCATTGCGACGAGGTCGTCGTCATCGCGGATTTCGACGACTTTGCCACGGATGAGCAGTTGGTCGTAGGGATTGTCGTAGGCGACGACCGCCAACGCGACCCGTGGGTCGCGCGCGGCGTTGACTGCCTTGATCGACTTGGCGTCGGTGGTGACGAGCACGAAGTCGTCCTCGCGGCCGACCCACACGGACTCGACCTTGGGGCTGCCGTCGGCCATCAACGTCGAGAGGCTGCCGTAGTTGGCCCCGTCGAGCAGGCGCCGGGCATCATCGTCTAGTCGCACCATGGGTCACCTCCTCCGGCAGGCGCGGTCGGGCAGGATCGTAGTAGTACGGGCGGTCGGCAGTGCGAGTAGCGGCGAGCGCCCACCCTGGGGGAGCGATGCAGTATCGAACAGTTGGCCGCACGGGTATCACGGTGAGCCATTACCAATTCGGCGCGATGTCGTTCGGCAAACTCGGCAACGGTGATCACGACGATTGCGTGCGCATCATCCATCGTGCGCTCGAGGCCGGCATCAACACGATCGACACCGCCGACGTCTACTCGAGCGGCGAGAGCGAGACCATCGTCGGCAAGGCCCTTGCCGGCCGGCGCGACGATGTGGTGCTGGCAACGAAGTGCTACTGGCCGATGGGGCGCGACATCAACCAGCGCGGGCTCTCGCGGCGATGGATCATCAAGGCACTCGATGACAGCTTGCGTCGCCTCGGCACCGATCACATCGACATCTACTACATGCACAAACCCGACCTGGCCACGGACATCGAAGAGTCGCTGTCGGCGATGCACGATCTGGTCGCTGCAGGCAAGATACGCACGGTCGCGGTGTCGACGTTTCCGGCCGACCGCATCGTCGAAGCGCAATGGGCCGCAGCCAAGCGCCGGTTGACACCACCGCGGGCCGAGCAGCCGCCGTACTCGATCTTCGTGCGCGGCATCGAGCGTGATGTGCTGCCCGTCTGCGCGCGCTACGGCATGGGCGTGTTCGTCTGGGGCCCGCTCAATTCCGGCTGGCTCACGGGCAAGTACGCACGGGGCCAGGAGGTGCCGCAGGGGTCGCGAGCGCAGCGGTGGTCGGCCAACCAGGCCAAGAACTGGAACGACGAGCGCACGCCCGTGCAGCGCAAGCACGATCTCGTCGATGCGCTCACCGGCGTCGCCCGCGAGGCGGGGCTGTCGCTCACGCATCTCGCGATGGCCTTCAGCCACGAACACCCCGCGGTGACGGCGACGATCATCGGGCCGCGGACGATGGAGCAACTCGACGACCTGCTCGCGTCGGCCGACGTTCGCCTCGATGCCGCGACCCTCGATGCGATCGATGCACTCGTGCCGCCCGGCGTCAATGTGGACAACGACGCCGACAGCGGATGGATCGCACCGTGGATCACCAACTCCGCGTTGCGCAGGAGGTAGCCGTGCCCGACGAGGTGAGCCCCGGCGTCAAGAAGGCGTTCGCGCACCTGACCGACCTCGATCCCCACAACGTGCCCATCAAACTGGCGGCGACGGTGCTCATCGTCGACGATCGTCCCGATCTGCACGTGATGATGTTGCGCCGGCGCGCCCGCAGCGAATTCGTGGGCGGAATGATGGTGTTCCCGGGCGGCGGGCTCGATCCCGAAGACGCGGACCCCACCGTGTACGCACGCGTGCGCGGCATGGATGACGCCAAGGCGAGCGAGGCGGTCGCGGTCGATCATGACGGCCTCGCGTTCTGGGTCGCGGTCGCGCGCGAGACCTTCGAGGAGTGCGGCGTCCTGCTGGCGAGCGACGCTGCCGGCAAGACGCCCGCAGCAGCACTCGCCGAGCGGGTTGCGGTCGAGCAGGGCGACACGCTCTTGCACGACGTGTTGCTGCGCCACGAACTCTTCGTCGATGCCTGGCAGATGGCGCTCATCGCGCGGTGGCTCACTCCGGTCGGGCCCCCTCGGCGTTACGACACGTTGTTCTTCTTGTGCGCGATGCCCGTCGGTCAAGAGGCGACGAGCGACGGCACCGAGTCGGAGCATCTCGAATGGGTGCGGCCGGTCGAAGGGCTCGAGCGGTGGCGTCGCGGCGAATACGTGATGTTGCCGCCGACCGTCGCGTCGCTGCAGCAGCTCGCGCAGCACGGCTCGGCCCGCGACATGCTCGATGCGTACGGCGACGCCGCCACCAAATGGGGCCCGGCCAAAGTGGTCGGCGACGAGCGGGGCAGCTACGAAGTATTGCTGCCCGGTGACGCGGGTTATGACCGCGCGGTGAGCCGCACCGAGAACAGCTGGGTCCGACTACCGGCGCGCGCCGAGTCAGGGGGCTAGCCATGGCGTATTCGACGATCGGCCATGCGACACGGTTGAGCGATGCCGAGGTCGAACGACGCGCCGCGGAGATCGATGATCAGGGTTACACGTTGCTCGAAGGCGCGATCGACCCCGAACTGATCGTCGGGCTGCGCGACACCGTCACCCGCTTGCTCACCGAGCTCGACATCCCGTATGGCGAGAACACCTTCCTGGGTCACAACACGAGGCGCCTCTTCAACCTCTTGCCGCGTGACCCGATCTTTGCGCAGGTTCCGTTGCACGCCACCGTGTTGCCGCTCATCGATCGCGTGTTGGGCGGGCAGTGCCTGCTCTCGTCGCTCACTGCGATCGAGATGAACCCGGGCCAGCGTCCGCAGCCCTTCCACGCCGACGACGGTTCGATCACCTTGCCTCGCCCTCACATCGCGCTCGAATGCATCGGCATCTGGGCGCTGACCGATTTCACCAAGGCGAACGGCGGCACGCGCATCGTGCCCGGTTCACACAAATGGGACCGTGCGCCGGTGCCGGGCGAGCAAGTCGACTACATCACCGTCGAGATGCCGGCGGGCAGCGTGGTCGTCTATCACGGCAGCCTCTGGCACGGCGGTGGCGCCAACGACACCGACGAGCGTCGCATGGGCATCGTCGTCAACCATTGCGCGGGCTTCATGCGTCAAGAAGAGAATCAGCTGCTGGCGATCCCGCGTGAGCTCGCCGCCGAGTTCCCTCGCCGGCTGCAGGAGTTGATCGGCTACGGAGTGTTCCGCGGGCTCATGGGCCACATCGAAAAACAAGACCCCGGCGTCTTGCTCGACCCGCAGGTCGAGTCGAAGATGATCTGGCGCAAGATGCAATGAGATCGGCAACGAGGGGGAAGCGATGAGCATCAAGGACGAGTTCGACCTTGCCGGTCGTACGGCAGTGATCACCGGGGGCGGCGGCGGTATCGGGCGCGAGACGGCGCTGGTGCTCGCCGAGGCCGGGGCCAACGTCGTCGTCGGCGACGTCAAAGAGGCTGGTCTGCGCGAGACGGTCACGATGGCCGAGGACATTGGCGGCAAAGGTTTGGCGGTGCCGACCGATGTGACCAAGAAGGCACAGGTCGAGGCGCTCGTGGCGGCGGCGCGCGATCAATTCGGCTCGGTCGACATCATGTGCAACGTCGCCGGCATCATCCGCAACAACCTCGTCGTCGATACGCCCGAAGAAGAGCTCGACGCCGTACTTGCGGTCAACCTGAAGGGTGTGTACTTCGGTTGCCAGGCGGCAGCGGCCGTGATGATCCAGCAACGGCGCGGGTCGATCATCAACTTTGCGTCGACGGGCATGGACTCTCCCGTGCCGACGATCTCGTGTTACGCGCTGACCAAAGCCGCAGTTGCCATGTTGACGCGAACCCTCGCGACCGAAGTCGGGCAGTACGGCGTGCGCGTCAACGCGATGGCGCCCGGTTTCACCGACACGCCGATGACGCAACGGTGGTTCACCAACGACGACGGCACCGTCGATGCATCCAAGCGCGACGAGCTATGGACCATGCGCGGCGCGCAAGCGCCACTCAACTGCATCGGCACCGCGCGCGATCAGGCGCTCGGGGTGCTGTACCTCGCGTCCGACGCGTCGCGCTTCGTGACCGGTCAGGTGCTGCGTATCAACGGCGGCGTCTCGATGGTGTAACTATGGCAGGCCGAGCAGCTCCGCCGCCTGCGCGCAGGTCGCGACGGGTCGACCGACCGAGTTGCACAATGCGACCGCTTCAGCGAGTAGTTCGACGTTGGTCGGCTTGCGCTGCGGATCGAAATGCTCTTCGAGGCCGATGTGGAGGTGCCCGCCGAGGTCGAGCGCGAGCTGGGCCACGGGAGTCTGCAGCAAGTCGCCACCCCAGACGGAGACCGACCAAGGGATGCCGGTGTCGCCGATCATGTCGAGGTACGCGAGCAACGCGTTCTTCGTCGGTGGCAGGCCGAACGTGACGCCGCGCGATCGTGCGGACATGCCCCATTCGCCGCCGAAGTAGAACTTGGCCATCGAGCCGGCGGGCAACAGCCCCGCGTGGTGATACGCCAAGACGGTTTGCAGGAACCCGGGCTCGTAGATCGCGAGCGATGGTCCCAGGCCGAGTCGAATGCACGTCTCGAACGCGTAGCGGATGTCCGCGTAGTTGTTCACGTACGCACCGCCCGCGGGGTAGCCGTCGTCGCCGTAGTAGCCGAGGTTGGTCGAACCCGGATCGACTACGCCCATCCGCGTCGGCACCGCGGCGACGATGGCGTCGTAGTGCGCGTACTTCTCGAGGATCGTCTTGCCCGATGTCAGCGTCGGGTACCACAACGCATCGGGCCGCTCGGCGAGCAACGGTTGCCAGGCCGCGATGTAGGGATCGGACGCCGCGTCGGCGACCAACGTGATGTCGTGGTTGTGCGCGTGGATGACCGAAGCGCCGGCATCGAGGCAGCGCGCGGCATCGGCCCGGATCGCAGCGGGCGTCAACGGCACATGCGGATTGCGCTCGGGTTTGGTCGAGCCGTTGATCGCAACTTCGATGATCACCGAGTCGTTGTCGCTCATGTTCCCCCGAACATTCACCGGCTGTTGCGCCGGCATTCACTCTGCACATGCGTGCCGTTCAGCCACCTTGTTTAGCGTGCGGACGACCCCCTCCAGGGAGCGCCCGGTCGGATGCGCCGCACAGCCGACCGGGCGCATGTCGTTTTGGTCAGCGGCTCGGCCTATTTGTCTATTGCAAACCAATCGGGTGACCAATGGTCACCGAATCGACACGGATGTAACCGGTCTGCAACTTCCAGGTCTAAAGAACTGGAACCCCTCCAGGGTGGCTCCTCCCGAGGAGCAATGGTCTGGCCGGGCACTGCGCAAGTGCCCGGCCAGACCCACCCCTCCTCGGCGCGGGCGCTTGGCTACTGTGCGGCGATGCCGCTCGATCCTTGTTTTCGTTCGTTGCTCGATGCCATCGCCGAGCGCGCGGGTGCGGTTGCACCGGGTGTCGACCCGGTCGCGGCTGCCCGCGCCGGGATCGGGGCAATGTTCACGCACGCGACTGCGCCCGCGGTGCAGATGGTCGAGCGCACGATCCCCGGCCCCGCGGGCGTCGGTGGCGAGATCCCGGTGCGCATCTACACACCGGACAACGCCGCGGGCGAGGCGCTCCCGATCGTCGTGTTGTTCCACGGCGGCGGCTTCATCGCCGGCAGCCCCGACTCACACGACGGCGGCACCCGCGAGTTGTGCGCACAAGCGGGTGCCATCGTGGTGTCGGTCGATTACCGCTTGGCCCCCGAGCACAAGTTCCCGGGAGCGGCCGAAGACTGCCACGCCGCGCTGCTCTGGGCCGCCGAGCACGCCGCCGAGTTCGGCGGCGACGCGACCCGGTTGGCGATCACGGGCGACAGCGCCGGCGGCAACCTCGCCGCGGCCGTCGCGTTGATGAACCGTGACCGCGGCGGTCCGCCGTTGGCGTTGCAGGCACTCGTGTACCCGGTCATCGATCCGGCCTGCGCCACGCCGTCCGCAGTGGCAAATGGCGAGGGTTACCTCTTGACCACCGCCTCGATGAGATGGATGTGGTCGCTCTACGTGAATAGCGCCGACGACTACGCGAATCCGTATGCCGCGCCCGTCGCCGCAACGTCGCTCGCAGGGCTGCCTCCCGCGTTGGTGATCACTGCCGAGTTCGACCCGCTGCGCGACGAAGGCGAGGCCTACGGGCGCGCGCTCGAGGCCGCGGGCGTACCGGTGACGATCTCGCGCTATGACGGGATGATCCACGGATTCGCCTCATGCTTCGATATCACGCCGCGCGCGGGTGAAGCGACGGGTGAGATCGCGAGAGCGCTCAAGGCGGCATGGGCCTGAGCGGCCCTTCACAGAGCGGGCGGCATGGGCCTGAGCGGCCGCGCTCGCCGGGGGCGGATGGGTCTGACGAGGCCCGGGGCCGTTACGCTGGGATGAGCAATTGTGAGAAGGGGAGAGCCATGGCTCAGCTGGCGTACGGCGCATTCGATGCAGATCAGCATTACTACGAGGCCGAAGACGCGTTCATCCGGCACATGCCGAAACAGATGCAACGGCGCGGTATGCAATGGGCCGACGTCGACGGGCGCAAGCGGTTGCTCGTCGGCGGCAAGATCAACCGATTCATCCCGAATCCGACGTTCGATCCCGTGGCCCGCCCTGGCTGTCTCGACGAGTACTTCAGGGCCAAGACGTCGGCACAAGACATCCGCGCCGCGTTCGGCGAACTCGAACCGATCAGCCCCGCGTATCGCAATCGTGACGCCCGTTTGCGCGCACTCGACGAGCAAGGCGTCGAAGCGTGCTTCATGTTCCCCACGCTTGGTGTCGGCATGGAGTCTGCGCTCGAAAACGACAAACCCGCCATGCTCGCTGGCTTCCGCGCGTTCAACCGTTGGCTCGAAGATGACTGGGGTTGCAACTACCAAAACCGCATCTACGCCGCGCCCTACATCTCTCTGGCCGATGTCGACTGGGCCATCGACGAACTCGAGTGGGCGCTGTCCAGCGGGGCGCGTGTGGTCAACATGCGTGCATCATCGGTCGTCGGTGACGATGGTGGACGACGGTCGCTCGGCCACCCTTCGCACGAGCCGTTCTGGAGCCGTCTCAACGACGCAGGTATCACGCTCGCAGTGCATTCGGGCGATGCCGGTTACGGCTTCATGCTCGACTACTGGGGACAAGACAGCGAGTTCGAGGCGTTCCGTTACGCACCGCTCAAGGGGTTGCTGACCTATTCGCCGATCAGCGATGCGATCGCCGCGCTCATCGCCGAGGGCGTGTTCGCCCGGCACGCCAATCTGCGCGTCGCCACCATCGAAAACGGTAGCGAATGGGTGTGGCCGCTCTTCAAGAAATTGAAGAAGGCCTACGGTCAACACAACTACGCGTTCGCCGAAGATCCGATGGAGACGTTCCGCAACCGGGTCTACGTGTCGCCTTACTACGAGGACGATCTCACCGGTCTCCGCGACGCCATCGGTGCGGAGCACGTGTTGTTCGGTTCTGACTGGCCGCATGCCGAGGGTCTGCACAACCCGGTCGACTTCGTCCACGATCTCAAGGGCTTCAGCGAGGCCGAGATCAAGCTCGTCATGCGCGAGAACGGTCTCGGGCTCATCGCGCCGCGCCAGGCGGTTGCCGTCTAGTCAGACGTGCAATACGTTGCCGAGCAGGCGATCGACGAAGGTCTCCGAGCCCTCTTCGATCTTGTCGCGCCGGATGGCGAGGCCACCGTGCACGATGCCACCCTTGCGCTCGACCAGGCCTTGCAACTTGGGCAGTGTCTTGCCGGTGTGCAGGGCATAGGTACAGAACACCACCGCGTTCTTGCGGTCGATCACCGGTAGCAACTTGGCCATGCGAATGGACCGGCCGGGGCGTTGGCCGACGACGAACAAGCCATCGGTCCACGTGCCCACGATGACGACATCGGCGACGGCCAGCGCGGCGTAGTCGACCTCGGTGATCGGGCAGACCGAAGTGGGGACACCCGAGGCGTCGAGGTCGGCACCGATGCGGGTCGCGGCCCGGCGGGTGTTGCCGGTCAAGCTCTCGTAAATGACGATGGCGTTCACTCGCCGTCCTCCAGTGGGTGGGGCGTCGCACATGGGCGTAGGGGCCCACCATAATGTGCGACGGGGGACGACACGATGGGCTATCCGAGGATCTGGGCCGAGAAAGATCCGCATAAGCCCGCGGTCATCATGGCCGGCGTGGGTGGGCACCCGTGGCCGGCGGGCTTCACCGTGACCTACGGCGACATCGACGAGCGTTCCAACCGCCTCGCGCAGTACCTTCGTTCGGTCGGCCTCGGTGTCGGCGGCCACATGGCCATCTTCGCCGAGAACCACCCCCGCTATCTCGAGACGTGTTGGGCGGCCGAACGTTCGGGCCTCTACTTCACCGCCATCAACTCGCATCTCACGGCCGACGAAGTCGCGTACATCGTCGATGACTGTGATGCCCGTGTGCTCGTGACCTCGGCGGCCAAGTTGGCGGTCGCGCTCGCCGCTCTCGAACACTGCCCCAAGATCGAACAAGTCCTCGTCTTCGACGAAGGCCTCGACGCCGCGGAGTTGGACGGACGCGTGGCGAGCTACGGCGAAACGATCGCGGCGTTCCCGGCGACTCCCGTCGACAACGAGACGTGTGGCGCGTCGATGCTCTACTCATCGGGCACCACCGGTCGCCCCAAGGGCATCGTGCGCCCGCTGTCGGGAGCGTCGTTGTCCGACAAGACCGCAACCGAAATGACGCTCGAGCACTTCTACGCGTACGCCGCATCGTCGATCTACCTGTCGCCCGCGCCGCTGTATCACGCCGCTCCGCTCGGCTTCAACATGACCGTGCTGCGGTTGGGGGGCACGACGGTGGTGATGGAGCAGTTCGAACCGCGCCAATTCCTGCGCCTCATCGCCGAATACGGCGTCACTCACACGCAGGTCGTACCCACGATGTTCGTGCGCCTGCTCAAGCTCGACCCCGACGAACGGGCCGCCGCGGATCTCTCGTCGCTCGTCTCGTGCGTCCACGCGGCTGCGCCGTGCCCCGTGTGGGCCAAAGAGCAGATGATCGAATGGTGGGACCCGCTCGGGGTGGCCATCACCGAGTACTACGGCGGCACCGAGCTCAACGGGCTCACCTTCATCTACCCCGACGAATGGATGCGCAAAAAGGGTTCCGTCGGCAAGTCGATACTCGGGCGCATCCGCATCCTCGGCGAGAACGGCGCCGAGTTGCCGCCGGGACAGATCGGTGCGGTGTACTTCGCGGATGGCGGCCAGTTCGAATATCACAACGACTCCGACAAGACTGCGTCGACGTTTGCGCCCGATGGTGGTGGCACGACCATCGGCGACATCGGCTTCATCGACGAAGAGGGCTACTTGTTCCTCACCGACCGCAAGGCGTTCATGATCATCTCCGGCGGCGTGAACATCTATCCGCAAGAGATCGAGGACGTGTTGAGCGCGCATCCGTCGGTTGTCGACGTCGCGGTGTTCGGCGTGCCCGACGACGACCTCGACGAGGCGGTCAAGGCAGTGGTGCAACTCGCAGCGGACGTGGTCGGGTCACCGGCGATCGAAGCCGAGCTGATCGAGTACTGCCACTCGCACCTCGCACACTTCAAGTGCCCGCGATCCGTCGATTTCGAGGCGGAGCTGCCGCGGCTCGACACGGGCAAGCTCTACAAGCGTGTGCTACGCGATCGTTATTGGAGCACCGTATGACGCTGTCCTACTCGCTGGTCGATGCCGATAACCACTACTACGAGCCGCGCGACGCGTTCACCCGGCACATGCCTGCCTCGCTGCGCCACCTCGCGGTCAACGTGCGCGGCGAGGGCGAGCGCGAGCGCATCTTCATCGGCGACGAGCCCTTTACGTTCTTGCGCCACAACTACGACCATGTCGTGCGGCCCGGAGCACTGCGAGAGATGTTGCGCACCATGAAGAAGGGTGCCGTGGTCGGCGAACAGACCAGCGTCGACGAACCGACCCAACCCGAGTACCTGCATCGGGACCCGCGTCTGGTGAAGATGGACGAGCAGGGCATCGAGGCGTGCATGCTGTTCGCCACCCTCGCGGTGTGCGTCGAGCACGCCATGCGCGACAACCCGCCGCAGTTGTACGCCAACTTCGAAGCGTTCAATCGCTGGCTCGACGACGACTGGGGCTACGCGCATCAAAACCGCATCTTTGCGGCCCCTCTGGTGTCGCTCATCGACGTCGACCTCGCCTGCAAAGAGCTCGACCGGGTGCTGGCGTTGGGCGCGCGCGTCGTCTCGTTGCGGCCCGGCCCCGCGGCAGGGCGTTCGCCGGCCGACCCGCACTACGACGCGTTCTGGGCGCGCATCGACGAAGCCGGTGTCTTGGTCGGCCTGCACATCGGTGAGTCGGGGTACAACGAGCTGTACTCCACCGCGTGGGGCGAAGAAGCGAACCCATCGTCGCACCGGCAGTCGGCGTTTCAATGGACCTGCTTCTACGGTGACCGGCCGATCATGGAGACCATCGCATCGATGGTGCTGCTCAACTTGTTCGGGCGATTCCCCAACGTGCGCGTCGCAAGTGTCGAAAACGGTTCGTTGTGGGTGTCGTACCTATTGGCCGCGCTCGACAAGATGAAGGGCATGGGGCGCAACGGCCCGTGGCCCGGCGGCTATGTGACGGGACGTCCGAGTGAGATCGTGCGCGAGCACGTCTACGTATCGCCGTATCACGAAGAGGACATTCCGGCGCTCGTGCGTTCGTACGGCGTGGAGCGCGTCGTGTTCGGCTCCGACTATCCCCACCCCGAGGGCCTGGCGCAACCCGCGCAATTCGTCGAAGGATTGCACGGCTTGTCCGACCGTGACGTGCGCCGCATCATGCGCGACAACACCGCGGAACTCCTGGGGCTCTAGTCGCGCCAGTCGCTCGAGTCGGTGCCCGGTGACGCGACCGCCTCGTTGATGAGGTGCTGGAATTGCGGATCGATCTGCAAGAACTGGACCCCGTAGAGGCTGGTCTTCTCGTCGTCGGTCTTGTCGATACGTTCGACTTGTACGACCGCGTGCAGGCCGTCGGCGTCGATCACTGCTTGCGTACCGACCTCGATGTGATCGTCGGCGGTGCTCCGGATGAGCAGTCCCGACAGCGAGAAGTCCACGATGGTGGCGGTACGAGCCCGCTCCGACTTGCGGCGGTTGCCGCGCACGATCGAGGGCTGGAAGCTGATGTCATGACCCAACGGTTGGCGCGAGCCGATCCGTCGTTCGGTCTTGAACGCCTTC
>JBDTLT010000153.1:0-12988 GCA_039934635.1 Acidimicrobiales bacterium
GAAGATCTCAGAGCCATCCTCTTCGAGCAACTCACCGGCCTCATCGACGAGCAGACCACCGAACCCGCCGCCCACGCGCTCGCACTGTGCGTCTCAGCGGACTACGCCGCCGCAGTACGCCTGGGCCGCAGCGTCCAACAACGCGTCGTCGTCGATGACACCTTCGCCACGCGCGACCTCGTCGCCGACCTCAACCGAACTGCGCGGTATCGCGTCGTCACCGTCAGCGACCGCAAGACGCGGCTGCTCCTCGGCGACCGGGCCCGCCTCGTCGAGGAACGAACCGACCTTTGGCCGATGCTCCGCAGCGGCGAAAGCTCCTCCTCGTGGGCGCGGGACATCGCGCGACAGCTGCGCGAAGAGAACACCCACAATCCGCTGCCGACCGTCATCGCCGGTGTCGACCGCACCGTACGGACAACGATCCTCCCCGAGCTCTTCGACACCATCGGCTTCATACCCGGCAACCACGACCGAACCAGCTGGGCCGACCTCCACAACGCGGCGTGGCCCCTCATCACCGACTGGCTCCGCAGCGACGGCACCCGAGCCATCGAGACCCTCTCACAGGCCCGGTCGACGTGTCGGTTCGCCGGCGGCATCGACGAGATCTGGCCCCTCGCCAACGAAGGCCGAATCGAAACCCTCGTCGTCGAAGACAATTACGCCCTCTCCGCCCGAATCACCGACGGGCAAATCGAGCGAGCCGCCGATCGCGAAGCCCCCGACGTAGTCGACGACATCATCGACGACACCATCGAAGCCGTCCTACGCCACAACGGCAAAGCAGTCATCGTCCCCGACGGCGAACTCCACGCACACGACCGCATCGCAGCGGTACTCCGCTACTGACCACGTCCGCAAGCGGTCAAGCCAGCGCCGACCCGGTCAAATCATAAGGACCTCGAGCCGCGGCGGCCTCCACGGTCGAAGCCGAGTCGAAAGACCCTTCACCTGCCGACGCCCGCACCGCAAACTTCGAAGGCGACACGTGTGACACTGCCCAACACTGCGGTGCCTGTCGTGGGCCACGCGAGTTCTCTGTCGCGTCGCACCTCAACCGTCGCGCTTTTCGTCGACATGCGAGAGTGCAGCGGCGACACGTGGCGCTGCTGCGCCGGGCACACGTCGATGATCCGGTTGCGGGCGATACCGGTGAGCCAGCCGGCCAACGTGCCGCGCTGCGGATCGAACTGGCTTCGCTCGCTGATATGCACGCGGCAACGCGTCGACGCCGCCCTCGGTGAAGGCGGCGTCGAAGTCGTCTGCGTCGTGAGTACGGGCGCGGTGTCACCTTGCCGCATCACTTGACCCGGATCACGCTGGTGGCAAGAGCACCTTGTCGATGACGTGGATGATCCCGTTCGACGCCGCGATGTCGGCCTGCACGACCTTGGTATCACCATTCAAGAACACGTCACTGCCCTTGATCGTGATCTTCACCGAAGCGCCGTTGACAGTCTTCGCCTCTTTGCCGTCGAGCTTCACGACCTCCGACGCAGGAACCTTCCCGGCGACCACGTGGTACGTCAGGATCGACGCGAGCTTTGCCTTGTCGGCAAACAATTGATCCTTCGTCACATTCAGCGACTTGAGCGCCGCCGCGAACGCATCGTCGGTCGGGGCGAACACAGTGAACGGGCCCGTTCCTTTGAGCGTCGTCACCAGATCAGCCTTCGTCAACGCTTCGGCCAGCACAGTGAACTTCCCCGCAGCGACCGCGGTGTCGACGATGTCTTTCGGCGCCGCGGCCGTCGACGGAGCTGCGGTCGCGGCCGGAGCCGGAGCCGCGGTCGCCGCCGGTTTCGAATCGCTCTCGCTGCTGTCTCCGCAGGCCGCGCCAGCCAGGCCGAAGGCCAGCGCAAATCCTACGACTTTGAACTTTTTGCTGGACACGGTTCTTCTCCTGTGGTTGTGATTTTCCTTCAATACGGCTGTGGCGGTGCCGTGGATGCAGAAAGGTTCCAAAGCCGCAGCGATGCCCGTATTGCAACCCGTGACGTCCAAGTTCGGGACTGTCGGTAGGATCGCAACACCGCCACCGGCTCGTGACGCCACGCCCATTCACTGCCGGCAGAGTCGTTTCATCCGACGGTTGTTTCGGCTGACGATCCCTGTGGTCGAGACGAGCGTCGGGACCAGCGCTTGTCAGCCCCGAGGCGCTGCAGGCCGATGGCGAAACTGCACTAACGCGGGCGCGCCGAACTTGTTGTCATTCGCCGCGAGTCCGACATCGCACGCCGAGTATTTCGCCCAGAGCGTTATCGAGCCCGCGAGACCCCGTCACGCCCACCAAGGAACGCGCGTGGGCACCGCCGCATGAAAATTCGTCATCAAATACTTGTGCTGCGCTCAAGAGACCTAGCGTGCCGATGTGGATTCCCAACTCAGCAACCTTCGCAAACTCAACGTCATCGCCGGGTGTCTGCATCTTGGGTCGTTCGTCGCGATCCTCCTGCTCTCGAACGACGTCGCACTTCCGGTGCGAGCCACCTATCTCACCGAGGCGCCCGGCACTGGCAACTTCTCCCAGCCGGTGAACTTGTTCGATCTGAACATCAGCTACATGGTCGCTGGATTCATGGCCCTCTCAGCTTTCTTCCATTTCTTCGTGAGCTCACCGCCAATGTTCTCGAGGTACGCCGAAGGGCTGAGGAATCACATCAACGTGTATCGATGGATCGAGTACTCGTTGTCGTCGTCGATCATGATCATTGTGATCCTCCAGTTGAACGGCACCGCCGACTACATTGCGCTCCTCGGCATTTTCGGCGTGAACGTTTGCATGATCTTGTTCGGCTGGCTCCAGGAGCGGTACACCACACCCGGCGACGGCGACATGCTCCCCTTCTGGTTCGGGTGCTTCGCTGGGGCGATCCCCTGGATTGCCACAGCCCTCAACGTTTTTTCGCCAAAGGGTCCTCCCGAAGCGACGGTCCCCGGCTTCGTCTATGGGATCGTGATCTCGCTCTTCATCCTCTTCAACTGCTTCGCCCTCGTCCAGTGGAAGCAGTACCACGCGAAGGGGAAATGGGCCGACTACCTCTACGGTGAGCGTCGCTACGTCGTTCTCAGCTTCGTCGCCAAAAGCGTCCTGGCCTGGCAGGTGTTCGCCGGCGCACTGGCCGCCTAGCGTCAATCACCGAAGGGACGGGGAAACCCCCGATACATCACCCCGACCACGTCGCAGACGCACTCTCGGGTCCTGGACCGCTCACCGTTTTCGCGCCCAACGACTACGCGTTCATGCGTACCGCCGCCGATCTCGGAATACGAGGCAGCGAAGAGCAGATACTCGCCGGTCTCGCCGCAGCACTCGGCGACAACCTCGACGACGTCTTGCTGTACCACGTCGCCAGCGGGCGTCAACGAGCATTGAGCGTGCTACGGGCAGGCGACATCCAAACCCTCAACGGTCAATCGTTCGGCGTACGAGGGCTTCGTTTGATCGACAACTCCGAACTCAGTGATCCGTGGCTCAACGTCTTCGCACTCAACGTCCCCGCCAGCAACGGCATCATCCACGGCATCACCCGCGTCCTGCTCCCCGATGCCCTGTCAGACAAGCGTGGGACCGGACGCGCGCCGTGGCTTCACACGCATCAGGTCAAGGAGTCAACCAGACTCTGGGCAGAACCACCGGATGCTCGCCACTGTGGGGGTGGACCGACATCGCCCACGGCGACGCGTCGTTGTGCCGGCGCGCCGCCGACATGCCCACGGGCGTCTGCGGTGCATGCGCACCGTCCTCGCACGGTCAGCGTTTGCGCAGCACCTTGACACGGGTCAGCGAATCGAAGGCCCGACCCCCGTCGGAGGCGAATCCCAGACTCTCGTATGCCCCAAAGAACTCGTCGCGAGCCTCGGCCCAGCGCGCGGCGCGTCGTTGATCGATGCCCACGATGCGCTCCCCGAACGCCTCGGCCGACGCGATCATCATCGTGCCCGCATAGCGCGTGTCGCCCAGCAACTCGAAGCAGTCGACCGTCGATCGGTCGACGGCCTGCTGAGCGAGCTCGCGCACCGCGGTCTCGTCGTCAATGATGGCGACCAGCGCGTGCCCCGATCCCTCCGCCAGCGGTTCGGACACATACAGGATGCCACGAGGCCCCAGCACACGGTGGGCCTCGCGCAACGCCTCATCCATGGCGTCGGCCGGCACGTGATGCAACGAATTCGCCATCACCACGACGTCGGCTTGTCCGTCAGGCAGCGGAAGCGCCTGCGCGGATCCATCGACATAGGCCACGGGATATTCGACATCGGCCTGTCGCGCCAGGCCGATCATTGTCGCACTGCACTCGACGCCGACGACATCCGCGCCCTGCGCACGAAGCCAGCGCACCAGTTCCCCTGAGCCCGATCCCACATCGATCACCCGCCGACCAGTGAGGTCGACGTTTGCGCTCGTCCGGACCGGGACACCAGTGCCCGCGGGCCTGTTCCGTCAACCACTGCCCGCCGCTCGAGAGGCTGAGTAGGCTGCCTCGCTTCGGGGGAGGTGGAGGCCGTGTCGCGAGAACCGGAGGCGATGACCGGGAACGAACACGAGCGGTTGCAACGAGCGATCGGCTTGGCTATCGAGGCGCGGGCGAGTGCCTATGCCCGGTACTCCGGGTTCGCGATGGGCGCTGCGGTGGTCGGCATCGATGGGCGGAGCACGCGCGGCGTGCTCGTGGAGAACGTGTCCCTCGGTCTGTCAATGTGCGCCGAGCGCGTCGCGTTGTTCACTGCGGTCACCGAGGCAGTCGCGCCCGCAGTGCTCGCCGTGTGCTCGCCGAGAACGGGAGGCCAACTCACGTTTCCTTGCGGGGCGTGCCTGCAGGTTGGTCTCGAGGTCGCCGGCGCCGAGCTTCTCGTCGTTGCCGTCGATCCCGACGGTGTTCATGAGCGGGCGCCGCTCGTCACGTTGTTGACTCGAGCACCGAAGCGGCACACACCGATCACGGGACCTGCGGCGAGGTGACCTCCCGTCGACCGAGCTCGTCGAGGCGTCGCAACGCCATGCGACACACCATGAGGTAGGGCGTGGCGATCCACGGCACCCCGAACGTGACACGGCTCACGTCAGGACCGCGGGCTTCGACGACATGATCGGTCGCCGGGCAACCGGCAACGCTCCAGGACCAGGAGCGTCCCTCCTCGAAGCGCGTCACCTCGAACGGGAGCTCGAGGCCGATCACGGTTCGCACGGTGCCGCTGCAGCCGAGCTCAAATCGACTCGTTGCGAGCGTTGCCCGGCGTACCGATGGGCCCCACTCGGGCCAGCGGCCGACATCGATGAGCAGCTCCCACATGACCTCGGCTGGAGCCGCGATGTCGCGGCTCGTCCATCGGGTC
This sequence comes from Acidimicrobiales bacterium, assembly GCA_039934635.1. GTDB lineage: Bacteria > Actinomycetota > Acidimicrobiia > Acidimicrobiales > WLNW01 > DATLFA01. Next base: position 5,341 of record JBDTLT010000153.1, read on the forward strand.
TTCATGGTTCCGACCTCGCGGCGCGCCGGTTCACGACGCCACGAGCGCCATTACCACCGCAATGGTGCACCGACCCGACCAGCCCAACGTCCGCACCCAGTTCGAGCGCACCAGGCGCCGCAGTGTCACGTCGTCGTAGCCCTCGTTCAGCTCGGCATGTCGCGGCACCTGCTGCCACACCGTACTCATGTGGATCACGCCGAGGAGCACCACGCCCGCGACCGGTAACGCCAGCCCGACGCCGGCCGGCCGCGCGACGACGAGCAATCCCGCGGTCAGCCCCTCGGCCGCCATCAACGGCCCGGCCACGAACGCCGTCCTTCGGCGATGCGCGGTCTCATACGACACGAAACCGTCACGTCCGACTGCGGCAAACAACGGATAGTGAACGACCTGCACGAACCAGATCAGCCCGAACATCGCGGCCGTTGCCGCCAGATGCAGCGAGAGTAGCGCGGCATCGGGCGGTACGAACACCGAAGCGAACACGACCGATGCGAGATCCATGCCCCGATTCGCTCCGCATCCTCTACTCCGCCGGCCACGCTCATCCTGACCGATCAACAACACCGGTGCGACATCACCGCACCGACATGACGTGGGGCCCAGATCAGAACTGATCCGCCGCGACATCGATCTCGTCAGCTTCGATAGCGGCCACGATGCGCGCCGCGACGCGCTCTGGCGTCAATCCTTCCCGAAAAGCAGGGCTCACACCGGCCAGCGGCCGGTGTGCCAGTCCGGTCTCGGTGTGAGGTGGGTGGTCGGGCGTCGCACACGCGAATGTGCAGGCGTCGCAACTCGCGGACCAGCGCTCGGTCGGCGCCCGTCAACGCCGCCTTCGACGCCGAGTACCCCACCATGCCCGTCACCGGTGACTCGGCGACCACCGCGCTGATGTTCACGAAGCAGCCCCGTGTTGCCGAGAGTGCCGGGACCACTCGCTTGATCAACCAGAGCGGTCCCAGAACATTCGTGAGGAACAGCTCTTCGAGCACGACGTCGTCGGTGTCGGTCAACGACCCGAACGCGACGACACCCGCGGCGTTGACGACGCCGTCGAGTCGGCCGAACGCGTCGAGCGCCGTGGCAACGAGCGCGTCCCCGGCGTCGGGATCGCGAAGGTCGAGCACGACGGTCGGCGCAGCACCGGCCGCGAGTACCTCGAGACGATCCTGCCGCCGCCCGGCGAGCACGAGACGCGCGCCGCGCTCGGCGAGCCGGCGAGCGATCGGCGCGCCGATGCCGCCGCTTGCACCGACGACCGCAACGACCGCGCCTTCCAGGTTGGTGGTCATGGAACGCTCTTCGTTCAGATGGCTCGCGGGACGCCGATCCGTACCTCGACACCGGGCGACCACCGCGCGATCGGCTCACCACGCGGTGGTCGCAGGCCGGCAGTCTCGACCAGCGACTCGTCGCACGCGAGCACCTCGGCGTCATGGAGCGGCCACGGCGGATGGCTGACCTTGGCCCACATCAGCCTCCGACCGAACGTCGTGCCGAGCGCCCAGCGTGCAGTGAGGAAATGATCGAGCTCGGTGAGATCGCGGCCGGTCAGCTCGCGACCGATCCGCACCGTGACGTCGCTCGTCGCCTTGCCGCGTGGCCATCGGCGTCGCGACTGGTAGCGCCGGGTCGAGCCGTTGCCGTGACCCTCGCCGTCGATCGACATCGTCGACCAGCAGTACGGAAGCCGGTAGCCCCGCCGAGCAACGACCGTCGGAATCAGTCGTGTGATGTCGAGGCTGAAGAACCACACACCGCGCCGACCGGTCGGATCGACGATGTAGGTGCGGATGTTCGTCTCCGGGAACGTCGACAATGGCCCGAACGGTGGCAGCCCGGGGACTCGTATGCGACGCATGTGGAACGGGATCAAGCCCACCCAGGCCGAGCCGTCGAACGTGTCGACGATGAAACCCGGAGGGAGCAGAGCCTGAACATCAGCTGGGTCGTAACGCCAATGCAGCGCGGTCAGGTCGTACCAACCCTGCAACATCGCCGGCCGCGCGATGACATGTGGTGCGTCGACCGTGATCGGCTCGGGCGTCGGTTTCACAACGCACCGGCGTCGAGCGCGGCGAGACGCAACGCAGCGAGCGTGCGGTTCAACTGATCACCGAACACCCACACATACCGACCTCTCCGTTCCTTCGAACTCAGCCTATGGTCGCCCGCCTCGCGCTGACGTCGCTCGATGCACACCGCGCAGCGTCGTCCGATTGCTGAGCATCGTCCCGTGAAGATTCCTGCATCCGCGTTCGGGACCGGACCGTAGTACCGGGAAATCCTCTACCCGGAGGCATCCAATGCCCCAACTCCACCCGTCTCTACGCGTCAGGCTCCCGTTCATCGCTGCGGGGTTCCTCTCGTTCCTCTTCTCCGTTTGGCTGTACTTCGTCAAGGACGAGATGTCAGCTGGCATCTTCGTCGGTCTGTGGGTCCCGTCGATCCACTCGTTGGGAACGCTGTTGCTTGCCCCGATCGCCGAGGTCGCCCCGCGTGTTCGCAGAGCGGTACGGCCATGAGCCAGACCGTGATCTTCAGCGTCGGCTTCTTGGTCTTCGCGCTCACCGTGTGGGGCGCGATCATGGCAGGCGGCATTTGGATGGGACAGCTCGCGGCGTCTGAGGACGAGCGCTCGGTCCCGAGGTCGGGCTTCACCGAGCGCGGCTCGGACGAGGTCGACGGCACACCAAGGACGACTTTCCAGTGACTGAACCCCTGATCGACATCGGCATCGACGAGACCGACCGCCAAGCCATCACCGACGGCCTATCCCTGCTGCTTGCCGATACCTACACCCTCTACCTCAAGACCCACAACTACCACTGGAACGTCGTCGGCCCCATGTTCCAGACTCTGCACCTGATGTTCGAGACGCAGTACAACGAGCTCGCGCTCGCCGTGGACGTCATCGCGGAGCGGATCCGCTCGCTCGGCGCCCCCGCACCCGGCAGCTACCAAGAGTTCGCAAAACTGTCTTCGGTCAAAGAGGACGACGACAGACCCGACGCCACGGAGATGATCCGTCGCCTCGTCGCTGGCCAAGAAACTGTCGCCCGCACCGCCCGTTCGATCTTCCCCATGGTCGAAAAGGCGCATGACGAGCCCACCGCCGACCTGCTCACCCAACGCCTCCAGGTCCACGAGAAGACCGCCTGGATGCTCCGCAGCCTCCTCGCCTGACGCACGCGGGTACGAGCCCGAAACAGGTTCACCCGTTGACACGATCGGCTGTTCCCTGTCGATCCTTTCGCGACTCAGAAAGTAGAACGTTGCCATGGCTCGTTACCTCACCAGGATTCGCACGCCGTGGTCAATCGCAGACTCGTTCGCCTACATGGCGGATCTTCGCAATTTCGCACGCTGGGATCCGGGTGTGCGCAAAGTGACCCAGACAATGGGCGACGGTGGCGGAACTGCAGCGACGTTCGACGTGACCCTCGCCGGCGTACCGAAGGACATCATGTTGACCTATCGCACCGTCGAGTACGACGCGCCGCGTCATCTGCTCGTCTTGGCGAGGAGCCGTGTCTTCACCTCCGAGGACCGCATCGCTGTCACGCCCGACGGCGACGGCAGCATCGTGGAGTACGACGCCCAGCTCCGCTTCAACGGTGTCCTCGGTGTCGCCGACGTGGCGCTGAGCCCATTCTTCAACCGCATCGCGAGTCGCGCCGCCAATGGACTCTGTGTCGCGCTCCAGGGCACCAAGGTCTGAGGCGGGATGAACCGCGCAATTGCTGCAGGACAGGTTACTCACCCATCGTCGGCGATCGTGAACGCCAACCAAGCGTCGCCGGGCAGCCGCATCTCGTCGCGCAGGCGCAACAGACATGGGCGTTGGAGTGCTCGAACGGGAGCAGAACCAACGAACTACCGTACCTTCATGGTCGAACGCCGAGACACGGCCGAACCGGATCTTGAAAGCCAGTTCGCCGCCGGCGACGACGGGGCACTGGAGGCAGCCTACGCGGCGCACGGTGCGCTGGTGTACTCGTACTGCCGGCGGATGCTCGAAACGGAACGGGCCGGTGACGCCACCCAAAGAGTCTTCGTCGGGGCGTGGCGCTCACGCGGACGCTACCGGCCCGACGCGGGGACAATCGCGGGCTGGTTGATCGGTATGGCCCGCTTCACCGTGATCGACATCCTGCGTGCCGATGAGCTCCAACCGCCCCCGGACCGGCCTCAACCTCGGGACTCACGACCACCTGCGGGTGACGCAACCCACATCGCGAAGCGGATGCTGGTCGGCGAAGCCATCGCAGCGTTACCAGAGCGAGAACGAAAGATAGTCCAGCTGGCCATTTTCGAGGATCTGACTGCCGCTCAAATCGCCGCGCGCTACGACCTCCCCCTGGACACGGTGAAAGCCGACATCCAGCGGGCCCTCGAACGGATGAGACGCCACCTAGAAGGATTCGACCATGCCGCCTGAAGCCGACGATTTCGACATCGACCCTGCCTTTCGGGATCGTCTCGCCCGCATCATTTCGCAGCTGGACGCCACAGATTTCGAGCGCGTCGATCCGCCTGACGCACTATGGGGCCGTATCGCCGCGGCGGTCACCGCCGAGTCCGCCCGCGCGCAGACGCAATCGGGCACGGTTGTGCTGTACTCCATCAACGCCGACGACGTCGTGATCGCGGTCGACGAGGGCTGGACCGCGTTCGCACGAGACAACGATGCGCCCGAGCTGGTCGAGTTGGATCCCGCTCGCACCCTGTGGAGCTACTTCGACAACGACGAGACGCGCGACCTCTGGCGCGTGCTCATTCAGCAGGTACGCGCCAAACAGGCTCAAGCCCATGTCCCATTGCGCTGCGATGCCCCGCACATGCGACGGTGGTTCGAGATGACGATCACCTCAGCGCCCAACGGAGCCGTGCACTTCCGGTCACTGCTCGTCTTCGAACAGCCACGGCCCTCGGTGTCTCTCCTGGGCCGGCGCACTGAACGCAATAACGAGACCCCCGCCATACCGGTCTGTAGCTGGTGCGGGAAAGCCTTCGACGGTTTCCGATGGGATGAGATCGAAGAACTCGCACGCGACCTCCGGCTCCTCGAGGACCTCGTGCCGTCGATCACCTACGGCATCTGCCCGACATGTCGAGACCTCATGTCCGCAGACCTCCTCGTATCCGAGGAGACTCGCAGCTCCCCACGCTCGGCGACACCGCATCGATGACCAACTCGTCGTCGCTCGCAGCACACGCACCCGACTCATCGCCATCCCCGGCCGACTCGTGAACCGCTCCGGACAAACGACGCTACGACTACCGAAACACTGGCCATGGGCAACGCCGTTCATCACCGCGCTCACCGCGCTACGCAAGATCCAACCCCGCGCCGGCTGACAACGCCACCGCGGCACAGCGCACCGCCACCGACACCAGCGCCGACAACCCCACACCACACGAAATCAACTTCAGCGCGCACCGAAGCGACAGCAGCGAACCAACAACCCGTCAACACCACCATCAGCCACACCACCGACCTCAATCGGTGGATCGAGGCTAAGCGGCGCGGTCATCGGTTCGGTGGCGCGTTCGGTGTTGCGCAATTCGGTCGGCCCGGTCGTCGTACTCGTCCCGATGGCCGACAGGCCGGGGTGGTCCCCTCGCCCTTTGAGTTGGCCCCAGCCACCTTCGGTGCGCCGCATGGTGGCCTGTGTGGATGGGAGCGCCGCGTCCGGGGAAGTGCTCCCTGCGGCGTCGGGGTGGGCGCGCGCGCTCGGGATGTCGCTGACGATTTTGACGGTGGTCGAGGATGCGCCACAGCCGATAGGGTCGGAGCGGAGAAGCCGATACGGACCCGATGGTGAGGCTGGTAGTTACGTGGCCGAACTCATGTCGCGCTGGCGGGGGACTGTGTCTGAGGTCGATGGCCGCGTTATCAGCGATCCGATTGGTCCGCCGAGCGGCGTACGGAGCCACTTGGTGCAACGGCCCGCGGGCTTGGTTGCCGTGAGCACACACGCCCGTTCGGGCATGCCGAGAGTGCTACGCGGTGCGACGGCCGCGAGCATCGTCCATGCGTCGATCGCTCCGTGTTTGGCTGTGCACATTGGAACCGTGTCATGACGACGTTTTTGCTCCGCCGCGAGCGGATCGATTCGCTCGACGCCTACCTGGCGACTGACATCGGGGGATTGGGCGTCTCGCGCGCGCAGACGTTGGGCCCGGCTGCGACCATCGACGAGGTGTTGAGGTCCGGGTTGCGCGGTCGAGGCGGAGGGGGGTTCCCAACCGGGCGGAAGTGGGCCGGTATCGCCTCGCAGACCGCCGATCGTCGGTACCTCGTCTGCAACGGCGCCGAGGGCGAACCGGGCACCTTCAAGGACCGGGCACTGCTGCGCGCCAACCCGTATCAGTTGGTGGAAGGCGTGGTCATCGCCGGGTTCGCGATCGGGGCGGTGGAGGCCTTCATCTGCCTTAAGGCGACGTTCGAGCGGGAGATCGAAGGTGTCACGCGCGCCGTCGAACAGTTCCAGGCTGCGGGGATCTGCGGTGACTGCAAGATCACGATCGTGGCGGGGCCCGACGAGTACCTGTTCGGCGAAGAGAAGGCGATGCTCGAGGTCATCGAGGGCAACGAGCCGCTGCCTCGTTGGCTTCCCCCGCACATTCACGGCCTGTTTGCCACTGCGCCGCAACTCGGATGGCAATCCCATGAAGGCGAAACCGGCGACGCGGGGCGCCCCGGCTCGCACCCAACGCTGGTCAACAACGTCGAAACGCTCTCGAACATCCCGCACATCCTGGCGCGCGGTTCGAAATGGTTCCGCTCGATGGGCACGCCCGACTCGCCCGGCACCATCGTAGTTACCGTCGTGGGCGACGTCGTCGGGCCTGACGTGGGCGAGGTAGAGCTCGGCACGCCGTTGCGCGACGCGATAGATGCCATCGGCAGCGGTGTCACTCCTGGGCGCGCGGTGAAGGCGGTGTTCTCCGGTGTCGCGAACGCTGTCATCACCGCGGCCAATCTCGATGTGCCCATTTCCTATGAGGGGTTCGCCGCGATCGGCAGCGGAATGGGTGCCGCGGGGTTCATCGTCTATGACGACACGACGTGCATGGTCGACACCGCCTACCGGCTCTCGCGTTTCCTGTCCGTCGAATCGTGCGGTCAATGCCCACCATGCAAACTCGGTTCGACGGCGATCACCGGGCACCTCGGGCGCCTTGAGGCCGGCGCGGGCGGCGATGAAGATCTCGAGGGGATCGCCGGATGGTTGGATCACGTCACCGACGGCAATCGTTGTTACCTCGCCGTCGAGGAGCAAGTCATGGTGCGCAGCATTCTGCGCGCCTTTCCCAACGAGTTCGTAGAGCACATCGAACTCGGCCGTTGCCCCCGGCCGCGACGCTTGCCGATACCGAAGCTCGTAGATCTCGTCGACGGAGTCGCAATTTATGACGAGTCGTACTGGCGCAAGCGACCTGACTGGACCTACGAGCCCGCGCGATGACCGAGGACGCATCAATAGCCTCGCTGGCGGTCGGACTGCGCGATCAGGTTGAGGGTCCTTGTTACGCCGATCGGTGACATCCCGCAGGCGGACGCAAGTACCAAAGACCCGATCGTCGACCGAAGCCGAACGACGTGTCTTGTCGAACTGGCGGCACCGCGCGGATT
>JBDTLT010000154.1:0-12961 GCA_039934635.1 Acidimicrobiales bacterium
GGAGTGAGTTCCTGCAAGCCCTGACTGACGAGCGCGCGGAGTTCTTCAGAGCGCGCGAACGGCGCTGCGTCGGCATCCGCGCGCGCCAGTACTTCACTGGCTGACGCACCGGCTTGCAAGCCCGCGTAGAGGTACACCGCCGCCGAAGACCGAGGCCCCGTGCGACACGTGACCAAGGTGGGCCGCGGCAATCGATCGATCGCCGCGATCAGTTCACGCGCGACATCGAGGTCGAACACGCGCGGCGGATCCGCGACGATGTTCTCGGACTCGGCGACGGCGGCTTGCACCTGCGCGTACGACATACCCCCGTCCATGGTCGCGAATTGTTCGCCGCAGAGGAAGAGCCACGACGCGGCACTCGCGTCATGCGCGAACGCCTGGGGATCAGCAATCGCTCCCCGGTTGAAGCTGAGGTCCGCGGGCACTTCGAAACCGGCCATCCCCGCAATGTACTTCCATGCGCCGAGGCCGCGACGAACGGCCTTACGCCGCGGTGACGAGGGGTCGCACTTCGTTCCAGAAGCGTTCGAGTTGGTGCACCTCGTCGGCGACGGGCCAGATGTAGACGCGTTGCACTCCGGCCTTCGCGAAGGCCGTCAACTTCTCGGCGAACAGTTCGGCAGGGCCGATGGGCAGTCGGTCGCGGAGCAACTGCTCGGGTCGATGCACGGTGGGAATCACTCGCTCGTGGAGGATGTGCTCGGCTTCGGCGCGGTCATCGGTGATGTAACACCACATCGTGGCCAGCGCGTTCGGGAAGGTGGCGGAATTCTTGCCGTGCGCGTCGAGTCGCGTGCGAAGTGATGTCCACGCGTCGCCGAACAACTCGGGCGTCGTGTTGTACGCAGAGGCCAGCCAGCCATCGGCGAGACGGGTGACGCGCCGAAGGCCGGCATCAGAGCCCCAGCTGCCGATCCAGATGGGCGGCCCGTTCGGTTGCGCCGGGCGGGGCTCCAAGGACAACCCCTCGGTCGAATAGAAGCGGCCGACATACGGCGCGTCGTCGGGCCGCCACAGCGCCCGTAGCGCGCCGATCGCTTCGTCGAGTCGTTGCCAGCGTTCCGAAAAATCGAGACCGACGGCGGCGTAGTCGTCCGCCGAAGAACCCGGTCCCACGGCCACGAGAAGTCGACCACCCGACAGGCGATCGATCGCCCCCAACGATTTGGCGAGTGGCACCGGACCGCGCACGACTGCCAACGACACCGTGGTGGCGAGCGTCATGTCGCGTGTGTGCTCCATCACCGCCGCGAGTGCGACGGGCCCGTCGAGCCAGGGCACCGAGAAGACGAGATGGTCGTTCACCGACAATGCGCTGAAGCCCAATTGTGCCGCGGTCTTCGTGTACGCGGCGAGGTGATCGAGTGTGTACGGATGGCCCCCGAAGTCCATCAGCGGAAGGTGCGCCCCGAAGTCCATCGTGTTCGGCGTTACACCGCGATGGGTGTCGCGGGGACGCCGATGTAGCGACTCACGCGTTCGATGATCAGTGTGGCGGCCGCGGGTGCGATCGGGTCGGGAACACCGAACGCAGCAAACACTGCGGGCCCTTTGAAATCGGTCGGCCAATCGTGGCTGCGGGCGACGAGGTGGAAATGGACATGCGGGAAGCCGTGCCCTTCCGCGAACTGCATCACGTACTCGAGTTCACACCCCGTCGCGTCGTGCAGCGCTCGGCTCAGTGCGGGCAGCCACTTGCCCAATGCAGCCGCTTCGTCATCGCTGAGTTCGTGAATCGCCCGGGCGTGGCGGCGAAGTATGAGTACCAACCATCCCGCGACCGCAACCGGGTGGCAATGCTCGACGCGCCAGTACTGGTCGAGATCGATACGGGGCGCAGAAGTCAGCACGAGTTCCCCCGCCAGCGATCGACATGATCCGCACTCCATCAAGTCTCCTGAATCCTCGAACTCGCTGTCGAACGTGGGCATACAGGCGACGTTCGACAGCGAGAACGGGGCCGTTCACGGCGTTATACGAGCGGCCAGGGCCACCGTCGGCCGCTGCTGTCGCGGGGGAAGCAGCCGCTCGAGACGATGGCGCGAGTGCGCGTCAGCATCGCGTCGATCTCGAATTCGTCGAGCGCATCGGTGACCGACTCGGGTGGACCCTCGTCGAGCAGTCGCTCGATATCGGCGATGATGTCACGGGGGATGCGCTCACCGGCGAAGTCCCACAGCACGGTGCGCAGCTTGAATTCCGCGTGGAACGACAGACCGTTGTCGATCGCCCAGATGTTGCCGTCGGTACCGATGAGGCAGTGTCCGCTCTTGCGATCGGTGTTGTTGCTCACGATGTCGAACACACACAGGCGCTCGAACGAATGCCGGTGCTGTGGGTCTTCGCGCAATGTCAGGTAGTGCTGCTCCATGTCGTGGGGCACGAACAGTTGCAGCGACCCGTCGCCGAGTGGCCCATCGCGCTCGATCGTCGGCGGCACCAGATGCCAGTCGAGATGATCGGACAATTCGAAGGCGGCAACTTCGCGCCTCCATAGACCGGCAGGGAAGTCCCACAGCGGTCGTTCGCCGCGCGCCGGTTTGTAGATGCCTTGGGCGACGACCGACTCGCCCTCTTCGTCTGACGCGAGGTCGACGAGAAATGTCGCATTCGAGCTGTACGGCATGCGCCCGATCACGATGATCTCGCTCGTCTCGAGGACGTCGAGCGCGACATCGGTCGCGATCGGACCGCGTTCACGAAAAGGTGATTGGTCGCTCATGCTCAGTTGTAACAGGCACAAAGCCCTTGTTCTGCGTCGAGCGGGCGACCGCAGTACGGACACAACGGGCGGCCGGCAGCAACGAGTTCGCGGGCGCGACGCACGAAGCCGATGATCTGACGCCGTTCGAGATGGATGCGGGCGATGGCGTTGGGTTCCTCGTCTTCGTCTGTCTGCAACTCTTGCGCGTGCAGGATGATCTTGTGGGAGTCCTCGTCATAGCCGATGCCCAGCTCACCGATGACCCATTCGGCGTCGAACGGCTCGAGCAGGTCCTCGGTGCTCGTCAGGAACGAGTCGTTGGACGGCGGCAGATTCTCGAGCATGCGTTCGAGGTAGTCGGCGAGTACCTGTACCTGTTGCTTTTCGACCTTGAAGGTCGCGACGATGCCATCTTGGCGCACTTGCAGATAGAAGATGCGTTGCCCTTTGGGCCCGACGGCACCCGTTGTGAAGTGATCGGGCCGATCGATCTCGAAGGAGGGATTCATGGTCGTTCGATCATGATGGTGCCAACGAACTCAGGTCGTCGCCCGTCGAATTGACCGACAGGACGACGGCGCCGGACAGGCTGTACATGATCGCCGAAATCGAACACGGCGAGATGACCACACGCTGGAAGAGGTCGAGATGCACCCCCATCGCGTGAGCAACTGCTGCCTTGATCGGATCGGCGTGCGACACCGCGACGACCACGCCGCCGGAATGCCGCGTTACGAGCTTGTCGACCGTGGTGACCATGCGTGTCTGCATCTCGGTGAACGATTCGCCCGACGGAAAGCGAAACCCACTCGGATAGCGCTGCACGGCGTTCCACTCGGGAAGCTTGCGCAAATCGTTCAGCTTGCGTCCTGTCCAGTCGCCGAAGTCACATTCGAGAAGTCCGCGGTCGATGCGCACGGCGAGTTTGCGGGCACGGCCGATCGGTGCGGCGGTTTCGCGTGTGCGTTCGAGGGGCGAGGCATAGATCGCATCGATGCGTTTGAGCAGGGCCAAGCGCGTTGCGGCGGCAGCAGCCTGCGTGCGACCGCTGTCGGCGAGATGCAGACCAGCCGCCCGGCCGGGCAACGTGGTGCCGGTGGTCGGTGTCTGTCCGTGGCGCACGAAAAGCACGAGCGTCGCCGGCGGCGGTTTGCGGGCGTGTGAACGGGCGTTTGGGCGAGCGGGCATACGACGATCCTGGTGCCACGGTAGCCGCGGCGTGATTGCCTGCGGCGGTCGTGCGCACCGTATCCTGCGGCACTTGGCTGCAGCGCTCCGCCCGACCCCCCGTCCTCGTCGACGCGCCGACTCGTTGCGCGCGATCAATGCCGAGATCGAGCACTGTCGACAATGTGCCCGGCTCGTCGAATGGCGAGAAGCGGTCGGCCGCGAGAAGAAGGCGGCCTACCGGGAGTGGGACTACTGGGCCAAAGGCGTGCCCGGTTTCGGCGACCCCCAGGCCACGCTGTTGATCGTCGGTCTCGCGCCCGCGGCCCACGGCGCCAACCGCACCGGTCGTATGTTCACCGGGGATCGGTCGGGCGACTTCCTCTACGCCGCGCTACACCGCGCCGGGTACGCCAACCAACCGTCGAGCGTGGCCCGTGACGACGGACTCGTCCTCGACGGCGCCTACATCACTGCTCCGCTGCGCTGCGCCCCGCCGGCCAACAAGCCGTTGCCCGACGAGCGGGCGCATTGTCGCAACTACCTCGAACGCGAACTGCAGTTGTTGACCGAGGTGCGCTCCATCGTCGCGTTGGGCCAGATCGCGTACGACGCGTTGTGCCCGCTGTTGGGGGTGTCGCCCCGCCCTGCGTTCGGACATGGTGTCGAGGCGTTACTACCCGACGGTCGGCGCCTGATTTGTTCGTATCACGTGAGCCAGCAGAACACGTTCACCGGCAAGCTCACGCCCGCGATGTTCGACGCGATCCTCGCTCGGGCGGCCGTCCCAGCCGGCGAATAGGCCATTTCGATCAATCTGGGTCATGTTGATCCAGACGACTCTCCCGCGATGTCGGGGCCGTGACGAAAACGTGGCATGGCTTCACACGCGAACTCCATGCCTCGAGTAACCACCGGCTTGTGGTCGGCGATGACCAAAGCGGTCGCCGAAGAAATCGAGCGGGATCGTGTCGCAGAGGCACGGGCCCGCGTGTGCGAAATGACCTTCGAGACGAGTTACGCATCGCTCGACGACTTCGAGACCCTCGGCGAGGCCGACTGGGAGTTTCCCCCGACCGGGGACGTCATTCCCCTATAGGGGCTCGTCGGCGCCGACCCCGACGTCACAACGTCTGGTCGGCCGACCACGATTTCGGCGTCGTGGGCCACTAGCCTGGCCCCTCGTGCTCAACCGCCTCCCCCATATCTTGGCAATGCTCACTGCTGTCGTCGTTCTCGCAGGGTGCTCCCAAAACCAAGGTCCCAAGACGTACACCGACGAGGTGAAGTCGAACTACACCAAGACGTGCGTCGAGGGTTCGACGCAAAAGCTCGGCGCGGCCGCTGCAGCCACGTACTGCCAGTGCAGCATCGACGCGCTGTCTTCTCCTACCGGCATTCACTTCGACACGTTCAAGAGCTTCGAGACGTACTTGCGTGAGCATGTCGGCGACGACATCAACAACGTCAGCGATCTCGCCAAGACGGGCAAGTACGACGCCATCTTGAAGATCTTCGACACCTGTGCCCCGGTGGGCCCCACCGCGTCGGGCGCATCGGCGTCGACGACGGTCCCCGCGACGACCACTACCCGCTGACCGCGAGGCCCTCGCCGTTCAGTCGGCGATCGCGGCGGCCTTTTTCTTTTCGGGCAGCCCGACCCGCGCGTCGGGCGCCGCCCATGCCGGCCACCGCTCACGGCTCTTCTTGGCCAGGCGGTGCAGCAATGCGATGGCGCCCGGATCGTCGTCGCCCGGCCGCGTCTCGATCACACCCTCTTGCACCATCTGCTGCATGATCGCCCGCCCGAGATCGGTGCGAACGATCGTCAGCGTCCAGTCGTTGAACGCGCCGATGCCACCGGTCGAAATGTCGGCGTGTTCGGCGGCGAAGTCGGGGCAATAGGTGCAACCCTCGCGTGTCCACGCGTGACATTCCTTCAGTGGAATCTCGTGGAATTCTCCGTTGCGCAACCAGATCTGGAACGCGCCTTTGACGTTGACCTTGACGATGTCGGTGCGGTGCATCCCGTATTTGGTGAGGAACAATTCTTCGAAGATCGAGTCGTCGAATGTCTTGGAACACAACAGGCCGATGTTGAGCTTGATCGGTTTGCCGATCTTGCCGACGCGGCGTGACCACATCACCGGTGGAACCGACGATTGGCAACTCATACCGACGAGCGCCAAATTCTCGAGGCCTCGTTCGATGGCCATCGGCAGGGCCAAAGTGTTGGCCGAGTAGGTGTATCGGCTCCCCGCGCCCTGCAGCACCTCTTCGCGATTGGTCGCGACGCCGGGGATTGCCTTCCACGACGTGCCGTCACCCTCGAGATACGAAACCAACGCGCCGTCGATGATCTTGTTGTCGAGACACCAGATCAAGATCGCGGAGACGAGCCCGCCGTCTTGCCCGAGCTTGTGCACGGTGTCGTCGGACGCGCGCACGAGCATGATGTCGCTGTAGATGCCGGAGAGCTCCGTGTCCTCACGATCGCGGCCGAAGAGATGTTCGTTGGCCTCGGGTTCCCACAGGCGAAATCGGGGACACGCCCGCGTGCACGACGTACAGCCCTTTTCGCCGTGAATGCAATTGTCGGCACCCAGTTCTTCTTCGAGATGGAACGGCTTGTAGGCGCCGGGCTCGTGCGTGTATCCGATGACGTCGTGGGGACAGGCCACGACGCAGCCGGCACAGCCAGTGCAAAGCCCCGAGGTGATGACCTCGCTGTAGAGCTCTTTCCATTGGTACGTCCAGCGCGGCTGCTTGCCATTCGCGGGCGCGGTAGTTGCACTGTCGACGTCCGGTTCTGAAAGGCTCACCGCATCCTCCACTTGTTGGGAGTGGCGTGAGCGTAATGAGAGCGACTGAAAGCTGACGGACTCACCGTGCCAAAGATCGCAGCTTCTTACCGTCCAACGCAATTGCAGGTATCCGAAGTCATGTCGATCAGCCGCACTTGTCGTGCACTTGTCTGCAATGTTTGATGACAAGTTGCTCGCAGCCGCCGCGCGTGCGCCGGTCGCCCGACTGGCCACGATTGCCGCGTCGGGGGCCGTCGATCTCGTGCCGATCACGTTCGCGCTCTCGGGTCCGATCATCGTCACTGCGATCGATCACAAGCCGAAGCAGACGCGGCAGTTACGGCGACTCGACAACATCACCCGTGACCCGCGTGTCACCGTGCTCATGGATCACTACGACGACAACGAGTGGTCAGCGTTGTGGTGGGTTCGGATGCGTGGACTGGCGACCGTCATCGAAGATGGACCGCGTTTCGCGTCGGCGGTCGCGCAACTCGTGGCGAAGTATCCGCAGCACTATGGACGAACGCCGCCGCAAGGTCCGGTGATCGAGATCACCGTGACCGACGTGCGCACATGGAGCGCGTCATGACTCGATGATCACCTTGGTGCATGTACAGCGGGCGACGATGGTGTCGCCATGATGCATCGTCGCCTCCGTGTAGATACGCCGGCCTTCTCGCCGCGCGACGCGCGCGTCGATCTGCAGTGGCCTACCGATCGGGACCGGGCGTCGATAGTGCACGGTGAGCTCGCTGGCGGCGCACGTCTCGTCCAACACGCGCGTGAGGAACGCGGTGGCATCGTCGAAGAGCGCGGCGATGATGCCACCGTGCGCGTGACCCGGCGGCCCTTCGCACCCTGGACCGAGCTGGACTTCGCAGTGCACCTCGTCGCCGACACGGCGCGCCACGAGGTCGGTCGCAAATGGGTTGGCCGAGCCGGACACCGGGCACCGATCGAAATGCTCTACCGGTGCGCCGTCGGGTGGCGGGCCGCCCGCGCGATCGGTGCGCATCGCGTCGGCCGCGCGCACGAGGCGCGGGCACTGTTCGAGCTCTGCCGCGAGGCGGTGCGCCTCGTCGGCGATGCGGGCGAGCAGAGTGCCGGCGCCTTCATGGGCGACGAGCGCGTGCGCGAGGCGACGCACTGCCGTTGCCGCGTCGATCTGAGGCGTGCTGTCGTGACGGTCGTTCATGACGCAATTGTGCCCGCGTCGGACTGGGCGCGGCCTGAGCGGCCCAACGAGTCGGAGGTAGGCCCGAGCGGCCCAACGAGTCGGAGGTAGGGTGCGATCGATGGCCGCGCGCAAAGCATCCGACGACCCGTCGACGCGTGAGCGGCTACTCGCGGTCGCCGAGCGACTCTTCGCGGAGCGCGGTATCGGGTTCGTCTCGGTACGTGACATCACCACCGAGGCCCGGGCGAACATCGCCGCGATCAGCTATCACTTCGGCTCCAAAGACGGCTTGCTCGAGGCCATCGTGGTCGAACGGGCGGCGCAGCTGGGCAAGCGGCGCAACGAGCTGCTCGACGCCATCGAGGCATCGCCCGAACCAAAGCTGCGTGATCTCGTGGCCGCATTGGTCGTGCCGATCGCCGAGTTGGCCGCCGACTACGACGGCGGTGGGCGACACTGGATAAGGGTCAAGGCCGATCTGCGGGGCAAGCCTGACATGACCTCGCTGCTCGAATCGGCGTTCGAGCCCTACACCCGCCGGTACCTCGAGGTGCTCGAGCGGGTGACTCCTCAACTCGAGCCTGCCGTCCGCGTCGCGCGGTTCGCGGTGGCAAAAGAAGCGGTCGAGCAGGTTTTCGCGAACGACCAGTTGCCCGGCTGGGTCTCCCGCCAGGTCGAGTTCCGCTCCGAGCGTCTCGCCGACATCGTCATCGATTTCGTCACCGCCGGCCTCGCAACGCCCCTGTCGACGTAGAGGCACCTGCGACACTGTCGACGCAGGAGAGATTGGGCCCCTAGTGTCTGCGGCGAAGGGCTAGGCGCCGGTGTACGTCTGTTTGTGTCGTGCAGTCAGCAACATCACGATCGAAGCAGCGATACGCGCCGGTGCAAACACCGTCGAACTCGTGAGCGAGCAATGCGGAGCAGCGAGCCAATGCGGCAAATGTCGCCACACAATCGAGATCATGCTCACCGGCCTGGCCGCGCCGGTGCACAAGAATGCGCTGAACGCGCAACGGAGGAGTAGGCGATGACCGAACGCAGCAAAGTGATCGATGCCTTGAACGGGTTGATCACGACCGAGATGGGCGCGATCAACCAGTACTTCGTGCACGCGAAGATCTGCGACAGTCGCGGTCTCGCGCGTGTAGCCCACAAGCTGCGTGAGTCATCGATGGAAGAAATGCGCGACGTCGAGACCCTGATGGATCGGGTACTCCTGCTCGGTGGCCTGCCGAACCTGCAGCGCATCGAGGCATTCCAGGTCGGTGAGAACATCGTCGAGATGTTCGAGTTACACGCACTGCTCGAGCAGGGCGCCGTCGATCAGCTCAAGTCCGCGATAGCCGACTGCGACAGTGAGGGCGACGTCGGCAGCAGCCAGTTGCTGCGCGCGATGGTCGCCGAAGAAGAGGGGCAGCTCGATTGGCTCAAGACACAACTCGAGCTGATCGAGCAACTAGGCGAAAACACGTACCTCGCGCAGCAGCTCTATGAGTAATGAAAACCACATGGTGCGGCTGGTGATGATTCATTCGGTCCGCGACTTCGACGAGTTCATCGCGCGCTTCCATGACGGCGACGGGCGACGCGAACTTCGGGGCATCGTGCGCCACTGGGTGCACCGTTCGGTGGACAATCCGAGCGAGGTGATGGTCACCCTCGAGCTCGAAACGCGGGCCGCCGCCGAGGCGCTGCTCGCAGAAGGCCACCTGATCCAGGCGTGGATCGAACGTGCCGGTGTCGACATCTACCCGGCCGTGTTCATCGGAGAGGTTGTCGCGAGCGGCGCAGTCACCCCTCCCTGAACCCCCTGCCACCGATGCCGCAGTCCCTAAGATGCGGTCGGTGGGTATCCGCGTCGTGTTGGCCGAAGACAACGTGTTGTTGCGCGAGGGGGTCGTCCGTCTCCTCGGGTCGGTCAAAGGTCTCGAAGTCGTCGGGTCGTGCGGCACCTTCGACGAACTCGTGGCCCTCGTCGGCGATATGGACCCCGACGTGGTCGTCACCGACATCCGCATGCCGCCGACCGGTACCGACGAGGGCATCCGGGCGGCCAACCGCTTTCGCGAGTCGCATCCCGGTGTGGGCGTGGTCGTGCTGAGCCAATACGCCGACCCCGTCTACGCGCTGGCGCTGCTCGAGCACGGCTCCGAACAACGCGCCTACCTGCTGAAGGATCGGGTGTCCGACATCGATCAGCTCGTCGACGCCATTCGGGTCGTGAGCAGCGGTGGGTCGGTGATCGACCCCAAGGTGGTCGAGGAGCTCGTGCTCGCCCGCGGCCGCAAGCCACCGTCGCGGTTGCAGCACTTGACCGCGCGTGAGCGCGACATCCTCCACGAGATGGCGCAGGGCCGCAGCAACGCCGCGATCGCCGCCGCGCTCGGGCTGAGCGAGCGGGCGGTCGAAAAGCACTCCAACTCGATCTTCGCCAAGCTGCACCTGAACGAGGAGCCCGACCTGAACCGCCGGGTCAAGGCCGTCCTCGTCTACCTGGCCGACGGGTCCTGAGCGGGCTACGGCCCTCGAAACGCGGTGTCCGGGCCGGGAACGGCGTCGAGCGGGTACTTCTTCACGGACAGGGGTGCCAGCACCACCGTGCGCCGTGGGTTGGCTTACTTCTCGGACAGGCCGGGGCACGCGACAATGGGTTCGTGGACCCCGTCCGTGTGCTCATCGTCGACGACCAGGCGCCGTTTCTGGCGGCACTGCGGGCAGTCGTAACGCGCCTCGGAGAATTCACCCTTGTAGGCGAAGCGACGTCGGGCGAGCAGGCGGTCGAACTCGCCGCGGAGACCGCGCCCGATCTGGTGTTGATGGACATCAACATGGGCGGGATCGACGGCCTCGAGGCGACGGCGCAGATCGTCAAGGCCCGGCCCGAGACCCTCGTTGTCCTCGTCTCGACCTACACCCTCGAACAGTTGCCCCCGCACGCCCGTACGTGCGGCGCGGCTGCATACGTCAACAAGGACGAGCTGAGCCCTCGAGCAGTGCGGCGCATCTGGGCCGACGGCGGCGACGACAGTTGGCGGGCAACCGGCTAGTGCGCCGACGCGCTACATACGCGTCAGTGGCCGAGCGACGGAGCAGTTGCGAGAACCACCGGAACGCGTCCCGCGATGCGGGTGCCTTCGCCCGGCACCGACCACACGTCGAGTGAGCCCTGCATCGCACCGAGGCGATCGGCCATGTTGACGAAGCCGTGTCCCTTGCCGGCGCTGCCGGCGGCGTTGAAACCCGCACCGTTGTCGGCGACGGTGAAGCACAACTCGCCGTCGTCCTCCCAGACGCGTAACTCGATCTTGGCGCCTTCGCCGGCGTGCTTGCTCGCGTTCTGCATCGCCTCGACGCAGCAGAAATAGACCGCCGCCTCGAGTTCTGGTTCGTAGCGCTGAAGGTCGACGCAATCGACCGTGGCCGGCAACGTCGCCCGTGACGCAGCTGCCGGTAACGCGTGGACGAGGCCACCCGACACGAGCAGCGGCGGAAAGATGCCATGCGCGAGCGCCCGCAACTCGGCGATGGCGTCTTGGAGATCGGTGCGCAGCTCGTCGAGCAACGACATCGCGTCGGCCGGATCGTCTTCGACTGCATCGCGCGCCAACCTGACCTTCACGGCGAGCGCGACGAGGTGTTGTTGTGCCCCGTCGTGCAGGTTGCGTTCGAGCCGGCGGCGCTCGGCATCGCCGGCCGCAACGATACGGGCGCGGGATTCGTGCAGCTCGATGTTCTTGTGACGCAGCTCGTCGAGTGACGCCTGCAGCGCGGAGTCGAGGTTGACGTTGTGCAAGGCGAGCGCGACCTGGCGGCCGAGCTCGGTCAGCGTCGTGTCACCGTCGTGAGTGAAGGGGTCACCATCGGGGCTGCGCTCGCACACGACCATGCCCAAGAGGTCGCCGCCGTGCGCGAGTGGCGCAACGCGGAGGTTGGCGGCCACTCGCCCTTCGGCGAGCTCGGGCAACCAGATCTCGATCCACGTGCCCCCCGAGACGCCGGCGCGTGCGGTGACCGGTATGGCCTTTTCGCTCACATGCAACGGCGTGCGTTTGCGATGCGGCGCGCTTGCGGCAACCTCGAACACCCCATCGCTACCGGTCCAGACTTCGGCAGAGTGCAAGCGCATCGTCTTGCGCAAGGATTCGCACAGTTGCAGGAGCAATTCGTCCATCGGCACGGCGCGCGTGAGGCGGGTGCCGAACTTGCGCACGGCGTCGTCCGGCGCGACTCGCTCGCCGTAGACGAGCCGGTTGGCTGCGACTTCGAGGCGGGCGCGGGCGACGGGATACGCCAGTGCGGCGAGGCCCGCGGCGCCCATCGACGCGACCAATAGGCTGCGCTCTCCGTCGGAGAGCGAACGGCCGAAGCTCAGCACGACGACGACGTAGATGACCAAGACCATCGACGTGAGCCCGGTGAACGACACTGCATAGGTGAGCGCTCGGTCGACGCGCGCCGACAGCCGGCGCGATGCCGACGCGCCCGTGCCCAACGCGATGATGCCTGTTGTCGAGATGGCCGTCGGCGAGATCGAGCTCGGCCACTCGGCGATCACGTGCAGTGCGAGCACGACGATGCACACCTCGGCCGCTACCGCGATCGAGAGCCCGAACCATTGAAGGCTGCGTTGTTCGAGTGGGCTGGCTCGGCGGTAGCGCTGGTTCGACAGCGTCACCCCGAGCGCGCCGCCGATGATGCCGGGCAATGCGAGTAGCCACCAATGGATGTCGGGGCGATCGGCAAACGCGGCGGCGCCGCAGCCGATGCCCGCGACATATGCAGCGACGAGCAGCATGCGCTGTGACCTTGGGTGCACCGACCCGTCCGGCATCGCCAGCAGTAGGTGCACACCCGCGGCGCCGACGACGCCGAGCGCGATTCCGGTCAGCAGATGCAGCCGGTCGGCCGACGAGGCACTCAGGTCACGATGCGCGACGAGTAGTGCGGCCAGTGTCGAGGCGCCGGCGGCAGAGGTGCCGATCCATGTGATCACGGCGAGCTTCGTTGCTCGGAGGCGCAAGAGTGCACCGGTCGTGATCATCCAGAACAAGCAGACGACGATGCGCGTGACTTCGGTCGCGGTCATCGATTCACTCCGTC
>JBDTLT010000155.1:0-12907 GCA_039934635.1 Acidimicrobiales bacterium
CTCGAGAGCACTGACCTCGACCGCACTGAGCTCGACCGGGAAGCCAGACTGCGTCACCATGCCCGAGAGCGCGTCGGTGGTACCGATGGCGCCCGTCGTGAGCAGCGAGACGTTCTGGTCGCGCAAGCCATGCGGGATCGACACCGACCCCGGCGCAACGTCGTCGGTGACGCGGGCCGTCGTGCGGATACTGCCCGTTGCCGTCGTGACGAGCACGGCCGAGCCGTCGGCGATGCCGGTGGCGTCGACCGGGTTGATCCATACCTCGCCATCGGACGGCCCGCGGGCAACGTCGCGCAGCGCCGAATTCATCCGGCGCATGGCCCGACGAGGAATGCCAACCAACGCCGCGGGTTCGGTCGTGGCCCATTGCGCGAACTGAGCGAGCAAAGGAGCCGGCGCCACTTGCCATTGCC
This sequence comes from Acidimicrobiales bacterium, assembly GCA_039934635.1. GTDB lineage: Bacteria > Actinomycetota > Acidimicrobiia > Acidimicrobiales > WLNW01 > DATLFA01. The sequence continues at coordinate 417 of JBDTLT010000155.1, forward strand.
CCTCGGGCAGTACGCGCTCGTGGACCCAACCCTTGCTGCGGGGCGGATCCGCGACGAACACTCCGGGTTGCGCGAGCGACGGGATGCGGCGTTCGTAGCGCTCCATCGGATCAACGGTTCGCGCCAGACCCATCCGCTCACCGAGGTCTTGAAAGATGTCGTACACGCGCCGCCGCTCGAACGCCGGCTCGACGACCGCCGCAGTACGTTGCGCGCTGACGACCGACGGGAATCGATCGGTGAACCACGAGACGTCTTCGCGTTCGAGTTGACCGGCGACGGGCAGCACGTGCGTAGCGAGCGCGACGGTCTCGCTTTCGATCACGTCGGCGGCGGCGAGCACGTCGAGTTGCGAGAACGCAGCCGCGAGGCGACGCGTGTCGGGCAACGAGGTGATCGGGTTGCCGCCGACCACCAACAACGCCCGCACGCGTCCCGACTCGATCTCGTCGGCCAGCGCCGCGGATGGGCGTTCGCCGTAGCGGGTCGGCAGGTCGGGCCGGCTCGGCGGGCTCTCGGCGGCAGGCGCGGCAGGGCCCGAGCGGCCCTTGTCCGAGCGGGAAACACGGTCGAGCTGGGTGAAGGCGCCGGGATTGAACCACGCGCCGCCCGGTTGTTCGAGCGATCCGGTGATGATCTGGATCGACCACGCCAACCACTCGGTGATGTTGGCTTCGGCGGCCATCGTGCAGCCCGTGCCGGTCACGACCGTCACTCTTCCAGCGCGACGAATCGCGGCGACGAGCGCGTCGAGATCGTCGATCGGCAGACCGGTGCGCGCCGCGGCGCGCGTTGCAGTCCACGGCGCGACTGCCGACCGCAATGCGTCGATGCCCTCGACATGGCGCGCGGCATAGTCGTGGTCGACGCCGTCGTCGAGCAGCGCCCGCACGACGTAGGCGAGCAGCGCGGGGTCGGCGCCGGCGCGGATCGCAAGGTGGCGCGTGGCGAGCCGCGCGCTTTCGCTGCGCCTCGGGTCGATGACCCACAGCCCGTGCTCGCGCGCGATGCGTCGCAACGACACGACCGGGTCGACAACCGACCCGGCATGGCCGTGTGAGATGACGGGGTTCGTGCCGATCAACACCGTGAGACCGGCGTCGTCGGTGTCGATCATCGGCATCAGGCTCGCGTTGCCCGACATCAACTCGGCGACTACCAGTCGCGCAATCGCGTCGACGGTCGTTGCCGAATAGCGGCTGCGCGACCCGATGTGGCGCATGAACTGATCGGCGCGCGTGCGACCCAGCGCATCCATCCACGACCACGTGCCGTTGTACGCGGCGACGGCGTCGGGGCCCGACTCGTCGATGATGCGGCCGAGGCTCGACGCGAGGTCGTCGATCATCTCCGGCCACGAGACTGTGCGACCGCGGATCACCGGATGATCGATGCGGTGGGGATGGTGATGGAACTCGGGCAACGCCCGACCCTTGGGGCACGTGTAACCGAGCGTGACAGGGTGATCGCGATCGCCGCGCGCCTCGAGCACACGCGATCCGTCGGTGCGCACGACGAGCCCGCACAGCACCGGGCAGATGCGGCAGAACGTTCGATGCTCTTTGATCACATCGATAGTGTCTCATCAATGAGGTACTGCATCCCGTTTCCGTTCTTTCCGGCGGCGCACCTGCTGGCGATGGCAACCGCGGCCGAAGACGCGGGCTTCGACACGGTCGCCAAATCCGACGCCGTGTTCTTCCCCGAGCACATCTCGGCCAAGTACCACGGCTCGCCCGATGGCAACCGCTACTGGCCGCCCGATACGCCGTCGGTCGATCCGTTCGTGGCGCTGGCCGCCATCAGCGCGGTCACCACTCGTATCAACCTCACGACCAACGTCGTCAAGCTGCCGATCCGCGATCCGCTGCTCGTGGCCAAGCAGGTCGCGTCGCTCGCGGTGATGTCCGGCGAGCGCGTCTCGCTCGGCGTCGGGTTGTCGTGGGTGCCCGAAGAGTTCACGTTCACGCGCACCGATTGGGCGACCCGTGCGGCGCGCTTCGAGGAGATGATCGAGATCCTGCGGCTCGCGTGCGGCGGGGGTGGCCCGCACTGGATAGAGCACCACGGTCGCCATTACCAGTTCGACCGGTTGATGATCAGCCCCTCGCCACAACTGCCCGTGCCGATCATCATCGGCGGCCATTCCGACGCGGCGATCCGTCGGGCCGCCCGCATCGCCGACGGTTGGGTCGGGGGCCGGCTCACCGTCGACGAACTCGTCGCGGCAGCGGCGTCGCTGGCCCGCTACCGAGTCGAGTTCGGCACCGATGCGCGCCCGTTCGAAATCGCGGGACAGATCGTGCAAAAGCCCGATACCGGGGTCATCGCAACGCTCGAAGAAGCGGGTCTCACCGAGCTGCAGGTGTTGCCGTGGCTGCACTACGGCGGCGACAGCGACGACCTCGATGCGCGGGTGGACTCGCTGTATCGCTTTGCCGACGAATTCATCACCAACCGCTGAGAGGATCCATCCATGACCCAGGCCCAACCGCGCGAGATCCCGACCGAGGCCGAAGTCTTCGGTTGGTTCGCCACGCTTTCGAACTGGGGCCGATGGGGTGACGACGATCAGCTCGGCACGCTCAACCACATCGAGCCGGCGCACAAGGTCGCGGCGGCGAAGCTGATTCGTGAGGGCCTGACCGTCTCGTGTGCGTTCGAGATCGCGACGCAATACCCCGCCGGCAAGCAACAGCGCTTCATGATCAAGACCGGCGAGCGGCTGCACGACCCCGACTTCCAACCGCACGGCTACAGCGAATCCGATCGCGTCGCGACCGCGGGCGAGTATGTCGGCATCTGCTGCCACGGCATCGACGTGACGCACATCGACGCGCTGTCGCACATGTTCTTCGATCGCAAGATGTACAACGGCAAACCGGCCGGTCTCGTGACCGCGGTCGACGGTGCGCGCCATCACGCGATGACAGCCCTACGCGACGGCATCGTCACGCGCGGCGTGCTACTCGATATCCCCGCGTTGCGCGGTGTCGACTACCTCATGCCCGGCGACGCGGTGTTTCCCGACGACCTCGATGCAGCCGCGGCGCGCCAAGGAGTGACGATCGGGCGGGGCGACGTCGTGTTGTTGCGCACCGGCAACGGCCATCGTCGCGCCCCCGAGGCCGACGCCGCCGGTCATTGGCGGCAGTACCCGGCATGGCACCCCGCGTGCCTGCCCTGGTTGTCCGCACGCGAAGTTGCCGCGATCGGCCACGACGGGCCGCAAGACCTCGTCCCCGCGCCGTATCCCAATCTGCACGTGCCCATGCACGCCATCGGCATCGTCGCCATGGGACTGTGGCTCATCGACAATCTCGATCTCGAAACGTTGTCCGCGACGTGCGCTCGGCTCGGCCGCTACGACTTCTGCTTCATGTTGAGCGCGATGTTGATGCAGGGAGCCACCGGCGCGCCGGTCAACCCGCTCGCTTTGTTTTGAGCGGTGCCGACGGCGTGAAGCGCACCGGCATCGCCTCGAAGCCGACGATGAAATTCGACGGGCGTACCGGCAGGGGCGTTTCATCCGCGAGCTCGAGATCGGGGAGCCGGGCGAGCAATCGTTCGAACATCACCTTGAGCTCGACCCGCGCCAGCGCGTTGCCGAGGCAGAAATGCGCGCCGAATCCGAAAGCAAGGTGATGGTTGGGGTCGCGGGCGATGTCGAAGGCGAACGGATCAGCAAAGACCGCCTCGTCGCGGTTGGCCGACTCGTACATCAACAGCACCTGATCACCCTCGTGCAACTGATGCCCGCCGAACTCCACGTCGCGCGTGACCGCCCGATTCATGTTCTTGATCGGCGACACCCACCGCAGCATCTCTTCGACGGCGGTCTCGATGTGGCCGTCGAAGTCGGCGCTGAGCTTGCGCCGTTGCTCGGGATGCGTGAGCAGCGCGTGCATGCCCCCGGTGATCACATGGCGCGTGGTCTCGTCACCGCCGATGAGGATCAACAGCGTCTCCATCACGAGCGATTCGTCGTCGAGCCCGTGCCCATCGACCTCGGCCTGCATCAGCACACTCACGAGATCGTCGCCCAGTCCGTTGGAGCGACGGTCGGCGATGACCGCCATCTGATACTCGCGGAACGCGATGCCGGCCTCGCGGGCTTTGAGCGCCGCTGACGGATTGTTCGACGTGGTCCCCTTCAACATGTCGTCGGACCACCGCAACAGGTCGTCGTAGGAGCTCTGTTCGAAACCCAACATGTTGCCGATGAGGATCAGCGGCAGTGGCGCGGCGATGTCCCAGACGAAATCGCATTCGCCGCGCTCGCAGATCCGGTCGATGATGCCGTCGCAGATCTCGCGCACTTCGACCTCGTTGTCGCGCACCCGCCTCGGCGTGAAGCCGCGGTTGACGAGCTTGCGCCGCTGCAGATGCGCCGGATCATCCATGTGGATCATCATCGGGAGCGGCAGTCCGTGCGGACGATTGCCGTTGCGGGCATTCGAGAACGACGTCGTGTCCTTCGACGCCGCCAGTACATCGGCGTGGCGGGTCAACGCCCACACGTCGTTCTTGGCGTCGTGGTACACCGGCGCGTTTTCGCGCATCCACGTCCAATGCCGGTGCGGGTCGTCGGCGTAGAACTCACCGGCCAACAGATCGATGTCGGGATGCGTGGGGTGGGAGGCCATGAGCGAACGCTAGCGGTCGCGCACCGACGGAGGCGGCGGGGGTGGTGGCAGCGGTTTCGGCGGCGGCGGATAGACGGCGACGGGGCCTGGCACCGGGAGCGCGGAGAGTGCGCGCACGAGCGAGACGAGCAGTGCGAGCACCGTCGCGGCAACGATAAGAGGACCGGCGAAGAAATAGTCGATATTGAGGACGAGCGCCGCCATCGCGACGCCGATGATCGCGCCTTGGACGATCGCCGACTGATTGCCGAGGTCCCGGCCCCGAGCTCGACCGGCGCGCCATCGGGCGAGCGCATACACGAGCGGCGTGAGCAGCAAGCCGACGATCGGCGCCCGCAGCCCGGCGATCGCGAGCCAGCTCGACCCGCGCAACGAGATCGGTTTGCGGTCCAGCACCGCGTGTCGACCCCAGCGACCATCGGGCGTACGGACCAGCGCGCCTTGCTCTCCCATCGCGACGATGACCCGCGATTGCGGCTGGTCGTCCACCACGATCAACGACCGAAACCCATCATCGGCGCGTTCGCACATGCCCGCGCGCGACTCCATTCGACGACGCTGCTCGCCGCTGAAGCCGAACGCGGTGTGCCATTCACCGCTCGCGTCGGTTTGCTCGACCCGGCGATTCTCGATCACGCGGAAACACTGCGCCGACGCGTCGCACGCCTGTTGCACCGGGGTCAGCGAGACACCGGGGTCGGCGCTCGGCTGCCAACTGAGTCCGCCGTCGACGCTACGCGCCCACGAAGGGTCGGGCATCTCATAGACGGGAACCCGGATCCGCGCGACAAGTTCTCCCGCGCGGTCGACGGCGAACGCGTCGACATAGTTCGCTTCGTCACAGCTCGTCGCGGTGACGCCGATACCGGCGAAGACCAACGCCGTGGTCGCGAGCAGCGCACCGACCGAGCCGGACACGAGCGGTGACGGTGTTCGCCGCAGCACGAGCCACGCGGGTACCAACGCCAGCAATGCAACGAGGTCAGTGTGGTCTTGGCGCGTGACGCCCCCGAGCACCGGCGCCGCGAGTTGTGCCGCGCCGTAGGACAACTTGATCATGCCGAACCCGACCGCGGTCGTCGCAACCGCGACATCCGGTCGGGCCGTCACGATGCCCACGATCATCGCGACGAGATACACACCGGCGACGTCGCTCAACTTGCCGGTGAGCCAGGCCGGGCCGTTGCCCTTGAGCACCCGATCGTTGAGCAGTAACAACACAACGGCGCTGATGACCGTCGGATCGGCAAACTGCCGTACGCGCTGCCCCACCCGATCAGGGTAGAGCGGCGCCGTCGCTACTCCTGCGCCACCTCGTTGGAGAGTAGGCCGATGTCGCTGATCTCGACTTCGACCGTGTCGCCCGGCTGCATGAACACCGCCGGCTCACGGGCGACGCCGACGCCACCGGGCGTGCCCGTGGCGATGATGTCGCCGGGGTGCAACTCGGTGAATTCGGAGAGATAGCTGATGATCTCGGGCACGTCGAAGATCAGCAGATCGGTCGTCGAATGCTGCATCACCTCGCCGTTGAGCCGCGTGGTGAGCGTCAACATCGACGGGTCGTCGACTTCGTCGGCGGTGACGAGCCACGGACCAAAGCTGCCGCTGCGGTCGAAGTTCTTGCCCGCGGTGAATTGCGACGTGTGGCGCTGGTAGTCCCGCACGCTGCCGTCGTTGAAACAGCTGTACCCGGCGACGTGCTCGAGGGCGTGTTCTCGCGGAATGCGGCGCCCCGGCTTGCCGATCACGACCGCGAGCTCGCCCTCGTAGTCGAATCGATCGCTGGCGAGTGGGCGCAGCAATGGCGACGCGTGGCCGACCAGTGACGAAGGAAACCGTACGAACACGGTCGGATGGTCGGACGCGTCACGTCCCATCTCTTCGCGATGCGATCGATAGTTGATGCCGATGCAGAAGATGCGCGGCCCGATGACCGGTGGCAACAGACGCACGTCGTCGATGGCGATCGTTTCAGCCGTCGCACTGGCGTCGTACAACTCTGCGAACGCGCCCGCGTGCACGATCGCGTCGAGATCGACGTAGCGATCACCCAGCGTGGCCGATGCATCGGCGACCGCGTCGCCCACCGCGACGCCATAGCCGCGTTGATTACCTCGTGTGAATGACACGGCGCGCACGAAGTCCGCCCTTCTAGTTGGTTGACAGCAGCGTACGCGCCGCGGCCGCCGGGGTCAGCCGGCGCTGCACGACCTCGTCGAGCAGCGCAATGCCCTCGGCGCTCGCCAGTCGTTCGTCGGTCGCTTCGGCGAACAGCGCCATCGCATGGCTGCGCACTTCGTCGCGCAGCCGATGGGCCCGGCGCCGAGCGAGCTCACCGTGTTCGGTCATCCAGTCGCGGTGCCCTTCGATCGCCGCGGCCAACTCTGCGATGCCGGCGCCCTCGGTGGCGGTGGTGCTGACGATCGGCGCCCGCCAGCGCGACGGATCGTGCGCGGCAGGCCCGAGATCGAGCATGTATTCGAGATCACGACGAGCGTCGCTCGCGCCGGGGCGGTCGGCTTTGTTGACGACGAATATGTCGGCGAGTTCGAGCAGACCGGCTTTGTTGGCCTGGATCGCGTCGCCCCAACCCGGCGTGACCACGACCACGGTCGTGTCGGCGGTGCCGACGACTTCGATCTCGACCTGGCCGACGCCGACGGTCTCGACCAACACCACGTCGATGCCCGCCGCGTCGAACACCCGAAGCATGCCCGGCGCGGCCAACGACAGGCCGCCGTGATGACCGCGCGTCGCCATCGACCGGATGAACACCTGGTCGGACACGACGCCGTCCATACGGATGCGGTCACCGAGGATCGCGCCGCCGGACAAGGGAGAGGTCGGGTCGATGGCGAGCACCGCAACGCGCCGGCCGCCCTCGCTCAGCGCCGCGGTCAGCCGCCCGGTCAAGGTCGACTTGCCCGCGCCGGGCGCGCCGGTCATCCCGACTACGAACGCGTTGCCCGCCCGCGGGTGCGCGAGCGTGGCCACCTCGTCGGCCGCCGCGCCACCGGCTTCGACCATCGACAGCAGTCGCCCGAGCGCGCGGCGATCGCCGCCGCGGGCCTGTTCGAGCATCACCGCGGGTGGCGCGGTCGCACCTCTCACGCGGCGTCGATCGCGCCACGCACTGCGGTGACGAGATCTTCGGCGGAAGTGCCTGGTCCCAAGATGGTGGCGACGCCGAGCACGTGCATTTTGGCGATGTCGACGTCGGGGACGATGCCGCCGACGATGATCGGGATGTCGAGTCCAGCTGCCTTCACGGCGTCGACCATACGCGCGGCGAGCGTGAGATGCCCACCGTTGTGCATCGACAGGCCGATGGCGTCGGCGTCTTCTTGTTCGGCGGCGGCGACGATCGACTCGGCGGTCTGGCGTATGCCGAGGTAGATGACTTCGAAGCCCGCGTCGCGCAGCATGCGGGCGACGACTTTGAGGCCGCGGTCGTGTCCGTCGAGGCCGAGCTTGGCGAGGATGATTCGTTGTGCCATCACACGGTCGCTTTCTCGGTGTACGAGCCGAAGACCTCTTCGAGGGCCGCGACGATCTCGCCTTCGGTGGCGAGCGCCTGCACCGCCGCGATGAGGGCGGGCATGGTGTTGGCCGTCGGATCGGCGGCGACCGCTTTGACGTGGTGCAATGCGTCGTGCACGGATTGGCTGTCGCGGCGTTGTTTGACTGCGGCGAGTCGTTCGAGTTGCAGCGCTTCGGTCTCGGCGGGGATGTAGAGCGTGTCGCCGCCGCCGCCGTCGCCGTCGGTGAATGCGTTGACGCCGACGACGATGCGCCGGCCGTTGTTGATCTGGCGTTCGAAGCGATAGGCGGCATCCGCGATCTCGCCTTGGAAGTAGCCGTTCTCGATGCCGGCGTAGACCCCTTCGAGCATCGAGCCGGCGCCGAGGTCGAGAAGATGCGCGAAGACTTCTTCGGCGCGCCGTTCCATCTCGTCGGTCATCCATTCGACGAACGGTGCCCCACCCAACGGGTCCGCGACATTCGCGACGCCGGTCTCATGGGCGATGATCTGTTGTGTGCGCAGCGCGATGCGCGCCGCCTTCTCCGTCGGCAGCGCTAGCGCTTCGTCGAACGCGTCGGTGTGCAACGACTGCGTGCCGCCGAGCACCGCGGCGAGCGCCTGCAACGCGACACGGGCGATGTTGATCTCGGACTGTTGCGCGGTGAGCGACACGCCCGCGGTCTGCGTGTGAAAGCGCAGGCGCAACGAACGATCGTCGGTGGCGTGATAGTGCTCTTTCATCCACCGCGCCCAGATGCGACGAGCGGCGCGGAACTTGCCGATCTCCTCGAAGAAATCGAGATGACTGTTGAAGAAGAACGACAACCGCGGCACGAACTCGTCGATGTCGAGACCCGCCGCGCACGCGGCTTCGACATAGGCGAACCCGTTGGCCAACGTGAACGCCAACTCCTGCGCCGCCGTCGATCCGGCTTCGCGGATGTGATAGCCGCTGACCGACACACTGTTCCACTTCGGCATCTCGGCCGTCGTGAAGCGCATCAGATCGGTCACCAACCGCACCGATGGCCGCGGCGGGAAAATGTATTCCTTTTGCGCCTGATACTCCTTGAAGATGTCGTTTTGGATCGTGCCACCAAGGTCGACGCGTGCGATGCCGCGCTGCTCGGCGACCGCGATGTACATCGCCATCACGATCGAGGCCGGCCCGTTGATCGTCATCGATGTCGTCACGGACGCGAGGTCGATGTCGCGGAACAAGTCGTCCATATCGGCCACGGTGTCGATAGCGACACCCGCTTTGCCGACCTCACCAACCGCCCACGGGTCATCGGAGTCGCGGCCCATCAACGTCGGCATGTCGAACGCGGTCGACAACCCCGTGCCCCCCGCACGCAACAGTTCTTTGAACCGCGCGTTGGTGTCCTCGGCGGTGCCGAACCCGGCGAACATCCGCATCGTCCACAACTGCGACCGGTACATCGACGGATGGATGCCGCGCGTGTACGGATACTCGCCCGGCAACGGCCCCTCGCCGTAGACCGCCGCCACCGGCACCCCGGACATCGTTTCGAAGAGGTGCTCTTGGTCGTCGGGCATCCTCTTAGTATGCCAACTACTTGGATATCCGACTATCGGTTCTGCAATTGTTCTTGCGATCCGTACCTGTCCTCGCGGGTAGCCTGCGGCCGTGCCCTTATCGTTGGACCCTCTCGACGAGGCGAGACGCCAGTGGACGAGCCACGGATGGGGCGCTCTCGAAGCAATGAGCGCCGCCACTGCCATCACGCGGGCCAACCAACTGATCCTCGCCGGCATCGACCGAGTGCTGCGTCCGTTCGGGCTGACGTTTTCCCGCTATGAGGCACTCGTCTTGTTGACCTTCACCCGCACCGGGTCATTGCCCCTCGGCAAGATGGGCGAACGCCTCATGGTGCATCCGACGAGCATCACCAACACGATCGATCGACTCGAACACCAGGGCCTCGTGCGCAGGGTGCCGCACCCGACGGATCGACGCGCCGTGCTGGCCGAGATCACCGACGACGGGCGCGCAGTGGTCAAAGAAGCAACCGACGCGCTCGTGTCGGCGGAGTTCGCGGTGCCCGCGCTCGGCGACAATCTCGTCGAACGACTCGCGGATTCGCTACGGCGAGCCCGTGACTCCGGCGACAACTGATTAGAGGGGAGTTCCGATGGACGGGTCGGTTTCGACATGGTTGGCCCATCGCACGTGGTACGCCGTCGCGCTGTCGTCCGACATCGACGATGGCCGCGCGTACGGTGCAGATTTCTTCGGCCACCGCTTGGTCGTCTACCGCGACACGAGCGGCACGGCCATCGTGCTCGGTGGGCAGTGCCCCCACATGGGCGCCGATCTGTCCCTCGGCGCGGTCATCGGCGACGACATCCAGTGCATGTTCCATCACTTCTGCTTCGGCCGCGACGGGACGTGCACCGACATCCCGTCGAACGACCGCATCCCAACGAGTGCACGAGTTCCTGTGTTCCCGGCACGCGAGCGCTGGGGTGTCATCTGGGTGTTCAACGGTGACGAGGCCGAAGGTGAACCGCCGGGCATACGCGACTACGACGACGCCACGCTCGCATGTCGCGCGCGGCGCACCGACCTCTTCCCGGTCGAGCCGTGGGTCATCCTCGGCAACTCATTCGACTTCCAGCACTTGCGTTACGTGCACGCACTCGAGTTCGAAGACCCTGACGACATGGTGTGGTTCGAAGACGGGCGGGTCGAGTACGACGTCGACTTCTCGTCGCCCGCATTCGGACGCTTTCACCAGCGCATCCGCGTGTGCGGCACGAACACCGTGTCCTACGTGACGACCGGCGCGGTTGATTCGATGGGGCTTTTCACCACGACACCGACCTCGGTCGGCGGGCAGAGTTACTACATATCCGCCACGCCGCGCACCGGTAGTGCCGACGAGGTCGAAGAACGCCTCGCCTTCCAAGAAAAGCTCGCCGACGATCTGTTGGTCGACGACATCCGCGCGTTCACGGGCATGCGCTTCACCGAAGGCGCAATGGTGGGCGCCGACCGCCACCTCGTGCGCTGGTTCCGCCACGCCCGCACCTACCCACAACGCGATCTGAACGAGACCTTCGTTAGACGGTGAGTGGGCGGGATGATCGTCAGATCTTGCCCTTGAGCCCTTCGGTGCGACCGGTGAGTGTCTGGCGCATGCGCTGGACGTCCGCCGTGATCGTGGCGCTGTCGACCAGTGACGTGGCCTTGCTCGTGAGGAACTTTTCGACGTTTGCGAGCGCGTCGAGCGCGCGGCCACCGACGAAGAGGTCGTCGTAGATCTTGCGGTACTCCTGCAGGTAGATCTGCTGGAATTTCGCCGACGCCAAGAAGCGGGTCTTCAACAGATTGCCGCCGAGACCACCGGGTATCGCGCCACCGCCACCGCCCTGCGTCGTCGCGCCACCGGGCACCGCGCCACCACCGGGCACCGCACCGCCACCGATACGGGCGCCACCGCCACCGCCTCCGCCGCCGAAACTGCCGGCATCGAGGGGCCCCTGCGTGAGCGTGCCGGACAACGACAGGTTGACGTCCCACGAGATGATCGTGAACCGCTCGGTCTCGAGGTTGTAGAAGAGATACGAGTTCTGCCCGGGGCCACTCATGTCGTCGAAGTCCAACAACAGGTTGTGCAGTGCGACGTAACGCGCCAGCGAGGCCACGTCGACGTGCTTGTCGAGATCGGCGTCGAACTCCGCATCGGTGGCGTCGGTGACCCACTTGAGCAATTTGATCACTGGCGCGAGATCGTGTTCGTTCTTTTGCGTGATCTGGCGATACGCGTTGTTGTAGGCGAGCGGGTCTTCGCCGAGATACTGGAAGCGGCCGGTGCTGAGCGACTTGTAGAGCACACCGTCGTCGTCGAAGTTGTCGCCGGCGAACTCGTCGCCCGGCTGCTCGAGCACGAGGCGCAGCGTCGGCTTGCTGCCGTTCACTGCGAACGACGAGTAGGCCGACCGCTCGGACGGCTCACCGGCCAGGCCGATCAACTTCAGCGAGAGCACCTCGTTCAACGCGGTAGTGGGCGTCACGCCGGCCGACGGCCGCACGGCGATCTCCTTCTGGCCTTGATAACGGCGGTTCTTCACGAACTCGTCGAATTGGATCAGCCACGGCAACTTCTCGGGTTGGTCGGTCGACACCGTGGTCCCGGTACCACCGCCGAGGCCTCCCGGTAGTGCACCACCCTGTTGCGGCTGGGGCACCGCGCCTTGCGGTTGTTGCGGGATCGACGCGCCGGGCGGGCGGGCTTGCCCACCACCGGGCAACTGACCACCACCGGGCAACTGACCACCACCGGGCAACTGAC